>NZ_BAAGUZ010000020.1:0-73486 GCF_054781135.1 Paralcaligenes ginsengisoli
CAGGACCGGACGATGCGAGCACCACCCCGCCTGGGCCGCCACCCCCGCGTCTTAAGAACAAAGAAGAACAAAGAAGAACAAAGAACGCGAATAATAGGCGACCACAAGGCCCGTCCCCTACGTCTTAGCCGGAAGAATCATCCCAGCACACTCTCCCAGGCTGATAGTCGGATACCCGGGCTTTTGGCACCTGGCCCGCAAAATCACTTCGTCGTTGTCTTGCAGGAATACACGCTGCTCCCCCCAAGGCAACCGCACCGGATCCTTGCCGCCGTGGTTCAGCTCGAGTATCGATCCCGCCTGGTCCGGCCCAGGGCCCGAAAGAGTACCCGTGCCGAACATATCGCCCGCCTGCAAATTGCAGCCATTGACGGTATGGTGAGCCACCAGTTGCGCGACATTCCAGTAAGCATCCTTGAAATTGCTCTGCGACAGCCGCGCCGGCTTCGCCTTCGCGGCACGCGACTGTTCAGTGGTAAGCAGAATTTCCAGGCCTATGTCGAAGGCGCCCGCGGCTGAATTGATGGCCGAAGACAAATAAGGCAGCGGTTGCGGATCGGACGCCTCGCGCGTGAATTCGGTGCGGAATGGCGCCAGCGCTTCCAGAGTTACGATCCAGGGCGAAATAGTGCTGGCGAAATTCTTGGACAAAAATGGGCCCAGAGGCTGGTATTCCCAGGCCTGGATATCGCGGGCCGACCAGTCATTCAGTATGCACAGCCCAAATACATGGGACTCGGCCTGGTCGATGCCAATGCGTTCACCCTGAGGGTTGCCCTGGCCGACAAAAATGCCCAGCTCAAGCTCATAGTCCATGCGCTGGCATGGCCCGAAGCCCGGCTTCGCGCCCTCGCTGGCGGGGCGTGTCTGCCCAACCGGCCGTGGAAATTTCTGGCCCGATACCCCAATGCTCGAGGCCCGGCCGTGGTAGCCGATAGGGACCCACTTGTAATTGGGCAGCAAGGGATTGTCGGGGCGGAATTGCTTGCCGACCGACGTCGCGTGATGCAGGGAAATGTAAAAATCGGTGTAGTCGCCGATATGGGCCGGAACATCGAATTCCGCTTTGGACTGGGCACTCAGCAGCGGTTCCAGGAGCTTTTGCTGCGCCGCCCCTGAGCGCAGGGCTCTGGACAAGGCCAGCCGCAGCGCCGACCAGTGCGCCTGGCCCAGACTCATGAGCGCATTCAGGCGATCGCCCGTGCAGGCGTTCAGCGCTTCGGCCGCCAGGCCCGTAAATGGCCGGGCCTGCGCCAGCGCGGCCAGATCGAGAATCTGATCGCCGATGGCTACGCCGGGGCGAAAGCTCTGCGAACCGGCGCGTTCGCGGAAAATGCCGAAAGGCAGGTTTTGTATGGGAAAGCCGTTGTGTTCGACATTGGCCGACTCGACCCAGCTTTGGAGTTGCGGGTCGTGGGTTTCGTTCAAGTGGGACATCGTTGCATCCTGTTTGTTATGCCTTGGAGGGATTGAAGTGCTTTTTCAATCCTTGCCAGGCTTGATAGTAGTTGCCTTGCAGCGCGGGCGAAGCCAGCGCGGCGGCGGTTGGGCGTATGACGCGGCGCGTTTCGAACATGAAAGCCATGGTATCGCGGATATAGTGCGGCTGGCTGATGTCGGCCGTCGAGGCTTTTTCGAAGGTTTCGGCATCCGGGCCATGAGGCGTCATGCAGTTGTGCAGGCTGGCGCCTCCAGGCAGGAATCCTTCGGCCTTGGCATCGTAGACGCCCTGGATCAAGCCCATGAACTCGCTGGCGACATTGCGATGGAACCAGGGCGGGCGGAAGGTGTTTTCCATAGCCAGCACGCGTGGCGGAAAAATGGCGAAATCCATATTGGCCGTGCCCGGAGTGTCGGAAGGCGAGGTCAGTACGGTAAAAATGCTGGGATCGGGATGATCGTAGCTGATCGAGCCTATGGCATTGAAGCGGCGCAGATCGTATTTGTAGGGGGCATGGGTGCCGTGCCAGGCTACGACGTCGAGCGGCGAATGATCGATTCGGGCGCGCCAGAAACCGCCGGTAAATTTGGCGTAAAGCGCGAAATCGCCTTCGAGATCTTCATACCAGGCCACGGGGGTCTTGAAGTCGCGCGCATTGGCCAGGCAATTGGAACCGATAGGGCCGAGCTCGGGCAGGCGCATGGCGGCGCCGAAATTTTCAAGCAAATAGCCACGTGCGGAAGGGTCGATAAGCGTGACGCGAAAACGTACGCCGCGCGGGATGACGGCGATTTCGCAGGGCTCGATATCGATCAGCCCGAGTTCGGTGGCCAGGCGCAGGCGGCCTTCTTGCGGCACGATCAGCATTTCGGCATCGGCATTGTAGAAATAACTGTCTTGCATGGAGCGGTTGGCCACATACAGATTTATGCTCACGCCGGTGTGGTCGTCGGGATTGCCGTTGCCCGCCCAAGTGCGAATGCCATGGATGAAGTCGGTGGGCTCGGCCGGTATGTCCAGCGGATCCCAGCGCAACTGGTTTGGTGTGACCGGGCCGTCGCCGAATGTATTCAGCCAGCTTGCGATGTCTGTGCACGCTTCAAACGGCTGCTGTACGGCGGCCGGACGAATCCGGTATAGCCAGGAGCGGCGGTTTTCGGCGCGGGGGGCGGTAAACGCGGTCCCGGACAACTGCTCGGCGTAGAGTCCATAGGGGCAAACCTGGGGTGAGTTGCTGCCCGCGGGCAGCGCTCCGGGCAGTGCCTCGGTGGCGCAATGATTGCCGAATCCGGTTTGATACTGAAGTGTACTCATCGAAAATGTTCCTAAAACGAATTTGCCGGGCTGGGTTCGGGGCCTGCGGGCGTTATCCGCCGTTCTGAATCGTGGTGCGCGCCTTTTGCAAGGCATCGCGAACAATGTCCAGATCGCCGATATGGTTGGCCAGGAGCAGAACCAGCGCGGCATTCATGGCGTGGCTTTGTTCTGTGCTGAGGTCGCGATGCGCTTCGATCAGGTGTTCGTAGAAGTCATCGGGTACCGCAAAATTGGATTGAGTATTTAGTGTATGCATGAGTCGCTAACTCTGGTTGAAACCCATCGCCCGCAGCAAGGCCGCCTGGATATCCGAAGCATCGCAATGATGCCAGCGGGCGGCCAGATGCTGGTCGGGGCGGATCAGGTAGCTGGTTTGTTCGAGTGCGCCGTAGCGTTCGGCCAGGATCGATTCATGGTCGACGACCACCTGGAATCCTGCCGGCACCGGCAGTGTCTCGGCTTCGGGACCCAATACGAAAACGACTTTCAGGCCTGCGGGATTTTCCTGTAGCCGTGTCAGTTCTTGCAGCGTTGCAGCCGGAGGCAGTTGCGCAAGGCAAAAGACGGCAAGGACGAATCGCCCGTCCAACTGGCCCAGCCACCAGTCGCGACGGCCCTGTACCAGGATGGGCGCGTCGGGCGCCACGCCGCCCAGGGGCAGGCCTGGCATGAAACTGTCGGTATCGGGCGTATTGAGGGGCGAGTCGGAATAAAACGTGGGCGTCGAAAGGCGCCCGCTATTGACCAGCTTGCGGGCGAATTCAAATTGCTTGGCCAGTTTCAAGACCGTATTCCTGAATAACAGGCTGATTTCGCTTTTGGGCGTAATGAAATCGGTGGAGCGCGATGAGTGCTGAATATTTTCGTCGGCGGCTTTTTCGCGTTCCGCCGCGTAAGTAGCGATCAGGGATTCGGGAGCCAGGCCCTGGGTGACCAGGTGCAGTTTCCAGGCGAGATTGTCGGCATCCTGCACGCCGCTGTTGGCGCCGCGGGCGCCGAAGGGCGAGACGCGATGAGCGGCGTCGCCGGCAAACAGAATCCGCCCGTGCTGGAATCGGTCCATGCGTTCGCACGCAAAGGTATAGATGCTGACCCATTCGAGTTCGAAATTCACGTCTGCGCCAAGCAGCGCCTTGATGCGCGGCAGCACATTTTCCGGCTTGACCTCTTCAACGGGATCGGCGTTCCAGCCCAGTTGGAAGTCGATGCGCCAGATGTTGTCGGGCTGGCGGTGTAGCAGTACGGACTGATTGGGATGAAAGGGTGGGTCGAACCAGAACCAGCGCTCGGTCGGGAACTCGGCATCCATCCTGACATCGGCAATAAGAAAGCGGTCGTGGAAAATCCGGCCGTGGCTTTCCTGGCCGATCATTTTGCGCAAGGGTGAACGAGATCCGTCGCAGGCAAGCAGCCAGTCGGCGATCAATGTATAGGGGCCGTCGGGGGTGTCGACAGTGAGCTCGACATGGTCGCTGTGGTTCTTGACCGCGACGGCCTTGTGTTTCCAGCGCAATTCGATGTTGGGGTGCCGGGCGGCGTGCTGGTACAGGAAGCCTTCGCAATAGTACTGCTGCAGATTGATGAAGGCGGGCCGCCTGTGGCCTTGCTCGGGGAGCAGGTCGAAGCGCCAGACTTCCTCGTTTTTGAAGAAGATCTTGCCTACATTCCAGGACACGCCTTTGTCGACCATGTTCTGGCCGACGCCAAGGCGATCCCAGACATCGAGCGTGCGTTTGGCAAAACAGATGGCGCGGGATCCCGTGGACAGACGGTAGTCGTCATCGACGACCACGACCTTGCTGCCGCGTTGGGCAAGGTCGATTGCCGTGCTCAGGCCGACAGGGCCGGCTCCGACCACGACGATCGGATGGCGATTTTCTGCCTGAGCGGGCTGTGGCCGGTAAGCGAATTCCAGCGCCTGATAATCGATGTCGCCCACATCCATGCTCCTGTTTTGTTTTTTTTGCGGATTAATTGCCTTCGAGTTGCTTCCACATTTCGATATCGCGTTCGGCGGTCCAGATACGGGGATCGTCATAGCCGGTGGCTTCGTCGTAGGCGCGTGAAACGTCAAACGGCATGCAGTGGTCGAAAATCACCCAATTGGCGTAGCGCGGCTTCATGAAATCGTAGGTTTCGCGATAAATCGCCTTGAGGTCTTTGCCTTCGGCGACCCCGTTGTTTACACACGTGTAGAGGTCGGTCAGGAATGCGCGCGTACCGGCCAGGCCTTTGCGGACTTCGTCGGCCGATTTCAGGGCCGGGCCGCGACCCGGCACCATTTTCTCGGCATTGAAACCGGCCAGGGTATCCAGCGTGTAGGGCCATTCGCGGAAATAGCAGTCGCCGGCATAAGGCGTGGACTGGTATTCGACCAGATCGCCGGCAAACAGGATTTTTTGCTCGGGCAGCCAGGCGATCGTGTCACCCTTTGTGTGGCCGCGCCCGACTTGCATGATCTGCACTTCAAGATTGCCCAGATTGACCGTCATTTCGCCTTCGAAGGTTATGGTCGGCCAGGTCAGCCCAGGCGGAATGGATTCGACATTGCGGAACAGGCGCGGGAAACGCGCGATTTCGCTCGCTTTGTCTTGTTCGCCGCGCTCGACGATCAGATCGTAGGTGTCGCGGCTGGCGAGGATTTCCTGGGCATTGTAGGCAGACGCTCCGAAAACGCGCACCGCGTGGTAGTGCGACAGCAAAATGTATTTGACCGGCTTGTCGGTGACTTCCTTGATGCGGCGAATCACGTCCTGGGCCATGACAGGCGTGGCTTGTGTATCGATGACCATGACAGCATCGTCGCCAATGATGATCCCTGTGTTGGGGTCGCCTTCGGCGGTATAGGCATAGGCGTTATCGGATAGTTTTTCGAACGAAACGACTTTGTCTTCCATGTCGGCGTGCGAGGCGAATTGTTTGCTCATGTGAGGTCTCCAGTTTATGGGAAAAATATAGCCGATAATTCGTTTTTGTGCAACGCATTTGTTATAAACGAATATTAGCCGGGCTAATTGCGCTGACAGCGCGGACAGTAATAAGTCGCTCTTTGCCCTTGGACAATGCGGCGTATGGGTGTCTGGCAGACGGGGCAAGGCTGGCCGGCACGCTCGTAAACGGCTGCGTGCAGTGCGAAATAAGCTCCCGGCTCGCCGCTGGCGTCGACGTAGTCGCGCAAGGTGCTGCCGCCGGACGCGAGCGCATCTTCCAGCGTTTGCCGTATAGAGGCGAACAGTCGCGTGCAGCGAGTCAGGGACAGTTTGCCGGCGCTGGTTTGCGGATTGATGCGCGCCTTGAACAGCGACTCCGAGGCGTAGATGTTGCCCACGCCGACGACGGCATTGCCCGCCAGCAATGCCTGTTTGATTGAAAGCGTCTTGCCGCGCAGATGTCGATGCAGCCAGTCAGGGCTGAACAGAGGGTCGAAGGGTTCTATGCCCAGCTTGGCAAGCAGGGGGTGGCCGGCCAGGGGCCCGTCTTCAGCGCCATGCCACAGCACCGCGCCGAAGCGGCGCGGGTCGTGCAATAGAAAGCGCGCGCTTTCAAACAGCCATTCGGCGTGATCGTGCTTGCGCCGGGGCTCATCGAGCGTCACGCGCCGCAATGAGCCGGACATGCCCAGGTGGACAATCTGTGTACCATGGTCAAAGTTGATCAGCAGGTATTTGCCGCGGCGTTCGCAACTTTGCACGACCTTGCCGCTGATGATTTCGGGCAGTCCGGGCGGGATCGGCCAGCGCATGCGCGATTCGTGCACAATGAATCGGGTCAGTATCCGACCCGGCATAACCGTCGCAATTCCGCGACGGGTCGTTTCGACTTCTGGTAGCTCAGGCATGAGGGGGTGCTAAGATCTCTCAATCTTCGTATGTAATTTCGCCATTTTGCGTCCGTATTACGGGCACAACGGCAGTGGTTCGAGTGAATGAAACTATCAATTTCCTTGTCTTCAGTAACATTTGTCGGTTTGTGTCTGCTGCTGTCTTTTGCCGCCCAGGCCCGGCAAACCGAGCACTCGCGCAAACAAACCGAACTGATTCGGCTTCGAGAGGGCAAGTTGCCCGATGTCAGCCTGACGGCGGATATCCTCTATCGCGTGCTGGCGTCGGAAATAGGCGCGCAGCGAGGCCAGTACGATCTGGCAAGCCAGACCATGCTGGATCTTTCCAAGGATACCTCGGATCCACGTTTGGCTAAACGGGCGTTTCAGTTTTCCATGGCCGATCGCGATATGCCGCGTGCCCTGGCGGCCGCGCGCGAGTGGGCGCGACTGGCACCCGACGACCCCGAGGCCGTAGCGTCTTCATTGGCGCTGGCGGCGTCCAATGGCCAGACGGCGGGCTTGGCCGGCGCGCTTTGGGCTCGCATCGACAAGGCGCAGGATAAAGACAGGGCAATTGGGCAGGCGGCCGCTGTAGTCGGCAAAATGAGCGACAAGAAAATGGCGCTCGATGTCCTGGATAAAGCCTTGCATGATCCGGTGCGTTCCTTGCCCGTGGCGCATCTGGCCCTGGCTGACGCCGCCTGGGCGGCCGGCGATCCCGACCGCGCGCTGTCCGAAGCGCAGCAGGCCCTGGCGCTGGATCCGAATTCCGAGCCGGCCGCGCAAAGAGTGCTTGAATATGGCTTGAAGGTCGATCCGGGGGCGGCGATCAATGCGGCGCGGGTGTATGCCGAAAAGCATCCCGAAGCGCGCAAATTGCAGCTGATGCTGGCTGCTCGCCTGACCGACCGCAAGGATTTTGACGGTGCCTTGGCGCAGGTTGCAAAAATGCGCCAGCGCGCTCCCGAGGATTTCGATCTGCTTTACACCGAGGCAGAGGTCAATTTTCGCGCCGAACGCTATAGCCGCGCCGAATCGCTGCTGAATGAATACATCAGCATCCAGACGCAGCGCCGCATATCGATCAACGACAATGCCACCAACGCGGCCGCGGACGCTTCCGACGCCAGGCTGCTGCTGGTGCAAATTGCCGAAAAGCAGGGGCGCCTGAATGATGCAATCCGTCAACTGGGTCTTATCGACGACCCCACGCTGCGGTTTCAGGCCCGCATCCATCAGGCCGTACTGCAGGCCCGCCTTGGCAATCTGTCGGCGGCGCGCGGCACGATTGCGGCGCTCAAGCCGCAAGACAATCACGAACGGACGGTCATCGCGCTTACCCTGTCGTCGATTTACCGCGACGCGGGACGCACCGGCGAGGCCACCGAGGTGCTGGTCAATGCCAACAAGGCCATGCCCGATACTTCCGAGATCATGTACGACCTGGGCATGATGTACGAGCGGCAGGGCAAGTTCGACGACTTCGAAAAGCTCATGCTGCGCGTTATCCAGATCAGCCCGAACAATGCCAATGCCTATAACTCTTTGGGCTATACCTACGCCGACCAGAATATTCGCCTGGATGAAGCGCAGGATCTGCTCGAGCATGCCCTCGATCTGGAGCCGGACAATCCATTCATTCTGGACAGCGTGGGCTGGTATCTTTATCGAACGGGCGACAACAAGGTGGCATTGGACTACCTGCAGCGGTCTTATGCGCTGTTGCCGTCGGCCGATGTGGCGGCCCATCTGGGCGAAGTGCTGTGGAAGCTCAAGCGATTCGACGAGGCCAAGAAAATATGGCGTGCGGGCCTGGCCAAGGACGCCAAGAACGACGCCTTGCTGAAAACGATCAAGCGCTTCGAGGTGAAGCTTTGATGCGCCTGTATCGTGCCTGGCTGGTTTTTTGTCTGGCGGGTTTGCTGGCGGCCTGCGCCACGCCGCACAGAATCACTGACGCGGGCGGCGCCCGGGCTTTTGAACGGACTGGCCGGTTTGCCGTCAGCGTGATGCGCGACAACGGCAAGCAGCAGGCCGTGCAAGGCGGTTTTGCCTGGCGCGACGATGGACAAACGCTCAGGCTCGATCTGGCCAATCCCTTGGGTAATACCCTTGCCCGCGTGCAGGTATCACCTGGCTATTCGGTTCTGACGCGATCCGATGGGTCGCAGGAGCAGGCGAGCGATCCCGATGGATTGGTCGAGCAAGTGCTGGGCAGCGCCATTCCCGTGGAGGGTTTGCGCGACTGGCTGCGGGGCCGCACGGGCGCGGTACTGAATCTGGAAAAAAACCAGGCGGGTCAAGCCACGAGCTTCCAGCAGAACGGCTGGCGGGTCGTGCTGTCGCGCTATGACTCGCTTGGCCCCAGGCTGTTGCAGCTCAATCGCAATGATTCCAACCAGCGCATCAGCGTGCGTCTGGTTGTCGATGGCACGTAGCCGGGGCCTTGAGTGACGCTGTACGATGTTCCCGCGCCTGCCAAGCTCAATTTGTTCCTGCATGTCGTCGGCCGGCGCGACGACGGCTACCATTTGCTGCAGACGGCGTTTCGGTTCATCGATCTGTGCGATGTGCTTCATTATGAAAAACGCGGTGATGGCCGGATAGTCTGCGAGGGCCCGAATCCCGATCTGGCTCACGAAGATGACTTGGTCGTGCGTGCCGCCCGGGCGCTGCAGCGGGCAACAGGCACCCCGTACGGGGCGCAGATCAGCTACCGGAAAAACATTCCGTCGGGTGCAGGCCTGGGCGGCGGGTCGAGCGATGCCGCCACGACTTTGCTGGCCCTGAACCGCCTGTGGCAAACCGGCTTGAATCGGCGTGAACTCATGGCGCTGGCTTTGCCTTTGGGGGCCGATGTCCCGGTTTTCATTTTCGGCCAGCCGGCCTTTGCGGAAGGGATAGGAGAAATATTGTCGCCGCTCAGCCTGCCCGAGCGAGCTTATGTGGTGATTCAGCCGCGCCAGCAGGTGCCCACTGCGGGTGTATTCTCGGCCCCTGAATTGACAAGGAATTCCCCGTCTGTCAGAATTACGGTCTTTGCTGATTGGCAAAAAGTCGAAGCTAAAAAAGAAGGGTTGTTGGCCGCTTGCGTTTTTGACGAAAAAACAGCTGGGGCGGTGCGCAATACCGGGTATTTTGGCCGCAACGACTTGGAACCGGTGGTTTGCAGCAGGTATCCGCGCGTACGCGAAGCCGCCTTGCGGTTGGGGCAGTTGGGTATCAATGCTCGAATGACCGGGTCTGGCGCCTGTTTTTTCGTTGAGTTTGTAACGTTGGAACAGGCCCGGCTGTGTCAGCAGGAAATTGTCGTTAAAATACCTTGCAGCAATTCCGGCAAGGAAGCGGTGATTGAAAATACATGGGCTTGCCCGGGTTTGCTTGATCATCCATTACGATACTGGGTACACAGTTAATTGGGGAATCGCCAAGCTGGTTAAGGCACTGGATTTTGATTCCAGCATGCGAAGGTTCGAATCCTTCTTCCCCAGCCACTTTTTCCAAGCCTTGAAGGCTTTGCAGTTAATACATGAAGCTGTTGAGTCGGCCCCGGGTGGGGTGCTGGTCAACAGCTTTGTTGTTTAACGCCACGGAATCTCTACCGTCCATCATGACAAACGACAGATTCATGATTTTTACAGGCACTGCCAACACTCGCTTGGCAGTCGATGTGGTCAATCATCTCGATATGTCCCTCGGGAAGATGACCGTAGGCCGCTTCTCCGACGGAGAGGTCATGGTTGAAATCAATGAAAATGTCCGCGGCAAAGACGTTTTCGTGCTGCAGCCCACGTGCGCTCCGACCAACGACAACCTGATGGAAATCATGGTCATGGTCGATGCATTGCGCCGTGCCTCGGCAGGCCGCATTACCGCCGCGATTCCTTATTTCGGCTATGCCCGCCAGGATCGCCGGCCGCGCTCGGCTCGTGTCTCGATTTCGGCCAAGGTCGTCGCCAATATGTTGCAGGTGGTGGGTGTCGATCGCGTCATGACCATGGATCTGCACGCCGACCAGATTCAGGGCTTTTTCGATATTCCCGTCGATAACGTCTATGCGGGGCCTATTTTGCTGGGCGACATCTGGCGTCGCAACTATAGCAATCTGGTGGTGGTTTCGCCCGATATCGGCGGTGTGGTGCGGGCCCGGGCCCTGGCCAAGCAGCTCGAGGTCGATCTGGCCATTATCGACAAGCGCCGTCCGCGCGCCAACGTGTCCGAAGTCATGAACATTATTGGCGAGGTCGATGGCCGCAATTGCATCATCATGGACGACATGGTCGATACCGCCGGCACTCTGTGCAAGGCTGCGCAGGCTCTTAAAGAACGTGGCGCCCTGTCGGTCTATGCCTATTGCACTCACCCCGTCCTGTCGGGCGAGGCGGTCGGGCGTATAGCCGCTTCGGAAATCGACGAGCTGGTGGTGACCGATTCGATTCCATTGTCGGACGCCGGGCGCGACTGCGGCAAGATTCGCCAACTGTCGTGCGCTTCGTTGCTGGGTGAAACCATTTTACGTATTTCCAACGCCGAATCGGTCAGTTCCCTGTTCGTCGATTAAACCTATTCGCTGTCTGCTGGTCGCGGCAGATAGCGGTTCCCCGCAGCGTGATTCACGCCGCGTTTTTTAATCGGGCTTCAAGCCCACTGTCATTTGGAGTTTTTCCATGAAATTCAACGCCACTTCGCGTAGCGAACAGGGTACGAGTGCGAGCCGCCGCCTGCGCCACGCTGGCCGTGTTCCCGCCATAGTCTACGGCGGTACTGCCCAGCCTCTGAGCATCGAGCTCGACCACAACGAAATCTATCATGCCCTGCGCAAAGAATCGTTCCACGCATCGATTCTGACGATGGATCTGGGCGGTAAAACCGAACAGGTATTGTTGCGCTCTGTGCAATGGCACCCCTACAAGCAACAGGTCCTGCATGTCGACTTCCAGCGTGTCGATGCGACGCAAGCCCTGCACACCAAAGTGCCTTTGCACTTCGTCAATGCCGAGCTGTCGCCTGCCGTCAAGCTTAGCGGAGCCATTGTCAGCCATGTCGTGACCGAGCTTGAAATCACTTGCCTGCCTGCGAACCTGCCCCAGTTCATCGAAGTCGACCTCGGCCAGCTCCTGGGCGGCGCGATTCTGCACTTGTCCGACATTACCTTGCCCAAGGGCGTGGTCTATGTGCCGCATGGCAGCGATGCCAACCCGGCCCTGGCCGCGGCGCACCTCAAAGCGGGTAGCGACAGCTCAGACGACGCAGCTCCGGCCGCTGAAGCTCCTGCCGCCGACAAACCGGCCGAATAAAGCCTGGTGCCGCATGCCAAACTCCCGGTTTGGCGCAAACCCCTGCTCAGCGTGGCTGGCAGGGGTTTTGCTTTGATCCGTCTTTGAATCCTTGCTGTATTTTGTCCGCTTTGCCTGCCGCTTATGACACTTCCTATACGCCTGATTATTGGCCTGGGTAATCCCGGCCCCGAGTATGAAACCACGCGTCATAACGCGGGCTTCTGGCTGGCAGATCATCTGGCCGATGACTTGAAGGCCGGTTTTGCGCTTGAGAAGGCTTTTTCCGCTTCAGTGGCCAAGGCCCGTTTCGAAGGCGAGGCCGTCATCCTGGCCAAGCCCACGACCTTTATGAATCGTTCCGGCCAGGCGGCGGGCGCGCTCATGCGCTTTTACAAGCTCGTGCCCGAGCAAGTCCTGGTATTGCACGACGAACTGGACCTGCTGCCGGGCAGTGTCAAGCTCAAGCAGGGTGGGGGGCATGCCGGCCACAATGGTTTGCGCGACATTCAATCGGCCTTCGGCAGCCCGGACTTCTGGCGCTTGCGCGTGGGGATAGGCCATCCACGTACTCTCGGGCTGGCCCAGCAGGTAGCAGCCTTTGTGCTCAATCCACCGCGACGCGACGAACTGAGCGAAATAGAAGGCGTCATCGATCGTTGCCGGGCGATTGCTCCGGCCTTGCTGCGAGGCGAATTTACTCAGGCCATGAGCCAATTGCACGAGGCCAATCGTGGCTGAAGCCCAAGGAACTCGTGCATTGCGATTCCGAGACGAGTTCCGGGAGTTCTGGCGTTTTTTGAAACGCCCGGGCTTTGCCCCGCGCCTGCCAGGGCGGGCGGCAAGCGATGGCTGGTGGGAAGACTGGTTTCCGGACTTGTCGTTTTGGCGCCTGCTGCAATGGGCGGCCTTTTTATGGGTCGTGAACCTGTTTGTCCTGGGACCCATTGCCGCGACCGCGGCAAGCCTGGGAGGGGCCGGGCACAGGCTCGATATACACCGTATTCCGTGGCTGCAGGCGCTGATCTGGGCGCCGATAGTCGAGGAACTGGTTTTTCGCTATGGCTTGAGGCATATTGCACAAGCCTTGTGGCTGGTGCCGGCGGCGGTTGTTGCACTGGTGTTCGGGCCGCGCTGGGGCACCCTATTGCTGCTGGCGGCCATATTGTTGCTGTGCTGGCTGCCGTATTTGAAAGGCCGCAACAATGCGCCCTTGCGCCTGAACTGGCTCGCGCGGGCGCGTCGACCCATGGCCTGGGGGCTGCGGCTTCGTTATCGCCGCTGCTTTCCATGGGTTTTTTATGCATCGTCGGTGTTGTTCGCGGGTGTCCATCTGAATAATTTCTCGCTCCACCTCACGCCGTATTGGCTCATGCCCCTGCTGGTATTGCCGCAATGGCTGACAGGCCTGGTACTCGGGTGGCTGCGGGTTCGCCGCGGCATCGGCGCCTCGATGTTGCTGCACGGGCTGTTCAACGGCGGCCCGCTGCTGGTGGTGTGGATTGCGTTGCACACGGTTCCGCAAATGCTCACCTGAAGGTTTGGCGCCGGCAGGGTTGCGCTGGCCGGAGGCGCCAGACTATTTGGTGCCCATCACGTAAAATGCTGTTCTTTGTTTGTTTTTCAGAAATTTCAGGATACTCATGGCTCTGCAATGCGGCATTGTTGGTTTACCCAACGTCGGAAAATCCACTCTCTTCAACGCTTTGACCAAGGCCGGCATTGCCGCTGAGAACTATCCGTTTTGCACCATCGAGCCGAATGTCGGCGTGGTCGAGGTGCCGGACGCGCGCCTGTCGGCTTTGGCCGACATCGTCAAGCCCGAGCGCATCCTGCCCGCGGTGGTCGAATTCGTCGATATCGCCGGCTTGGTGGCGGGCGCATCCAAAGGCGAGGGCCTGGGCAACCAATTCCTGGCCAATATCCGGGAAACCGATGCCATTGTGCATGTGGTGCGCTGCTTCGAAGATGAAAATGTCATTCACGTTGCGGGCAAGATCGATCCGCTGTCCGATATCGCCGTCATCAATACCGAGTTGGCGCTGGCCGACTTGGCTTCGGCCGAAAAGGCCCTGCATCGCTATCAGAAGACGGCGCGCGCGGGCGACAAAGATGCCATCAAGATGGTGGCCTTGCTCGAAAAGATCATGCCGGTGCTCGACGAGGCCCGCCCCATTCGTTCCCTCAAGCTCGATGCCGACGACTTGCTGCTGATCAAGCCCCTGTGCTTCATTACCGCCAAGCCGGCCATGTATGTGGCCAATGTCAAGGAGGGCGGCTTCGAGAACAATCCCCATCTGGCTGCCGTACAGCAGTATGTCGCCGCTGAAAATGCGCCGGTCGTGGCGGTATGCGCGGCCGTGGAAGCCGAAATCGCCGACCTCGACGATGAGGACAAGGGCGTGTTCCTGGCCGATATCGGCATGGACGAGCCTGGCCTGAATCGCGTGATACGGGCCGGCTTTCGCCTGCTGGGCCTGCAAACCTACTTCACCGCGGGTGTCAAGGAAGTGCGCGCCTGGACCATTCATATCGGCGACACGGCGCCGAAGGCGGCGGGCGTGATCCATACCGATTTCGAGCGCGGCTTCATTCGCGCCCAGACCATCGCCTACGACGATTTCATCGCCTGCAAAGGCGAGCAGGGCGCCAAGGAAGCCGGCAAAATGCGTTCCGAAGGCAAGGAATACGTCGTCAAGGATGGCGATGTGCTGAACTTCCTGTTCAACGTCTAGGCGTGGCGCCCCCGTTGACATTTGCCTGGGACGAAGGCACGATAGGCAACTTATCGGGATCCTGCACGCATAAATAATTATCTGAGGGGCGATTCCCTATATGGGTATGATGGCGCAACCATGAATTTCCAAAGCATGAAATTCCGTCTCATTGCCCTGGGTGCGGTGCTGGTTATTCTGGGCCTTATTTTGCGGCTTGCTGTCGGCTTGCCGTTTGCGCAAGAACAATTGCGCGACCTGGTCGCCGCCCAGCAATTGTCGATCGCATCCTATATTGCAAGCGATATCAATCAGCGCGTGGTCGAACGCCGTTCGCTGATCAGCGAACTTGCCGCGGTCGTCCCGCTTTCCCTTGTGCAGCGCCCGGATGAACTCGCCGCGTGGTTCAAGGATCGGGAGCGTTTGAACCCCTTGTTCAGCGGGCTGCGGGCGATACGGCCGGACGGCGGGGTACTGGCTGCCTATCCCGCCCTGGGTGGACAATCACAGCACGTTTTTTTCGGCGAAAAATGGTTTCAGGCGGCACTTGTGGCCGATGCGCCGGTGATGAGCCGGCCGCAGCGCGATCCGGCGAATGGACAGCCCATTATCATTATGGCGACGCCGGTGCGCGATGCCGACCATCGTGTCGTGGCGGTGCTGGCGGGCGTCACGGCGCTGGACGGGCCGGGTTTCCTTGGGCGGCTTAAGGAAACCCGCTTGGGCACGACGGGCGGCTTTCTGCTGATTTCACCGGCCGACAAGCTGTTTGTCGGCTCCAGCGATCCTTCCATGATGCTCACGCCCACTCCGCCGCCCGGCGTCAACCTGCTGCACGACCGTGCCATGGCGGGCTACCGAGGCACTGGCGTTACCATCAATGCCCATGGCGTCAAGGAATTGTCGGCCATGGTCAGTGTGCCCAGCACAGGCTGGTTCGTGGTCGCCCGCATGCCGACGACAGAAGCCTTTCAACCGATCGAAGTCCTGCGCGGCATGGTGGTGAAAGGCAGTTTTGTGGCTTTGCTGGTCATGCTGGCTGCGTTGCTGCTGGTCATGCCGCGCATATTGCGGCCCCTGACCGAAACAGCGCACGCGATGCGGCAAATGGCCGACGGCAAACGCGAGCTGGAGCCTTTGCCGGTTCAGCGGGCCGACGAAATTGGCGGCCTGGTGCTGGGGTTCAACTATCTGGTGGGTCGCCTTCGCGAGAAAGAAACCGCGCTCAGGGCGAACGAGGCGAGCATGGAATTCCTTGCGCACCACGACTCGCTGACTGGCCTGTACAACCGGGTGATTCTGGAAGACCGCCTGCTGCAAGCCTTGGCACGAGCCGGCCGCAATAATTCGTGTTTTGCGCTTTTGTTTTTCGATCTCGATTACTTCAAGCCCATCAATGACGACCACGGGCACAATGTGGGCGATGCCGTGCTCGTCCAGGTTGCCACCCGTTTGCTGGAAGGGCGCCGGCGCCTCGATACTGTGGCGCGCCTGGGCGGCGACGAGTTTGTGATTCTGATGACCGATCTCGTCAATATCGACGAGGCGCGCGCCGGCGCCGGGAGTGTGGCGCGCCAATGCCTGGCGGCGATCTGCGAGCCTTACATCATAGACGGCAAAACGTTCAGGCTGAGTGCTTCGATCGGCATTGCCTTGCACAGCGGTTTGTCGGTTTCCAGTTCGCAATTGATGTCGCAAGCGGATATCGCCATGTATCGGGCCAAGCGGGCGGGAAAGAACGGAATCTGTTTCTTCGAAGAAGAAATGGCCGGGATCTCGGCGGCAAAGTCGGTCTCCGCCGTAGCGGATGTATGAGCCGCCGGGTCTCAGATTACTTCGCGTACCGCTTCGCGCAGGCAGGTTTTGAATAGCTCGACCGCCGGACCCTGGCTGTGGCTCGGCCGATGAAAGAAGCCGATGTCGCCGAACACATCCAGGCCTTTTACCGGCAGTACGCTCAACATGCCGGACTCGACAAACGGCATTGCAATGGTGCGCGGCATGAATGCGCAGGTCTTGAAGTCGGACAATAGCGTCAAGTTGGTCAGGACGGACATCGACTCGACCAGATTGTCGGGTGGCGGCAAGCCGGCCTGCGCGAAAAGCCGGTCGGCGGTTTTGCGCAACGATGAATCTGTAGTGGGTAGAATCCAGGGGCAGCCCGCCAGATCGTGCAGGCCCAGGGCTTTCTTTTTGGCCTGGGGGTGCTGGCGGCCGGCCACGACGCACAATTCATCGCGATACAGTGTCTCGGCCGCCACTGTCTGGGCCGAGGCGCGCCAGCTCTGATCATCGGGAATACGCCCCACCACCAGGTCGAGATCGCCGGTGGCGAGTATGGGCAGCAGTTGATCCATTTGCCCTACGCGCAGCGTTACGATGACTTGCGGGGCCTGTGCCTTGAGCCGCGCAATGGCGTGGGGCAGCAAGGATGACGAGGCGGCAATAAGGGTTCCGATGATGACGTGGCCCAGCACACCGGTTTTGTAGGCATTGAGCTCGTCGGTCATGGCACGGAGCTCGGCCAGCAGGGTTTTGGCGCGGCGCCCAATGAGTTCGCCGAATTCGGTTGGGGCAACGCCGCGATTGCTGCGCACCAGCAGCGGTTCTCCGAACCATGCCTCCAGTTCGAGAATAACCTTGCTGACTGCCGGCTGCGTCAGATTGAGCGCCTGGGCGGCGTGCAGTATCGACTTGCTTTGCATCACCTGTTCCAGCACCAACAACTGCGAGAAACGCAGCTTGCGGGCCAGGGCGGTACGATTTAACAGTAGCGGGTCCATGGGCGGCGTCGATATGTCGGGGTTGTATGAATAGGCTGGCCGGACTGCATTGCCGCTTGGTGCCGGGCGGACTCTCGCCGCCCGGATGCTACGCGTCGAAACCAAAAAACTCTTGTGCATTGAGGCCGTTGATTTTCTCACGATCGGCGGCCTTTAGCCATTCGTTGTCGGCGACCAGCTTGCCAATTTGCTGTTCGCCCAGGGGGAATGGGTAGTCCGACCCCAGCATGACGCGATCCGAACCCATTACCTCGACAAGCAGGCGCAGTGCGCGCGGATCGAAGACGGCGCTGTCTACATAGAAGCGGTTCAGGTAGCTGGAGGGCGGCTGGGGGCAGTCCTGGCGTACGATGTCGCGGCACTGCCAGGCGTTGTCGACGCGCCCGAGCAAAAAGGCGAAGCTGCCGCCGCCATGCGCGAAGCAGAGCTTGAGCGATTTCGGTATGCGTTCCAGCGCCCCAGACAAAATCAGCGACAGGATTCCCAACTGGGTTTCCGCCGGCATGGCCACCAGCCAGGGCAGCATCCATTTTTTCATGCGGCCGTCGGTCATCATGTCCCAGGGATGGGCCAGCACCGCAATGTCGTTGAGGGCGCAATGCGTCAGGAACTGCACCAGATGCTCGTCATCGAGGTCGCGCTCGCCCAGGTGGTTGCCGATCTGCACGCCCACATGGCCGCAGGCCTTGGCGCGAGAGGCCTCGCGGCAGGCGAGGTCGAGATCCTGCAAAGGTACCTGGGCCAGGGCCTTGAGGCGCTTCGGGTTGGCCGCGCAATGTTCCAGCGCCAGGTCGTTCATGCGCTCCGCCCATGGGGCGGCGCGGTCGGCCGCATGGCTGTAGCCGAACATGATGGGTGTGGCCGAAATGACCTGTGCGTCCAGACCGTGGCGGTCCATTTCTTCAAGCCGCAGGCTGGCATCCCACAAGGCCCGGTAGACTGGTCGGAAGGATCGGTCGCCCTTCATGATATGGCCGTTTTCGCCGTCGCTGGAAATTGACAGCCAGGGCGCTTGCGCGGCGTCCAGCGCCGCGGCCTGCGCCTGACTGATGGGCGGGAAAAAATGGGAATGCATGTCTATTTTTTTCATGGACTGTGTCGGCGTATTGAGTAGCTGTTCAGTGATATGGATCGATGGGGGCTCGCCCGGTGCCGCTGCGGCTCAATTCCCTTTTCCGGGGTGCAGCTTGCCGCAGTTGGGGCAGCGCCTTTTTTCTTCGGACTGGTAGAACGCGTTAAAGAGCGGCGGCAGGTCGGTCACGATGCTTTGCAACTGGGTTTCCACGCGGTGCACCAGGTGCCCGCAGCCTTTGTCTCCTTCGCAGTACCATTCGAAGCCGTCGATATGGCCGAGGGGGCGTTGGCGTTCGATGACCAGGCAGGCGCTATTGACTTCCGGCCTTTGCGGCGAGTGACGGACATGGGGCGGCATCAGGAAGATATCGCCTTCCTTTAGATCGAGTCGTTCGCGGGCGCCGTCGATCCACAGATACAGGTAAGCGTTGCCACGCATCTGGTAGAAGAATTCTTCGAAAGGGTCGTCGTGATAGTCGGTGCGGTGATTGGGGCCTCCCACTACCGTAACGATAAAATCGCTGTCCTGCCAGATTTGTTGATTGCCGACAGGGGGCTTTAAAAGATGAGCGTGTTCGTCGATCCAGCGTGCGAAGTTGAAAGGTTTTCCGTAAGCAAGCATGGCGTCCTCCGTGATTCTTTATTTGGGCAAGTAGGCGATGGCCTTCATTTCGATGAGTAGATGCGGATGAGGCAACTGGTGCACGGCAACCGTGGTGCGGGTCGGGCCGTCGGCGGAAAAAAATTCACCATAGACTTCGTTGTAGCCGCCGAAATCGTTCATATTGACCAGGAAGGCCGAGATCTCGACCAAGTGCTCCAGGCCTGCGCCTTCGCTATCGAGTATGTCGCGAATGTTTTCGATGACCGCGCGGGTCTGGACGCGTATATCGAGCTGCGTGGTACCCATGGCATCGGCCTGGGCTCCGGCAAAGGTGTTGTTGGGGCGCCGCGAACTGGTGCCCGATATAAACAAAAAATCGCCGGCGCGCTTGATATGGGGGAATTTGCCGCGGGGCGTGGCTTTGCCTGGCACGACGCGGGCTTGTACCGGATTGTTCATGATCTTCCTGTAATGAGTGGTTGGCGTATCAAAGCTTCATGCAGATAGTGCTGATTTCCGAGTAGAAGTCCAGGGAATAGCGGCCGCCTTCGCGGCCCAGCCCCGATAGTTTTGCCCCGCCGAACGGAGTGCGCAAATCGCGCGTGAACCAGGTATTGACCCACACGATGCCGGTTTCGAACTGGCTGGAAACCCGATGGGCGCGAGACAGATTGGTGGTCCAGACGCAGCCGGCCAGGCCGTAGGCGCTGTCGTTGACACGCTCTATGACTTCGGCTTCGGTGTCGAATGGGGAAATATGGCAGATGGGGCCGAAGATTTCCTCGCGTACGCAGCGGGCGGTGTCGGGCAGGCCGGTGATGATAGTGGGCTGCGCATAGGCGCCCTGGTCGCGCTCGTCGCCGAAGACCGGCACGCCGCCTCCGCTTACGATCGTGGCGCCTTCGTCGCGCGCCAGCTTGTAATAAGACAGCACCTTGTCGCGATGGGCGTGCGATACCAGCGGGCCCATATCCACGCCCTCGGCGTCGGGGAAATCGACGCGCAATTGTTCGGTCCGGTTTTTCATTGCGGCCACGAAGCGGTCAAAAATAGGGCGCTCTACATAAACGCGTTCGGAACATAGACAGACTTGCCCGGAATTGGTAAAGCTCGATTTCATGACACCGGCAACGGCGGCCTCGAAATCGGCATCGGCAAATACCACCGCGGCATTCTTGCCGCCCAGCTCGAACGAGACTTCCTTCACTCCCTCGGCGGCGGCTTTCATAATGGTGCTGCCGGTGCGGGATTCGCCTGTAAACGTGATGGCGTCGATATGCGGGCTGGTGCTCAGGAATTGTCCCGCCGAGTCCGGTCCGAAACCGTGGATCAGGTTGAAGACGCCATTGGGCAGGCCGGCGGCCTGTATGACTTCGGCCAGCAGCGTGGCAGACGAAGGGGTTTCTTCCGACGGTTTGGCGACGACGCAATTGCCCATGGCCAGCGCCGGTGCGACTTTCCAGGTCAGGAGCAATAAAGGCAGGTTCCAGGGCGAAATGATGCCTATGGTGCCCAGCGGCTTGCGTATGACGTAGCTCATGATTTTGGCGCCATCGGGGCCGTCGCTTTGGAACAGATCGCTCGAGCTGGTTTTGATCAGGTCGGCAAAAGTGCGGAAATTGGCGATGCCGCGTGCAATGTCGAGCGTGCGTGCCTGATGGACAGGGCGCCCCGTATCGGCAACTTCGGCCGCGACAAAATCGTCGAAGCGCTGTTCTATGCCATCGGCAATGCGGTGCAGGAACGCGGCTCGCTCAGACACCGTGCAGTGCTTCCAACTGCCCTGGGCGGCGCGGTTGGCGGCGCTGATGGCGGCATTGACGGTGTCGGCGCCGGCCTCGCACACATGACTGATTACCTGGCCGTTGACCGGGTTGATATTGTCGAACCTTTTTCCTGTGTCGATCCATGCGCCGTCCACAAAACAGCGTAATAGGGGAACGGCCGCGGGCGGCTTCGCCGTGCGAGATTTGGGCAAGGGGGTGTTAACCATGTCGACTCCACCAATAGGACTGTTTTTTGTAGTGTATCTGCCTTGTGATATAAAAAATAATGAAATTTCAGTATTCATCTATTCCTATTTGGAATATATGACCAGACAGCCGTCAAGTGATTTGCAGGTCCAGGGCCGCCAGCGCGCAGCGTGCGGCAGCCAGATCCCAGGCGGCGCAGCCCACGCTTTTGAAAAGCAGTGCGCGGTCAAAATCGACCCCGTTGAGCAGCGCGTCGGACAGGGGCTTGACACTATCCCAGGCCGCTTGTGCCATGATGAGGTCTCCTGCTTCGTGACGGGCTCCGGCCGGGTCGTCGACGTAGATCTGGCTGCCCAGGACTGTCTCGGCGGCGATTTCGGCCGAATCGGCCTCAAAGGCTCCTACTCCGATCACCAGGCGTCCGGCACGGGCCGGCTCGCCGTACACCGGTGTCTTGCTGCTTGTGGCGGTGATCACCGCATCGACATCTCCGGGAATGGACGACACGGCACACGGCGCGAGTCGCAGGTCCAGCTTTTCGTGCGCCCGGATAAAGGCGCCGGCGCTGTCTGGGCTGCGGCCGGTGACGAGCAGCGCAATGCCCGGAAACAAGGCGGCGATGGCCTGAGCGTGCTCCGAAGCCTGTTTGCCTGTGCCGATCAGGGCGATGCGCGCAGGAGTCCGATCGAGAAAGGTTTTGAGTGCGAGCATCGAGATGGCTGCGGTACGGCGGGCGGTCACGGTAGGGCCATCCAGCACGAACAGCTCCTGACCGGTTTTGCCGTTGTAGATCGATACCAGGCCATTGATGGTGGGCAAGTTCAGGACCCGGTTGGACGGGGTCACGTTAACCAGCTTGTGTATGCCGATATCGCCGGCGGTTGCCGGCATGGAGAGCATGAGGCCGCCGCGGGGGAAAGGCACGACCTGGCGTTCGGGCGCGATGATGAGGCCGCGTGCATAGTCGATGGCGGCTGTTTTGAGTGCCTCGACGAGATGGGAAAAGTCGAGCAGCCGGGCGGTTTGCCCGGCATCGAAAAGGGTAGTCGTGCTGACGCTCATGAGGCCTCTATATGTGGAACTCGGTAAAGCATGGCGGATAAGCAGTGTATCCCGCGATGCGCGCCGGCGTCATATCGCTTTGTTCACACCACGTTCTTTTCGATGATCGGGGCGTTATTCAATATGCGCGACCATCCCATGCGCGTCAGATCCAGCGTG
Organism: Paralcaligenes ginsengisoli; assembly: GCF_054781135.1. NCBI lineage: Bacteria > Pseudomonadati > Pseudomonadota > Betaproteobacteria > Burkholderiales > Alcaligenaceae > Paralcaligenes > Paralcaligenes ginsengisoli. Next base: position 22,227 of record NZ_BAAGUZ010000020.1, read on the forward strand.
CGAAAGCCGTTGAATAGCACAAGTTCGGACAAGGCTCGCCCGACGGCGGGCGCCTGCTGCAGTCCATGGCCGCTGAAGCCGTTGGCGAACAGCAGGTTTTCAATGTCCGGATGAGCGCCGATAATAAGGTTGTGGTCCAGTGTGTTCATGTCGTAATGACCGGCCCAGCCATGGGTGCAGCGTATCGCTTCGAATGCCGGTACGCGCGCTGCGAGCAGCGGCCACAGCACCTCTTCGAAGAGCTGGTACTGGACATCGAAGTCGACGCATTGCGGATCGTCGGCGGGCGCGATCCCACCTATGAACCCTGCGCCTTCAGGCCGGAAGTACGCGCCGCTCGGGTCTATGACCAGCGGGCAAGGCGTCACCGGGTTCGGGCTCCGGAAATAAAAAATGCAGCGCTTGCGGGCCTCTATAGGCAGGTCTATCCCGGCCAGGCGGCCGAGTTGCGGGCCGCCGATTCCCGCCGCGTTGATCAGTACGCCACACTGCAGGATGGCGCCGTTATCGAGTCCGACGCCGGTGATGCGGCGCCCTTTGCGCCGCACCTGCACTACTTCGTTTTCCCTGTAATGCGCGCCCTGGGAGATCGCTTTTTTTCTGAAGCCCTGCATCATGCCGTACGCATCCAGCCAGCCTTCGCCGGATAGGCCCAAGGAGCCCGCGGCGAGGTCGCCGGTCCGCATCCAGGGGAAACGGGCCGCAAGCTGCTCCGGATTCAGCAAGGCGACATCGACACCGAGTGCGCGCTGGGTGCGGTGGTTTTCGTTGAGGGCATCCAGGCCCGCCGCCGTCGCCAGGAACAGATAGCCGCCTTCATGGAAGCCGGCCTCGGGCCGCACGCCGTCCACGGCGAGACGTTGGCCGAAATGGCGCAGGAACTCTGTTCCGAACTGAGACATCCGGATATTTTCGGGAGTGGAAAACTGATGGCGTATCGATGCGGCGGAAAGACTGGTGGCGCAACGCCGATAACTGAAATCTTTTTCGACGACCAGCACCGAGCCTTTGAAGTCCGGATGGGCCGTCAGGAAGTAGGCGCAGGCGCTGCCGACGGCGGCGCCTCCGGCAATGATGACGTCGAACTGTTCGCGCGGCATATCGTAAACCTTCGGCTTGACTGCTACTATTGTTCCAGAATTTCCAGGGATTGCCGCAATTTTTCTGTAAGCGGATTCCATACTTGCGCGGTGTCTTCGCCCTGGCGCGCACAGCGCCCGGGGCGGTTCGACTGCATGGAGAGGTCATTATGACAAACTTGGAATTGCTTGATGCCATGGGCGTGGCCCCGCACGATTTGACCGGCGGCCCCTTGGCCGTGCATTCGCCCATCGACGGCGCCGTGCTGGCCCGGGTCCAGGTCCATACGGCCGCTCAAGTCTCCGCGGCGATTGAACGCGCCGAAGCCGCGTACCGGGCCTGGCGCGACGTGCCGGCGCCGCGCCGCGGCGAGCTGATTCGCCTGTTTGGCAAAGAGCTGAGGGCCCATAAAAATACGCTGGGCCGCCTGGTGTCGGTCGAGACGGGAAAGATTCTTGCCGAGGGCGCGGGCGAGGTCCAGGAGATGATCGATATTTGCGACTTTGCGGCGGGCCTGTCGCGCCAGCTGTATGGCTTGACGATTGCTTCGGAGCGGCCGGGTCATCGCATGATGGAAACCTGGCACCCGCTGGGTGTGGTGGGTGTCATTTCGGCTTTCAATTTTCCGGTCGCCGTGTGGTCGTGGAATATGGCCTTGGCGATTGTGTGCGGCGATGCGGTCGTCTGGAAGCCTTCGGAAAAGGCGCCGCTGACGGCCATGGCCTGCCAGTCCTTGTTCCGGCGCGCCATGGAAAAATTCAGCGATGCGCCGCCCGGTCTGTCCGAACTGGTGATAGGCGATCGCGAGGCGGGCGAAACGCTGGTCGACGACAGCCGGGTCGCCCTGGTTTCGGCGACGGGTTCGACCCGGATGGGGCGCCAGGTGGGCCAGCGCGTTGCGGCGCGCCTGGGGCGGTCGCTGCTTGAACTGGGGGGAAACAATGCTGTCGTCGTCGCGCCCTCGGCCGATCTGGACATGGCGGCTCAGGGCATTTTGTTTGGCGCCATCGGCACGGCGGGGCAACGTTGCACCAGCACACGTCGCCTGATTGTGCATCGCGACGTCGCCGACGATTTGCTGGCGCGCCTGAAACAGTCATACGCGGGCGCCCGCATAGGCGATCCGCTGGATACGCAAACGCTGGTCGGTCCCCTCATCGATCGGCCGGCTTTCCTGGCCATGCAGGCCGCGCTCGACCGGGCCAGGCAGCAGCAAGGGCTTGTATTCGGCGGCGGCCGTGTGCTCGCCGGCCGGTACCCCGACGCCTATTACGTGGAGCCCGCCCTTGTCGAGATGCCCGAACAGAGCGATGTGGTGTGCCAGGAAACTTTCGCGCCGATTTTATATGCGCTCAGATATGAGCAGTTCGAGGATGCCATTCGCCTGCACAATGGCGTTCCCCAAGGCCTGTCGTCGGCTATTTTCACCACCGATCTGCGCGAGGCGGAAAAGTTCATGTCGAGCGCGGGATCCGATTGCGGCATTGCCAACGTCAATATCGGGACATCGGGAGCCGAGATTGGCGGAGCGTTCGGGGGCGAGAAGGAAACCGGCGGTGGGCGCGAGTCGGGTTCCGATGCCTGGAAAGCATACATGCGCCGTGCCACCAATACCGTGAATTATTCGCGCGCATTGCCCTTGGCGCAGGGGATCAGGTTCGGGAGTGGAACGTGATGGGGCGCCGGCCGGCACGCGCGGCCCGAATTAGTCGAACCCTTTGTTCCGGGCCGTCAGCTTGCGCTCGATTTTGCCGATATGGCGCTGCAAGGCAATCAGCGAGGTGTTGGGCAGGTCGACAAAGGCAAACCCGACCCGATGGGTTTGCCTGCCGTTCGACAAGGTGTCATCGAGATTGCGCCTGACCTGCGCGGCGACGGTCAGGATCTCGTTGTCCGGCAACTGGAGCCGGCAGTCGGTATACAGGGTGCCGATGGTACAGTCCAGGACCTGGTCGTTGTCCATCACAAGCATGCCGCCGCAACTGAGGTCTTCGAGGGTCAGGGAAATGCGGGGAGTATCGGCATTGCCGGGCAGCGGAAAGGAGCACAGAGTCGGATTGCTCAGCGGGATGTCCACCCGATAGTAGTCGCGCCGCTGCAGGCGGGTAAGTTCGGTGGGGATGTCGAACATCAGGGCCGATTGCTGGCCGTGCTGGCCGGCGGTGACTTTCGGCGTGGAAAACAGGATGCGGATCTTGTGCAGCGCCGTTTCGAACGAAACCTCTTCGGCGGCGATCATGCTCTGGTTGATGGTGTCTTCCCTGGAGTTGTCGACCACGATGAGGTTCCGGCGCTCGTCCAGCTCGAGAATGGTGGTAATGACCGATACCGGCCTGCCTGGGATATGCATCTGGAGCAGCGCCCGTTCTTTTTCGAGCGAGCGCAACAGCGACAGGATTTCCCGTGGCGACGTCACGAGAAAGGGACTGGAATCTTCGGCGGCGTCGAAGCGGGAGTCGATAGGCATGAGATTTTGTAACAAATGTAAACGGCAGCACGAAGCATAAACGATTAAAAAAGTCTCGTCTATGAAATAAAACTGCCTTTCCTGCCGTTTTATTCGATCGCCTTGACCATATCTTCGATGACTTTCTTGGCGTCGCCGAAGACCATCATGGTTTTATCCATATAGAACAATTCATTGTCGAGCCCCGCATAGCCGGCCGCCATCGAGCGTTTGTTGACGATGACGGTGCGGGCCTTGTAGGCCTCGAGGATGGGCATGCCGGCAATGGGCGATTGCGGATCGTTCTTGGCGGCGGGGTTCACGACATCGTTCGCGCCCAGCACCAGCACCACGTCGGTCTGGCCGAATTCGCCGTTGATGTCGTCCATTTCGAAGACCTGGTCGTAGGGCACCTCGGCTTCGGCCAGCAAGACATTCATGTGGCCCGGCATACGGCCGGCCACCGGATGTATGGCGTATTTGACGACGACTCCCTGCTCGCCGAGTTTCTCGGCGAGCTCCTTGAGAGCATGCTGGGCTCGCGCGACCGCCAGGCCGTAGCCGGGGACGATGGTGACGGATTCGGCATTGCTCATTAGGAAGGCCGCGTCTTCGGGGCTGCCGGATTTGACATTGCGCTGGGCCTGGCTGGCGCTTTGCGCCGTGCCGGGCGCCGTGCCGAAACCGCCCAATATGACATTGAAGAACGAGCGGTTCATGGCCTTGCACATGATGTACGACAGGATCGCGCCCGATGAGCCGACCAGCGAACCGGCGATGATCAGCATGGGGTTGTTGAGCGAAAAACCGATACCGGCCGCGGCCCAGCCCGAGTAGCTGTTGAGCATGGATACCACCACAGGCATGTCGGCGCCGCCGATGGGGATGATGATCAGCACTCCCAATACGAAGGCGAGCAGGGCCATGATGATAAAGGGCAGCCACAACTGCGTGCCCATGAACCAGAACCCGCAGCCCAGCATGGCAATGGCCAGCGCCAGGTTGACGAAATGCTGCCCCGGAAAAACCACGGGGGCTCCCTGGAACAGCCTGAACTTGTATTTGCCGGCCAGCTTGCCGAAGGCAATGACCGAGCCGGAAAACGTGATGGCGCCCACGAAGGTGCCGATGAACAGTTCGAGCCGGTTGCCCACGGGTATGGGGTGTCCGGGGGCGGCGATATTGAAGGCATGCGGTTCGGCCACGACGGCCACGGCGATGGCCACGGCGGCCAGGCCTATCATGCTGTGCATGAAAGCCACGAGTTCGGGCATTTTGGTCATTTCGACGCGCTTGGCCAGGATGGTGCCGAAGCTCCCGCCTATGAGCAAGCCCAGCACGACCCAGCCCAGACCGATGCCGGCCTTGCCGTCGCTGGCCAGGCCGACGATCAGTAAAGCGGTCGTGACCACGGCAATGGCCATGCCTATCATGCCGAACAGATTGCCGCGCCGGGAGGTGGTGGGATGGGACAGGCCTTTGAGCGCCTGTATGAAGCAGATTGAAGCGATAAGGTAGAAAAGGGTGACGAGATTGGCAGAAATCATGATTGCCCTCCCGCGGTTTTCTTCTCTTTTTTCTTGAACATTTCAAGCATGCGCCGAGTGACCAGGAAACCGCCAAAGACATTGACGGCCGCCAGGGTGACGGCAAATACGCCCATGAATCGCGCCAGGCCGCCTTCGGTCAGTGCCGCGGCCAGCATGGCGCCCACGATGACGATGGCCGAGATGGCGTTGGTGACGGCCATGAGCGGCGTATGCAGGGCGGGTGTGACGTTCCAGACCACGTGGTAGCCGACGTAGATGGCGAGCACGAAGATAATAAAGTTGATCAGGGTGGGATTGACCGCTTCCATCAGGCGCTCCTTAATACGTTGCCGCCGGTGCACATCAGGCAGGCGGTAATGATTTCGTCTTCTTGCTGTATGGCCAGTTCGCCATCGGCGTTCGTGATCAGCTTCATGAAATCGAGAATATTGCGGGCATAGAGCGCCGAGGCATCGGTGGCGACCATGGCCGGCAGGTTGCTGTAGCCGATCAGGCTGACCCCGTGCTTTTCAACGATTTTGTCTTTTTCGGACAGAGGGCAGTTGCCGCCACGCTCGACGGCCAGGTCGACAATGACCGAGCCCGGCTTCATGGCCTTGACGGTGTCTTCGGTAATGAGCACGGGTGCCGGACGCCCGGGAATGAGCGCGGTGCTGATGACGATATCGGCCTGTTTGCAGCGTTCCGATACCAGCGCGGCCTGACGGGCCATCCAGGCCGCGGGCATGGGCCGGGCATAGCCGCCCACGCCTTGGGCAATTTCGCGCTCTTCGTCGGTTTCGAACGGCACGTCGATGAACTTCGCGCCCAGGGATTCGATCTGCTCTTTGGCGGCGGGCCGCACGTCGGAGGCTTCGACCACGGCGCCCAGGCGCTTGGCGGTGGCGATGGCCTGCAGGCCGGCTACGCCCGCACCCAGAACGACGGCGCGGGCCGCCTTGAGCGTGCCGGCCGCCGTCATCATCATGGGGAACAGGCGTCCGTACTGATTGGCCGCCAGCAGCACGGCCTTGTAGCCGGCCAGATTGGCTTGCGAGGAGAGGACATCGAGGCTTTGCGCGCGCGTGATGCGCGGCGCGGCTTCAAGGGCGAAGGCGGTCAGGCCCGCGCCGGCGAGCGCCGCCAGGCCCGATTGATCGAAGGGGTCGAGCATGCCGACCAGGACGGTGCCCGCTTTCATGTGCCGGCGTTCGGCTTCGCTGGGCGAGCGTACCTTGAGTACGAGCTCGGCCCCGAGCGCCTGCTCCGCGCTGCCCAGGCTGGCCCCGGCCGCCACATAGGCGTCGTCGGGGTAATGAGCCGCCGCGCCCGCGCCGTGCTCGACAATGACCGTGTGCTTGCCGCTTATATATTTTTTGACTGTTTCCGGAGTGGCGGCAACGCGCGTTTCTCCTGGCAGGCTTTCGCGCGGAATTCCTATTTGCATGAAGACTCTCCAGCTTCCCGTTATTATTTAATGAGGCTTACTATACCCGAACTGACTGACAATTATTTGCAATGTGCGGCGCTTATATTTGTTAGACTTATTGATCATACTAAGGAGATCATCATGGGACTTCTGGATTCGGTTCTTTCCGCCGTCAGTGGCGGAAACCCCCAGGCAGGCGGTCAGGCGGCATTGCTGCCCGCCTTGCTCGAACAAGTCAATAACTATCCAGGCGGCTTGTCCGCGCTTGTCCAGAAATTCGAGCAGGGCGGCCTGGGCGGCGTCGTGTCTTCCTGGGTCGGCACCGGCGCGAATCAGCCTGTTTCGGGCGATCAGTTGCATGCCGTGCTGGGCGACGATATGGTCAATAACCTGGCGCAAAGCTCGGGCCAGGACACCAGTTCGGTATTGAGCAACCTCAGCACCTTGCTGCCGCATCTGGTCGATCACGCCACGCCCAACGGAACCGTCGAGCCCGGCGCTCAGGGCGGCCTCGATACCTCGTCGCTCATGGGCTCCCTGTCGGGACTGCTCGGAAAGCTCTAGACAGTACAGCTTGTCAAGAAAGGCGGCCATGCCGAATGGGCCGCCTTTCTTGCGGCCTATCCCTTGCTGGCGCTCAGGGCTTGTTCCAGATCGGCCAGAATGTCGTCGATATGCTCAAGGCCGATCGACAGGCGGATCATGTCTTCGCCCACGCCTGCTTTGGCGAGCTCTTCGGGGCTGAGCTGCCGGTGCGTGGTCGAGGCCGGATGGCAGGCCAGGGATTTCGCATCGCCGATATTGACCAGGCGCACCACGAGCTTCAGGGCATCGATGAATCGGGCGCCGGCGGCGCTGCCGCCCTTGATGCCGAACGACATGATGCTGGCCGGTTTGCCGTCCATGTACTTTTTTGCCAGCCCATGTTCGGGGTGATCGCTCAGGCCGGCATACTTGACCCATGATACTTGCGCATGTTTGGCCAGGTACGCGGCCACCTTGAGCGCATTTTCGGTGTGGCGCTCCATGCGCAAGGGTAGCGTTTCGATTCCTTGCAGGATAAGAAAGGCGTTGAATGGCGAAAGCGCCGCGCCGGTATTGCGCAGCGGCACCACGCGGCAGCGGCCTATGAACGCAGCCGGGCCAAATGCTTCGGTATACACCACGCCATGATAGGACGGGTCGGGTTCGTTCAGCATGGGGAAACGGGCCTTGTGCTCGGCCCAGGGAAATTTGCCCGAATCGACAACCGCGCCGGCGATGGTCGTGCCGTGGCCGCCCATGTATTTGGTAAGCGCATGTACGATGATATCGGCGCCATGCTCGAATGGTCGGCAAATAGCGGGGGAGGCAACGGTGTTGTCGACGATGAGCGGTACGCCGTGGCGGTGTGCGGCATCGGCAAAGGCCTGGATATCGATGATGTTGCCCGCCGGATTGCCTATCGACTCGCAAAATACCGCCTTGGTGTTTTCGTCGATCAGGGCTTCAAGCGCCGCCACATCGTTATGCGGGGCGAATTTCACGGTAATGCCCTGGCGCGGAAAGGTATGCGCAAACAGGTTGTAGGTGCCGCCATAGAGTTTGCTGACCGAGACGATATTGTCGCCCGCCTGGGCTATGGTCTGGATGGCGTACGTGACGGCCGCCATGCCCGATGCCACGGCGAGAGCCGCGACACCGCCTTCGAGAGCCGCAACGCGTTCTTCCAGCACCGCGTTGGTGGGGTTCATGATGCGGGTATAGATATTGCCTGCGACCTTCAGGTCGAACAGGTCGGCGCCGTGCTGGGTGCTGTCGAAGGCGTAGGACGTGGTCTGGTAAATGGGCACCGCGACCGCCTTGGTGCTGGGGTCGGGCTGGTAGCCGGCATGAATGGCAAGCGTTTCAAGTTTCATGTTTTTTGCTTTCCGTGGTCTGAATCGAGGTTGGCATGGGTGCAAGAAGCCCTATCGTACCGGGGAAAGCGTAGAGTGGGTCAGACCTTTGTCCCATATTGTTATAACGGTTGAATATAAAAACTGTTAAAAATAGGCTTGTATAACACTTTGCAAGGTTTCAGCCAGAAAAATCCGGGGAAGCCTGAAAAATCCAAAGCACTTGGGTTAGCATTCAACGTATTGCCTTGCTGGGGCAGTTTCGGGGGTTTTCCCGAGGTTTTTGAGGCCGGAAATGAAAGTTTGGTTCAAACGTGGGCTTGTTGGATTGGTGGTCGTGGTAATTGTCGCGCTGGTGGGCCTGGCGATTTTCCTGCTGACCTTCGATCCGAATGCATACAAGAACAAGCTCGAAGAAATTGTGTACAACCGGTATCACCGCACTTTGGCCATCAAGGGCGATATCAAGTTGTCGCTGTTTCCGCGCATAGGCCTGTCGCTGCAGGGCGTGTCCTTGTCCGACAGGGAAAGCACAAATACGTTTGCCTCGATCGACAGTGCCCGTTTCGCGGTGGCCATCTGGCCCCTGATGTCGAATCGATTGGTGGTAGACCATGTGGCCGTTTCGGGTTTCAAGGCATGGGTGGTGCGCAATCGGCTGGGGCAATTCAATTTCCAGGATCTGATGGGAAGCTCGCTGTCCGCCGAACCGGCGACAGACGCGACGCCTGGGGCAAGCGGCGACGCCAAGCCTCCGGGGCGCCCCTCCGTGCTGACCAATCACGAGGCCTCGCGCGCCGACTTCCAGATTGATATTGCCGGGCTCGACCTGAAAAACGGCGAGATTCATTTTCGCGATATCAAAACCGGCTCGCGGGCGCGAGTGGAAAAACTCGAAGTCAACACCGGCCGCATGACTTTCGACCAGCCCTTCGACGTGGCCTTGAAAGGCAAGCTGATTGGCGTGTCTCCCGTTGCAGACGCCAATATTGAAGGACAGGCCGTCGTTAAAATCAATCCCGAACAGCAGACGTACTCGGCGCAAAAGCTGAGCCTGCAGGTCTCGGGCATGCTGGATTCGCTGCAGGCCAAGACAGTCAGCCTGAAGGGCAATCTGGCGTATAGCGCTTATTCGCAAATGTTCACGGCCAGCAATCTTGAACTGGTTGTGCAGGGCGCGGTGGACGGCAAGCAGCCGATCAAGAATCTTGATGCCAGCCTGTCGGTTCCTCAACTCAAGGTCGACCGCAGTCAATCCGAGCTCAAGCTCGAAAAGCTGGCCCTGCGTGCCAAGGGGGTCTTGCCTGCGCAAAATTTCGACATTGCCGTCGATGCCCCCAATTTGTCGATTTCGCCCGAGGCCGCCAAGGGGGACGCGATCTCCGGTACAGTCAAGCTCTCCGGCCAGAAGGTGCTGGGCCTGGCGCTGGGCGTTAGCGGCATAGGCGGCAATGCGCAGGAACTGACGCTTAAAGAATTGAAAGTGGAAGGCGGGCTCAAAGAGGGGCAGCGCGTGATTCAATTCAATATTTCCTCGCCTGCGAACTGGAGCTCCATCAAGGATCATGGCGGCCTGTCGGCCATCAAGGGCGATGTCAAGATATCGGACCCTTCCCTGGCTGGCGACAGTTTCGAGTTTCCCCTGATCGGCAGCCTGCGCGCCGATCTGGTCAAGGACCAGATCAGCAGCGAGATCAATGCGGTGCTGAGCGGCAGCAAACTCGATTTCAAGGTCAAGGCGACGCAATTGCGCGATCCAAAAGTAACGTTTGATCTGGTGGCCGACACGCTGGATTTCAATAAGCTGTTTCCGCCGACTCAACCCAAGGCTGCGGCCGCTCCCGCGGCGGATGGCAAGCCGGCCGAGGCGGCCAAGCCGGCCGCGCCCAGTGCTCCGGCCAAGGCCGCGGTACCCGCGGTTCCTGCCGCGGTATCCGAGGCCATCGATCTGTCCGCTCTCGGGTCTCTGGACATAAACGGCAACATCAAGGTGGGCCACGTTCGTGCGCGAAAACTGGATGCCAGGCAAGTCAGCGCCGGAATCCGGGTGTTGAACGGGACGCTGACGATCGCTCCCTTGTCGGCCGATTTGTACGGGGGCAAACTTGGCGGCAAGTTGTCCGCGGATGTGCATAATTCGATGGCGGCGCAAATGACGCTCGACAAGGTGGCCGTGGGCGATCTGCTGCAGGGCCTGTCGCAGGAAAATCGGCTCACCGGTACGGGAAATGTCGCCCTGAACTTGCATGCCCAGGGTACGACGGCGGCAGCGCTGAAGGCGGGCCTGACCGGCACGGTGCAGGCCACGATACGCGATGGCGCGGTCAAGGGGATCAATATTTCCCAGACCCTGCGCGAAGTGAGCAGCGCCGTGGAAAATGTATTCAGTGGCCAGGTTCCCGACGTGGCGGCGAAGTTCGATGCCGGGCGGCAAACGGACTTTACCTCGCTCGATGCCAGCCTGGCGTTCAATCAGGGCCAGGGGACGCTTAAAAAACTCAGCATAGTATCGCCTTTGCTGCGAATATCCGAAGGTACTCCGGCCTCGATCGACCTGGTCAACCAGCAGGCCGACATCGTGGCAAATGTCCGCGTGGTCAATACCATTGTGGGGCAAGGCGGCAAAGAACTGGCGGATCTCAAAGGCGTGACGATTCCCATCCGCATTTCAGGGCCTTTCGATAAACTGGGGTATCAGGTCCAGTGGAAGGAAATCGGCAGCAAGGCGGTGAAACAGGCCGTGCAGGATGGCTTGCTGGACCTGCTGTCGAACAAGGTCGGCAAAGATCTCCTGCCGCAGGCGGCCAAGCCGGCCGCGCCCGCTCCGTCCGGCAAGTCGGATGCGGTGAAAAGTATTGGCAATGCATTGAAAGGACTACTGGGTCAATGACACCTACTCTTTATTTTCCCATCGACGCCTGTGCAGGCATCGATAACCCCGACGCCGCACCCTACGACCGCCAATGGCTGGTGATCGACGCCGATGGCCGGTGGCTCACGCAAAGGGATCACCCCTCGCTGGCGCAAGTTGCCGTGGCCATTCGCTTCGGCTATCTGGTGATTCGCGCGCCGGGCATGCTGCGCATGGATATTCCGCTCGATGTGATTGAAGACGACGAGAGCGTCTGGCGTCATGCCACCATTGGCAAACAGCGCGTCGACGTGGTCGATGAAGGCGATCTGGCCGCTGCCTGGATATCCAATTTCCTGGGGGTGCCCAGCCGCCTGGTCAAGGTGCATCCCGATGCGCCCGAGGTGTTGTGGCAGCCTTGATGGTTCAGCTTTTCTGAGTGATCCGCTGGTATTTGGCCATCAGGGCTTCCTGGCCTTCCTGCCATTGAGGATCGATCTCAATGCACTCGACGGGGCAAACGACCTGGCACTGCGGCTCGCCGAAATGCCCTACGCACTCGGTGCACAGGCTCGGGTCGATTTCATAGATTTCCAGGCCCAGTGAAATCGCCGTGTTCGGGCACTGCGGTTCGCAGACATCGCAATTGATGCATTCCTCGGTAATGCGCAAAGCCATGGTGTCTACCCTTGCCGAAATGCCGGTGTCAGTGCGCTGCGGTGGGCGCAGGCCGGCCCGATCCTGGAAATGAGCCTACCCCTGTTCCTGCTCGGCGCGGTGCGCCTTGGCCTTGCTGTGCAGCCAGCGCTCTACCGAAGGGAATACAAATTTGCTGACATCGCCGCCCAGAATGGCGATTTCACGCACGATCGTGCCTGAAATGAACTGGTATTGATCGGACGGTGTCATGAACAGGGTCTCGACTTCGGGCAGCAGGTGGCGGTTCATGCCGGCCATCTGGAATTCGTATTCGAAGTCGGAAACGGCGCGCAGGCCGCGTACAATGACACGTCCTTCCTGTTCCCGGACAAAGTCTTTGAGCAGTCCGGCAAAGCTCTTGACTTCGACGTTGGGGTAATGGCCCAATACTTCTTCGGCAATTTCAACGCGCTCTTCAAGGCTGAAAAACGGCTTTTTGGCGTGGCTGTGGGCTACGCCCACGACTACGTGGTCGAACAAGCTGGCGGCGCGACGTACCAGGTCTTCGTGACCGCGGGTAAGGGGGTCGAACGTTCCGGGGTAGACGGCAGTGATCATACGGATTCCGATGATTTGTAGTAAATGAATTGGCTTGGCCCGGCAAGGGCAAGAGAGATTAATTTAGCTTATTTTTTCAACTTGTTTCGGGATTATTGACTTTTTTTTGCGCCGCAGCAAATCGTAGCAGATGGAAATGCACTTGCCCCGCCTTGCCTTGCCGCAAAAGCTCGAAAGGCTCGGGGGGAACAAGCGCTGTTTCAGACTCGACATAAACCAGGCCATCGGGTGCCAGAATGGGGGGCAGCCGGGCCCACAAGGTGTCCAGCCACTGCTGCCCGAAGGGCGGGTCGAGCAGGACCAGGTCGAAAGGGTCGGCGCTTGTTCGGTCCAGAACCATGCGGGCATCGCCGGAGTGGATGCGCACGTGGTCGGCCTTCAGCCGGGAGCGCAAAGACCGCAGCGCCGCCACCGCGGCCGGGTTGGATTCAACCATCTGCACGTGGGCGACGCCCCGGGACGCGGCTTCGAAGCCCAGGGCGCCGGTTCCGGCAAACAGGTCGAGTACGCGTTTTTGTGAAAAATCGTGAGTCCAGAGATGCTGCAGCCAGTTGTACAGAGTTTCTCGTACGCGGTCGGGGGTGGGCCGAAGGCCGGCGGCTTCGATCACCGGAATAGAGGTACGTCGGTAATCACCGCCTACAATACGGACGAGGTGTTTTTTCATGATGTGTAGCGGCACGCGGTGTGACGGCAGTCAAATGAACCAATTAGAGTAGTGTAAAGCGTATGTTCAGCATTTTTAAAAGAAAAAAATCGACTTCAGGCGAATCGCCGGAATCGCCGGCGGGCGCTCCCGAGGCCGCGGCCGAAATCGATGCGGCTGTCCCGGCCGAGCCACCGGCTGCCGAGACAAACACGCTTGCCGCCTGGCCGCAGTCCGGGCCAGAGGGTTCGGATACCGAAACGCAGCTCGTGCCGGCCGTGGAGCCCGCCGCCGAGCCCGTGGAAAAAACAAGCTGGCTGTCGAGGTTGAAAAAAGGCCTGTCGCGCACCGGCCAGAATATCGGCGGTCTGTTTGTTGGAGTCAAGGTCGACGAAGCGCTGTTCGATGAACTGGAAACCGCGCTGATCATGGCCGACGCAGGCACGCTGGCCAGCGAAAAACTGCTCACGGCCTTGCGTGCCCGGGTCCGCAAGGAAAAAATCGAAGATGCGGCGCAGGTCAAGGCGGCATTGCGCGACATACTCGCCGATCACCTGGCGCCGCTTGAAAAACCCTTCCCCTTGGGGCAGGTTGCGCCACTGGTCATCATGATTGCCGGTGTAAACGGCGCGGGAAAAACAACCTCCATAGGTAAATTGGCCAATACCTTCCAGCGCCAGGGAGCCAGCGTACTGCTGGCCGCGGGCGATACATTCCGCGCGGCCGCGCGCGAACAGCTTATCGCCTGGGGTGCGCGCAATAATGTGACCGTGATTGCCCAGGAGGGCGGCGATCCCGCCGCGGTGGCTTTCGATGCGGTCAATGCCGGGCGAGCGCGCCAGGCCGGGGTCGTCATGGTGGATACGGCGGGCCGCTTGCCGACCCAGCTGCATCTGATGGAAGAGCTGAAAAAAATCAAACGCGTCATAGGAAAGGCAGATTCGGCCGCTCCGCACGAAGTCTTGTTGGTTATCGATGGCAATACCGGGCAGAACGCCATTGCTCAAATTCGCGCCTTCGATGCCGCCGTCACCCTGACCGGGCTGGTGGTCACCAAGCTCGATGGCACGGCCAAGGGCGGCACGCTGGCGGCGGTTGCGGCGGGCAGCCAGGGGGTAAGGCCGGTGCCGGTTTACTGGATAGGGGTGGGCGAAGGCCTGGACGATTTGCAGCCTTTCGTGGCGCGTGAATTCGCGGCGGCCCTGGTAGGGGAATAAGCTGTTGTTGCGGGCCAATGGCCAGCCAGCGATCAGGACTTGAGCTTGCCGGCCTTGGCCAGCACCTTGAACATCGCTTGCGCTTCCCGTTTCTTTTGCGTTTGCATCGAACGCAACCAGCCCACGGCAAACCAGGCCTGGGGCTGGTTTGCCAGCAGCGCCCGATAGGCCTGCTCGGCCACATACAAATCGTTGAGTTCGCCCAGGGTGTCCTGCGCTTGCGTCAATGCGGCCAGTACCCGCTCCAGAGTTGGGCGAGACAGCAGGGCTTCGGAAAAATTCAGGCCATACCGCAGGCGCTTGACCTTTTTCCGCAGGTCGTGCTGGTCTTCAATGGCAAGTTCCTGGAATCGCGAGCCTTGTTGCACTATGTGCGCCAACCATTTATTCAGGCGGCGGACCAGCGCGAGCTTTAACGGCAAGGGTTTTTCCTCGGCGCCGGCCGAGGCGGGAACCGCTTGTACCGCGGCATTCGGGAGTGGTTCGGCCGTTTTTGCCGCTGGCCCGGTTTCGGGGCCAATCGCGCTGGCAAGCAGGTCGAGCAACAGGATCTGGAACGCCGGTCCGGAGGCCAGCGCCGCCGCATGACCCGGGCCGTGTGCCGAGGCTTGCGGCAAAATACAGGCGGGCATGCCCGCGCGTTCAAGTTGCGGCGCAATCGTATATCGGACCACGTCGTCGTCGCGCGTTTCGCCGAAGGCCGCAAAGTGCTGGCGCAATTGTGTATCGAGCAGCGGAGCGGCGGGGGCGGTCCAGTCTTTGTAAAGCTTCCAGCAGGAGCGTAAACGGCGTATGCCGACGCGCAACTGATGAACATGCTCGGCGCGCAGCGCTTCGTCGGCCTGGGCGGCATCCACGCCTGCCACGAAAGTGGCATTGCGGATGATCTGGCCCGAACAGTCGTCCACGCAGGCCAGATAAGCCTGATGCAGGCTCATTGCCGATTTCAACTTGGGCAGGCCGGCGCGCCGTGGCTTGGCCAGGCGTTCGGCCAGGTTAGCGGCCGTTGGCCGTCCGGCCGCGGCGCTTGTTCCGGCGGCGGCCTGCGCGGCCGATGCCAGAGTGTCGCCGCGCTCGGCCTTGCTTCTCAGATCGAGTATCAGGCCAAAGCGCTGCGTCCATTTTTTGCTTAGTGTGAACAGGCTCTGGATTCTGCCGGAGAGAAGTTCGAATTCGATTTCGCAAACCGGCAATTCCAGGCTGCCGGCGCAGACCGTTCCCTGATCGTAGGCCAGCTCGACGGTTCCGTACCGGGTGCGAATTTTCCGCAGCAGGCGTTTGATCCTGGTTTCGTAGCACAGCGCCAAAGGATTCTTCAGCCGTATGAAAACGGATTTCAGTTCGCCGCTTTCATACAGTGACAGGTCCAGCGTCGGCTCAGTGCGCGGGTGATTGATTTCGATGCGCGACAAGGCATCCGCGCCCGGCATTTTCAGGGTCTGGATCCAATGTTCGCCTTCCCGGCGCAACCGCAGCGCTATTTTGGCTTGCGCCAGTTCGCGTCCGGCTGTGTCGAAGTAAAGCGCATGCAGGGCAACTTCGGTGGCCTGCTGCTCCCGCAACTCCTGTTCCAGGGCGAGGCGCGCTTTTGCCGGCACGTGCAGTTTGATTTCTCGTTCTAACATTTCCGGCAGCAAGTCATTGATGACGCCTGTTAACGGTTTGCGGGACGGGCGGTGCAGCGTTTTTGCGTGACAGGTATATGACTATTATTCAGGATAATGATGACAACAATATGACAGTTCATTTTGCCGGCTTGTAACCCAATTGCTCCGATATGGCGCGGGCGCAGTCCTTGAGCGCATGAGCGATGGGGCTTGCCCAGCTCGAGTCGAAGAGCGTGCTTGGCCCCAGGCTGGTCAGTGCCAGCGCAATGTTGCCGGAATGGTCGAAAACAGGCACCGAAAAGGCGTCGATGCCGGGTAGGGGGTTGCCTAATGCGCGGGCCATGCCGTGCTCTTTGATATCGGCCAGCAAGGCGCTCAGGGCTTCCTCGCTGGGCTGTATCTGGCCGATGCTGGTGACTATGGCGGTATCGCCGACTTCTCGTTCAATGTAGTGCTGGGCCACCTTGGGCGGCAGCCAGGCCGCAAAGACGTGGCCCGTGGCGGTGTGCAGCATGGACATGACCGTGCCCTTGCGCATGTTCACGTGCACGGGATAGCTCGCTTCGCATATATGGATCATGGTCGGCCCATGCGATCCCAGAACCGCAATCGCCAGCGTATGCCCGATCTGGCTCGCCAGTTGATTGACATAGGGCATGGCAATGCGCACCGGGTCCAGGCGTTGCAGGCTGACCAGGCCCATCTGCAGGGCAAATGGGCCCAGTTCGTATTGCCCGGTCGTCGTGTCCTGCTTTACCAAGCCCACCCGCACAAAACTGACCAGGTAGGGGTGGGCTTTGGCCGAGGTCATGCCCGCCCGTGTGGCCAGGTCGCGCAGGGTAAGGGGGATGCCCGCGTCCACCAGGCTTGCCAGCAGGGGAAAGCCCGTTTCCACGGACTGGATGCTGCGCCGCCCATCGTTGGGACTTGTTGATTGTTTTGCTGCCATGGAGTCGGGAAGTAGGTTGTTTCGGCGGTGGCCGGATACACTGTTCTGGCTTGTTCGGGCGCGGCGGGCCCAAAAAGCAGGCACGCCAATGTTACTCGGGTTTGGCCCGCGACGGGCATAAGTGGCCTGTTCCGGCGACAATGTCCGATACCTGTTGCCGCAGGCGTTAAAATTAGCCAACTTTCCAACGAGTCCCCATAACCATGAGCAACACCCCAATAGAAGACCCTAGCCGGTCGGAGTCGTACGATATTTCCCCCGTTCCCGATATCATCGCCGAGTTGCGCGCCGGCCGGCTGGTCATTCTGGTTGACGAAGAAGACCGTGAAAACGAAGGGGATCTCGTCATGGCCGCCGAATATGTCACGCCCGACGCCATCAATTTCATGGTGACGCATGCGCGCGGCCTGGTGTGCCTGACGCTGACCGAAGAGCGCTGCCGCCAGCTTCAGTTGCCGCTCATGGCCAGCCGCAACGGAACGCGATACGGCACTAATTTCACCATGTCCATCGAAGCGGCCGAGGGGGTCGAAACCGGCATTTCCGCCGCCGACCGCGCGCGGACCATCCAGGTTGCCGTGGCGCGCGACGCCAAACCGGCCGATATCGTCCAGCCGGGGCATATTTTCCCGGTTCAGGCGGTGCGCGGCGGGGTGCTGGTGCGCGCCGGCCATACCGAGGCCGGCTGCGATTTGACGGATCTGGCCGGGCTTACGCCGGCCGCGGTCATTTGCGAAATCCTCAAGCCCGACGGCACGATGGCGCGCCTGCCCGATTTAAAACTGTTTGCGCGCGAGCATGGCCTGAAGATAGGCACAATTGCCGACCTCATCCAGTACCGCAGCGAGCACGAAACCATGGTCGAGCGCGTGTCGGCGCGTACAATAGAAACCCCTTGGGGGGAATTCCAGGCGGTAGCCTATCGTGATCGCGCCTCGGGGGCGCCGCATCTGGCCCTGGTGCATGGCGCGATAGAGCCCGAAGTGGAAACCCTGGTGCGGGTACACGAACCCACCAGCATGCTCGATGTCTTGTGCGTTGGGGCCACGGCCCACAGCTGGAGCGTCTCGAATGCGCTCAAGACCATTGTTGCGGCGCCGTCCGGGGTGCTGGTGCTGCTCAATTGCCAGGGCTCGGCCGAGATCATGTTCAGCCAGTTCGCGGCCTGGGGGCAGCCTGGCGACGAAAAAAACCAAAGTGGCGACAATCGTTTCGATCTTAGAACCTATGGCATCGGGGCGCAGATTTTGCGCGATCTGAATGTCGGCAAAGCGCGTTTATTGGCCCGGCCGCGAAAAATGCCCAGCATGGCCGGTTTTTCTTTAACGATCACGGGTTACGATAGCGAACCCGTCAATTTGGCCTAACAGGAATACCGACTATGAATCCTTACACTTTGTCTCCCGATCTGAATGGTGAAGGTCTGCACCTGGGTATTGTCCGCGCCCGTTTCAACGAAGAAATCGGCCAGGCCGAGCTCGAGGCCTGCCTGGCGGAACTGGCCGAATTGGGTGTCGATGAGCGCGACGTCATGCTGGTTTCGGTGCCGGGCGCTCTCGAGCTGGGCGTTACCCTGGCCCAGATGGCCGAAACGTTTGAGTTCGATGCGCTGATTGCACTGGGCGCTGTCATCCGGGGCGAAACGTATCACTTTGAACTGGTCAGCAACGAGAGCGCTTCGGCCATCAGCCGGGTATCGCTCGAAACCGGCATTCCAATCGCCAACGGGGTGTTGACCACCGATACCGACGAGCAGGCGCAATCGCGGGCTGCCGGGAAAGGTCGCGATTGCGCGCGTGCCGCGGTGGAAATGGCCAATCTGGTCGCGGCGCTGGAGCCGGAATCAGACGACGAAGAAGATGAGGACGAAGATTTTGACGACGAAGAATAACGCTCATAACGGCCACGACGGGTCCGCTGCGCAAAAACCCAATTCGCGCAGCGCGCGCAGGCGCGCGCGCGAGTTCGCCCTGCAGGGTGTGTATGCATGGCTGTTGCGCGGCGATGATGGCTTGCAGGAAGCCGGCGCCATCGACGCGCATATCCGCGACGACGACGAATTCCAGGAAGCCGACGCTACATGGTTCAAAACCCTGTTGCACGGCGTATTGCGCGAAGCCCCCGGGCTGCGCGAGCGTTTTGTGCCGTACATCGACCGTCCCTTGGCGGAGCTTTCTCCGATCGAGCACGGAATACTCCTGATAGGCAGCTACGAGCTTATCCATCATGTCGAAGTACCTTATAAGGTAGCCATCAACGAAGCGGTGGAACTGGCTAAATCGTTCGGCGGAACCGATGGCTTCAAATTCGTCAACGGAGTCCTCGACAAAATGGCGGCCGATGTCCGGTCCGCCGAGGTCCAGGCTGCGGCGCGCCGCTAAGGCCGGCTAAAAGAGGGCCTATTGGGCAACGAATTCGATCTTATCGCTCGGTATTTTTCTCGTCCTGTGCCTGATCGGTTTTTAGGGGTCGGTGACGACTGCGCCCTGTTTCCCGTGGCTCCCGGCATGCAAGTGGCCGCCAGTACCGACCTTCTCATCGAAGGGCGGCATTTTTTTGCCGACGTCGATCCCAATGCGCTGGGCCACAAGGCGCTCGCCGTCAATTTATCGGATCTTGCCGCCATGGGCGCGCAGCCCCTGGCATGTTTGCTGAGCCTGTCTCTGCCAGGCATCGATGCGGACTGGCTCGAGGCTTTTTCAAATGGCTTCTATGCGCTGGCCGATGCCAGCGGCTGTCCCCTGGTCGGGGGCGACACCACGCGCAGCCCGGGCGGCATCGTTATCAGCGTTACCGTATTCGGCCAGATCCAGGCGGGCCAGGCACTGCGTCGCAATGCTGCCAGGGTCGGAGACGACATATGGATCACAGGCACGCTTGGGGCCGCCGATATCGCCTTGAAACTGTTGTTGAACGCGCTGCCGGCCAATCCCGACCTGCTGAGCGCTACTCGCCCGTTCCTGGAGCGGCCGCTGCCTCCCCTCGGCCTGGGGCAGAAATTGGCCGGCGTGGCGCACGCGGCGCTGGATATTTCCGATGGCCTCGTGCAAGATCTGGAACATATACTCGATGCCAGCGGCTGTGGCGCGGAACTCGACTACGCAGCGCTGCCGGTTGACCCGGCTTTACGCCGCCTGCCGCAAAGCGTGCAGCAGGCGGCTGTGCTGGGCGGCGGCGATGTGTATCAGCTTTGCTTTACGGCCGCCGCGCCGCGCCGCGAACAGATTTTGGCGTTGGCGCAGCAGTCTTCGGTGGCCGTGTCGCGGGTGGGCCGCATTACTGCCGAGCCCGGGTTGAGGGTAAAAGGGGCCGACGGGCAATTCATTACGCCTTTGCCCGCGGGGTTCGATCATTTTGGCTGAAGTTTTCATGCGAATTTTTAGAGGTTGGTTTTATGCCTTCTGTTGATCCCGGTACGTCGGCGACACCGCCCCTCGAGCCGACCCTGGCATGGGTATACCATTCGCCCGCGCGGATTATTTCGTTTGGTTTCGGCAGCGGCCTGTTGCGGCCCGGGCCGGGCACATGGGGCACGGTCCTGGCGTGGATACTCTGGGTGCTGCTGGTTTCCCGGCTTCCCGATGGCGCAATTGCCGCCGTGCTGGTGTTATCGTTTGCCTATGGCTGCTGGAGCTGCCACCGCGTCGGCAAGGAACTGGGGCAGCCCGATCACGGCGGCATGGTATGGGACGAAATCATCGCCTTCTGGCTGGTGCTGTGGTTGACTCCCGGGGTATGGGGCGCGCAATTGCTGGCGTTTCTGCTGTTCAGGGCCTTTGATATCGTCAAGCCGCCGCCCATTCATTTCTTTGACGCTCATTTCAAAAATGGCTTCGGAGTGATGTGGGACGACATCGTTGCCGCCATATACGCCTTGCTGGTGATGGCGATTCTGGTTCGATTGGAGCTATTGCTATGAGCGCGCACGAATCTTCAGACCTGGTTCAGGCATTGGGTCAGTTGATGATAGACCGCGGCTGGATGATGGCCTGTGCCGAGTCCTGCACCGGGGGCCTTTTGAGCGCCGCGCTGACCGATGTGGCGGGGTCGAGCCAATGGTTCGACCGAGGCTTCGTTACCTACAGCAATGCGGCCAAAATACAGCATCTGTTGGTGCATGCCGATACGCTGGAACGGTTCGGCGCCGTCAGCGAAGAAACCGCCATGGAAATGGCGGCCGGCGTGCTGGCGGTTTCCAGCCTGTCGCAATTTGCCATTTCCACGACCGGCATTGCCGGGCCTGGCGGCGCGACGCCGGGCAAGCCGGTAGGCATGGTGTGTTTCGGTTTTGCCCGGCGCACGCCCGATGGCGTTACAACACGTGCCGCGATCCGGGTTTTCGAAGGCGACCGCCAGCAGGTGCGTTCAAGCGCCGTTGCCTATGCCCTGCATACCGCCATAGAGCTTATCGGGCAGCATTGATCGCATCGCGCGTGGCCAGGGCCGCCGCCGATGCCGCTTCGCGCCAGTCCTCTCCGCCGCTGGCGTACAAAATGGCGCGCGACGAATTGATCATCATTCCCGCCCCACGGCTGTCGCAGCCCGCCTTGACCGTGACGGGGATATCGCCGCCCTGGGCGCCTATACCCGGCACAAGCAGAGGCATATCGCCGACACGCTGCCTGACCCGGGCGATTTCATCGGGGAAGGTGGCGCCCACCACCAGGGCGCATTGGCCGTTGGTATTCCAGCGGTCGGCGACCAGTCCGGCCACATGCAGGTACAGCGGCAGGTCGTCTTTCGACTCGATGAACTGCAGGTCGGAGCCGCCCTTGTTCGAGGTGCGGCACAACACAATGACCCCGCGGTCCTGCCAGGCCAGATACGGTTGTATGGTGTCGAAGCCCATATACGGGCTGACCGTGACCGCATCGGCGTTATAGCGCTCGAACGCTTCACGGGCATATTGTTCGGCTGTCGAGCCTATGTCGCCGCGCTTGGCATCGAGCACGATGGGGAGCTGCGGATATGCCTGGCGTATGTACCGGCACAGGGCTTCAAGTTGCTCTTCAGCGCGTTGCGCCGAGAAATACGCGATCTGCGGCTTGATGCCGCAGGCATAGGGAGCGGTGGCATCGACAATGGCGCGACAGAACTCGTAGATGGCGTCGTCGCGGCCTTGAAGCTCGGCGGGAAAGCGCTGCGGATCGGGGTCCAGGCCCACCATGAGCAGGGAGTTCGAGGCGGACCAGGCTTGATTGAGCTTTGTAATGAATGTCATGGGCGATAACAGGGGTGCGGCAAAAGTGGCGGAAACGGCAGCCGTCTACAGGGATGTGCGACGCGCGCAGGCTCTAGTGTAGTGGACTTTGCACGCGCCGATCGCGCCGCAAGCCCGGGGCAGCCGTTTGCCTTTTCATCTACAGGAACCGGACGCACAACAAGGTGCCCCAGACCAGGCCTCCCAGCGCCAGGGACAGCATGACCGCCGCGCTGCCCAGGTCCTTGGCGCGGCCGATCAGGGGATGATGTTCGAGCGTAATCGCATCGGCCAGCGCTTCGAGCGCCGAATTCAGGATCTCCACGATCAGGACAAACAGGATCGTTGATAGCAGCAGCAGGATCTCCAGGGCATTGCGGCCCAGCCAGAAGGCCGCTGGCGTCAGCACAACAGCCAGCAGCAGTTCCTGGCGAAAGGCCGCCTCATGCTGAAACGCGGCTTTGAAGCCCTGCAGCGAATAGCGCAGGGCATTGAGCAGGCGGCCGAAACCGCCAAGGCTTTTATAAGGCGACGATGTGTTCATTCTTCTCTGGCGGCTTTAATTTATATTTATGCGGGAACGGGTGCCCGCTCTTCGCAATTAACAATGGCTGTATGGGGACCCCTCATAGCCAAATCAACGCTCGGACACTGAATCATACAGGCGCAGCCTGATCCAGCCAAACTTAATCCTGGGCCTCGCAGGGGGCGCTGCCATGCGCTCATAAAAAATGTCCGTTATCAAGTCTTTTCTGATGGCGTGCATGTCGAGAAAATCCATATAAACCAATAGCGCGGCAGTGATCCGAATGAGTCCCAGGAGGTTGGTCGTTATGGTGGACTCAGCATCTGTCAGGTCTTCTTGTTGATTTAGAAGGTTTTCGGGCTGCTGAAAGCCCGCATTGTTAATGAGAACGTTCAATCCCGGTGCTTTCTCGGCGAGGTACCGCGCTATCCGCTTGATGTCTTGCAGGTCGTTGGCGTTGAAGACGGCACATTGCATTCCAGGATTTGCCACGCAGACCGTCTCTAAGACGGACAGTCGCCGTCCGGAAATGATGACTTGGTTGCGTAGAGCGTGGAATGCCTCGGCCAAACCGCGTCCGATGCCCGAGCCGCCAGCGGTGATGAAAATTATGTTGCCGGTGAGTTTCACGCATGCTCCTTGAAGTCTGCCGCGTTGAATTGATTACCCGGTTTGGTCGACAGACGTAACGCAAGGAAGTTGCCGATTGCTTCAAGCGCGCTAGTCGCTGCGTTGGTTCGCCCAACAGTGGATAGGAATCCGTGTGGCATGCCTTTCCACACATCTAACTTTGCGTCGACACCAGCAGCAACAGCACGCTCGACATAGAGACAAGAGTCATCTAACAGCACTTCGTCGTTGCCCACATGCACGCGAACTGGCGGCAAGTTTTGCAGGATGCCATACAGCGGTGAAGCAAGCGGATCGGTTGCGGCCTGCTCATTCAGGTACGACTTGACCAGGGCTTCGACTTGGGCACGGACGAAGTACGGGTCTGCATCTGCTCGTGAGCTCCAGCTCTCGCCAGAAAGGGTAAGGTCGGTCACTGGAGACAGCACCACCGCGGCCACTGGGAGCGAGCTACCCACACGCGCCTTCGAAGTTGTCCATGCCAAAAGACCGAGCGCTAAACCGCCGCCCGCTGAATCGCCCACTATAGCCACGCGACTTACGCCACACTGGAACAGCCCTTCGTAGCAGGCTTGCACGTCGTTGGCTGCAGCTGGAAACGGGTTTTCTGGCGCTAGTCGGTAGTCGGGAATGAAGGCCGCTGCACCTGCACTCACAGCGATGTGTGCGACCAGCCCGCGAAAGGCTTGCGCCGAGCCCCAGTTGTACCAGCCTCCGTGCAAATGAAGGATCACCTCATCGACGCGGGCATTCACAGGGCGGCACCACCAGCCAGCGACACCGCCGACGCTGTCGGCCTCGAACGTGACATCCGCCGGCGCTTGAACGCGGCCCATGATGTTATCGAAGGGACCACGCGCGGCAATACCTTGCATCTTGCCCTTCATTGGAAGAACCATCTCACGCAAGCCAGTCATTACAACGGCATCAGCGGATGTCAGGGGATGAGTAGTTGCCCAGGGGGCATCAAGAGAAGCATTTTTGGAAAAAGACATGGCGTATCTCCGAGAGATTTGAGTCGGCAAAGCAAGTAATTGGTGGCGTTAATTTATTTAACTGAACGTAATGTAATTATAAATTGAACGAAGGTCAACCCATTGCTCCCGCATTACGGTTCATCTGCTCTACTCGGCGGTGCGATTTCTCAAACAGCGTGATGGACCGAACTGAGCGTCCTGTGACTTGGCACCACGAAATTCTTTACGGATCGTTTTGATAAAACTAAAATGGAGGCATGTCTACTATCGAGCCCACCCGAGTGTCGCGAGGGCGTCCGCGTAGCGTCTCTGCGGACTCTCATGTTGTGATCCTGAATGCCGTTTTCGAACTGCTGCAGGAGACTTCAGTTCGCGACCTGACCATGGAAGCGATTGCCAAACGTGCCAAAGTCGGCAAGCCAACTCTCTACAAGTGGTGGCCATCTAAGGCAGCACTCGTGTTTGCTGTATTCCATGAGCGGGTCGCAGTGGTGTCGAAAATCCCGAAGTCCGCGACCGCTGAACACGCTATTCGCACGAAAGTCCGTCGTCTCATCCATGAATTCAATGGCTTGTTCGGCAAGGTCATTGCCGACTTGATTGCCGAGGGTCAAAGCGAACCGGAAATCCTGAGCGAACTGGTGGAGCAACATATCAATGCTCGCAGAACTGCAACTGCGGCGGATATCGAGGAGGGGAAGCAGAAAGGAGAGTTTGACGAGTCGGTCGATGCCCAGTTGTTGATCGATGCTATCTTTGGCCCTCTATATTTCAGACATCTACTGCGCCACGCTCCGCTGACGCAAGTCTATGGGGATGAACTCGTTACCCAAGTACTCAAAGGCGTGCGCCCCGCTGGCAGTTCCCCCCGCGCGTCAACGCGAACGAAGAGGGGCAAAGAAGTATCCTCGCGAAGCTAGTGCGTTCTGTACCAATCCTTGTTCGATCAAGAAACCCGACCGCTGCCGCAGTGCCTCGCGCGCGTCACCGCCGAAGTCGTTGTCGGCGATGCTGCTGGTGCCGCCGATCAATTGCTGCTCCAACCAGATCGCGCCGATCACGCGTGTCTGGCGCTCGATAGGAAAGTGCGAACGCAGCTCCATCGACACGCCATCCAGCCGCTGTATATTGTATTACCGACCTTGCTCAGGCAGGTTCGCTGGCACGCGCCAGACTCTCTCGGCGATGTTCTTGTCGGCTGCCCGGACTTCGGCTGAACCGCGTGCTTCAACTATGGTGACCCAATTTCCAGGTGCTGCGTGGGAGTCACGCGGCTGGAAAGTGGATCGGCTTGTGGAAAGCACCGGGGTATGGTGAATCCACTTGATCCCTAAGGTAACTCGCTGTGACGAGCCTCAGCGTAGACCAGCCAAATTTGGTGCTGGCGTCAGCATGAAAAAAAATCCCGGCCAGAGACCGGGATTTTTTCGAGACAGGCGCCGGCCCGAAGGCCGGCAGACCGCAAAGGCGCTTAGAAGCCGCCCATGCCGCCCATTCCACCCATGTCAGGCATAGCCGGACCGGCAGGCTTGTCTTCCACGATTTCGGCCACAGCGGCTTCAGTCGTGAGCAACAGGCTGGCCACCGAGGCGGCGTTTTGCAGAGCCGTGCGGGTAACCTTGGTAGGATCCAGCACGCCTTGCTCAACCAGGTCGCCGTATTCGCCGGTGGCAGCGTTGTAACCGTAGTTACCCTTGCCATTGGCGACATTGTTGACCACAACGCTGGGCTCGTCGCCGGCATTGGCCACGATAGTGCGCAAAGGAGCTTCAACGGCGCGCAGAATCAGCTTGATGCCTGCTTCCTGATCGACGTTGTCGCCCTTGACCTTGGCAATGGCGGCCTTGGCACGAATCAGCGCAACGCCGCCGCCAGGAACAATGCCTTCTTCCACTGCGGCGCGAGTGGCATGCAGAGCATCTTCCACGCGGGCTTTCTTCTCTTTCATTTCGATTTCGGTCGCGGCACCGACACGAATCACCGCAACACCGCCAGCCAGTTTGGCCACGCGTTCTTGCAGTTTTTCGCGATCGTAGTCGGACGTTGCTTCTTCGATCTGAACGCGTACTTGCTTGACGCGAGCTTCGATCGATTTGCTGTCGCCAGCGCCATCGATGATCGTGGTGTTTTCTTTAGCCACTTCGATGCGCTTGGCCTGACCCAGATCGGTCAGGGCGGCTTTCTCGAGCGACATGCCGGTTTCTTCCGAAATCACAACGCCGCCGGTCAGGATGGCGATATCTTCCAGCATGGCCTTGCGACGGTCGCCGAAGCCAGGAGCCTTGACAGCCGTGGTCTTCAGAATGCCGCGAATGTTGTTGACCACCAGAGTAGCCAGGGCTTCGCCTTCGACGTCTTCGGCAATGATCAGCAAAGGACGGCTGGATTTTGCAACTTGCTCGAGAATCGGCAAGAGGTCGCGGATGTTGCTGATTTTCTTGTCGAAAATCAAGACATACGGATCTTCCAGAACCGACACTTGCTTGTCGGGATTGTTGATGAAGTAGGGCGACAGATAGCCGCGGTCGAATTGCATGCCTTCGACGACGTCCAGTTCATTTTCCAGCGATTTGCCGTCTTCGACGGTGATCACGCCTTCTTTGCCCACTTTGTCCATGGCATTGGCAATGATTTCGCCAATCGAGCTGTCGCTGTTGGCCGAGATCGAACCGACCTGGGCGATTTCCTTGCTGGTGGTGCAAGGCTTGGACAGTTTCTTCAACTCTTCGACGGCAACGGCAACAGCTTTGTCGATACCGCGCTTGAGGTCCATGGGGTTGATGCCGGCGGCCACGTATTTCAGGCCTTCTTCGACGATCGACTGAGCCAGCACGGTAGCGGTGGTGGTGCCATCGCCCGCGTTGTCGGACGTTTTGGAGGCAACTTCTTTAACCAGTTGTGCACCGATGTTTTCGAATTTGTCTTTCAGTTCGATTTCTTTGGCAACCGAAACACCGTCTTTGGTCACGGTGGGGGCGCCGAAAGAGCGCTCCAGAACCACGTTGCGGCCTTTAGGGCCCAAAGTCGTTTTCACGGCATTGGCGAGAATGTTCACGCCACGGACGATGCGCACGCGAGCGTCATCGCCAAATAGTACTTGCTTAGCAGCCATTATTAAATTCCTTGCTTGATTCGGATGATTACTGGATTACGGCGAGGACTTCTTCCTCGCGAATAACGAGCAGCTCTTCGCCGTCAACCTTGACTGCCTGGCCGGCATATTTGCCGAACAGAATCTTGTCGCCGGCCTTCAGATCAACCGGCAGCACTTTGCCGTCTTCGGTTCTTTTGCCAGGACCTACAGCGATGACTTCGCCTTGATCGGGTTTTTCAGCGGCGCTTTCGGGAATTACAATGCCCGACGCAGTGGTGCGCTCGTTGTCCAGACGCTTGACGATCACGCGATCGTTCAAAGGACGCAGTGCCATGGAGGAACTCCTGTTCAGTAAAAAAATGGAAATATTAGGGTAGGGGGTCAATTGTTAGCACTCAACCCCTTCGAGTGCTAATTATAGGGATGAATTGAATTTGTTCAAGTGGGGGGGAAGGGTTTGTTACATTTTTGATGTCGAATGTCGAACACCACTTGTAGACGTTCGCGAAGATAAGATCAACGCCCATCAATGAACGTTGATCGCTTGCGATATTGCCGGATCAACGATAGCTACTGTGCCAAGGAACCCCAATGAACAGGAGCTATGAGGTCATCTGTGTGGCCGGTCCGGGCAAAAGGCCGTCTTTGGAAGTCATACATCGCGCTCTGATGAGTTCCGCTATCGCACCAGCCCCCTGTTTCCAAGGAGCGTAAGATGCCACCTTAAGGCTTAATCAAAATGAAGCAAGAACTTGCACTTCGCCAGATACAATTGCCTCCCACGGTCTGGAGAACAGACGTGTCGCGCTTGTAACGGGTATTGGGGCGGCTATGGGTTTAGCTGCCTTGCTTTGAATTGCGGCGCAAATCCTGACTATCTCCAACTGCCTTAAATATCTTCAAAACTTAATATGACAATTCCCAACTCCTCTCTACCGGTCAGTGTCGTAACTGGCGCCGCACGCGGCATCGGGCTCGCAACCATTCGATGGTTTCTGGCTCACGGCCACCAAGTGGTTATGCTCGACATTGATGCCGAGGAACTCTCAAAAGCCGCACTCGAGTATCAAGGTGACAAGCGCGTACTTGCGCTGCCCTGTGACGTGTCGAACCCCGAGCAAGTGCAAGAGACCATGGCGCGGATCGAGGCGCACTTTGGCCGCATCGATGCGCTGGTGAACAATGCCGGCGTTGCTGTGTTCAAGACGTTAGGCACGACCTCGTTCGAAGAGTGGCGCTACGTGATGGCGACAAATCTGGATGGCGCCTTCCTCTGCTCGCAAGCCTGCGTACCCGTGATGTTAAAGAACGGCGGCGGTTCAATCGTCAACATCGCGTCGATCTCGGGATTGCGCGCCAGCACCTTGCGCGTTGCCTATGGCACCAGTAAGGCCGCGCTCATCCACCTTACGCGTCAACAGGCGGTTGAATTCGGAACCATGGGAATCCGGGTCAACGCAATCGCGCCAGGGCCTGTCGAAACCGAAATGGCCAAGCAAGTCCATTCGGCAGCAATCCGGGCCGACTATTACGACAGTATTCCGCTCGGTCGCTATGGCACTATGGAAGAAATTGCGTCGGCGGTCGGTTTTTTGTGCACACCGGGCGCCAGCTATGTGAATGGCCAAGTGCTCGCCGTCGACGGCGGATTCGATGCAGCGGGCGTCGGGTTGCCGACTCTACGCCGTGAGGCCGGTGGACGCTAAATGCTTTGAAGTCTTCCTTAGGCCACTCACCAGTCACGCCGTGACACTGTGGCCTAAGGAGGCGCTCGATCAAGCTGCGCAGCGCTCCTGAGCTTGAACGTAATACAACGGCCATCAACGTCCGCTTCTGGCCGAGGCTGTGTGAAAACTCCATCGTGAACAGGCTGACTTGAGACGCGACCTCTCAGATCGACCCATTCCCGATTATCGGGTAATCGGGAATGGTTTTGCTACTCCCGAAAATGGGGCTTTTTCGAGTTTTCACACAGCCTCGGCCAGAAGCAGACATTAGACTCGAAAGTCGCCGTCTGCGGCGATTCCCTCCCAAGTCCAAACGCCCACCGACCGTCCTTCGGCATGACGCCGCGGTCATATAGAAAAAAGGAAAAATGCCACACTGCGTGAGCAGCCACCCTACGTCAGGTAGACAGCGCTCGGTAGCGACTCAATGCAAGAGTTAACCCGACGACCTATATTTCCCGACCCCGGACAAAGCGATTTAACTATTTTTTCGGCTAATATTTGCAGTCGTTCCTTGCTGCCTACCGATATGGTCATCAGGCCAACGAACCTTTACGAGGTGACGTAATGTTGTTTGCAGTTCGTTTCTACGACAGGCCTAAGCGGCCTGAGGTGCGAAAGAGCTTCTTAAATGCACACCTTGAATGGCTTCGCGTTCACAGTGACGTAATTCTTATCGGCGGCTCTCTGCGGCTGGATCCAGAATCTGATGCCATAGGGGCGTTATGGATCGTTCACTGCGACAGTAAAAGTGTTATTGAAGATCTGCTTCGCACAGATCCCTTCTGGATACACGGGCTGCGGGAAAGATATGAAATCCACTCTTGGCACAAGGCGTTCCCTGAGCAAACCGCCATTTGAAATAAACGGGAGCAACCGTAAAGGCTTGAGCTGACACATTGATGATAGGCTTCAATCGGCTAGGAGCGGCCGGTCATGCTTTAGCCTCGAAGCAGCCATTCGCGCTGACGCTCCCGCGAACTTGGTCGAGAAGGCGCGGTGCCTAAATCGGTGGATTAACGTTTTCATCAGACGTGTTATTCGTGTACAAATATACAATGCATAGTGCCTGAACACAGCATGCATGCGGGCCATGACTTGTCACCGATGTGCTACCTTTGGAGGCCATGGCTGATATTTTTTTGTATGTAACAAGTCGGGCGCTCACCTAATTCAGAACGGGTCGAGAATGAAATCTCCAACCAAGTCCCCTACAGCCCTGTCTATTCATCACTTTGAGCAGCAACAAGACTGGACTACCTGGCTGACAGAAAACCATAACCTATCGTCTGGCGTGTGGTTGAAACTTGCAAAGAAGGGAGCCGATACACGGTCAGTTTCATACGACGAAGCCGTTGAAATTGCCCTTTGCTTTGGATGGATAGATGGACAAAAGCAAGCCCACAGCGAGCAATTCTGGCTCCAGAAATTTACTCGACGTTCAGACAAAAGCATTTGGTCCAAGATCAATAAGGAGAAAGCGCTTGCCTTGGTCAAAGCAGGAGCCATGAAACCAGCCGGACTTAAAGAAATTGAGCGCGCGAAGATCGACGGGCGCTGGGACGCTGCGTATGACTCGGCCAGCAAGGCAACTGTACCAAGTGATTTTCAGTCCGCGCTAGATAGCAATGCGCGAGCGAAGGACTTCTTTGGAACGCTCGACAGTCGGAATCGATACGCCGTTCTGTTCAGGATACAAACCGCCAAGAAGGCTGAAACGCGCGCCAAGCGAATTTCACAGTTCGTGCAAATGCTGGAACGACATGAAAAGGTACATCCGTAACCAATTCGAGTAGCGCCAGAAAGCCGCCAAGATTGAAATGATTTACCTATGCAACGACAACTTCGGAGCAGTCAATTTTTAGGGCACTCTCGATCAACGTTTATCCACCACGCCTCATTCCAGATACGGCATCAGCACAACTTCGATCCATTTCATGAATGCGCGTACTCGGCGCGACAGATTGCTCCGATGTGCTACGACGAGGGACACGGCGAGCGCCCGGCGACGAAAATCGGGCATAACCTCCACAAGTGCTCCACTCTCTAAGTATTGGCCAATCCCCAAGAGTGGCGCCTGAATCAGGCCAAGGCCGGCGAGGGCAGCGGCTTCGTAGGTCTGCGCGCTGTTGACGTGCAGCTTACCTGGCAACTGAAGCGTCGAGTAGCTATCGCCGTCCGGATATTCCCATCCATAGGGTCTTGCGCCCAGCATCGTCGAAAAATGAATTGCCCGATGCTCCTGACGCTGGAGATCTTCGAGCGATCGAGGGACGCCATGGCGCGCCAGATAGGCGGGGCTGGCAGCGTTGACCATGCGCAGCAAACCCAGCGGGCGGGCAATCAGCGTCTCGTCCCTTATGGGTCCAAGCCGCAATACACAGTCGAACCCCTCTTGAACCAGATCGACTTGCCGATCCGTACTCGACACTTCCAGCTCCAACTCGGGATGAGTCGCCATGAACTCCGGCAATGCCGGCACGATCGTTGTGCGCGCCACCTCGGTCGGAAGATCGACTCGTAAACGCCCGCGAAGTGCCACGCGATCGCCTGCGAACATCGAGTGTAGGTCATCGACTTCAGCAAGCAGATCACGGGCACGCGCATGAAATGCGCGTCCGTCCTCCGTCAGCTGCACGCTGCGCGTCGTCCGGTGCAGGAGTCTGACACCGATATCTTCTTCCAGCTTCCGGACCGCCATTGAGGCCCTTCCCTTCTGAATGCCCAAGCTATCGGCTGCGTGGGTGAAGCTCCCCATGTCCGCTACCGTTATGAAAATGAGGATGGGTTCGAGATTTTGCATTTCGTGCCTCGGTATTGTTCCCCGCAGAGAGAACAGTAAGTTCAGTTTTTCGGTGTTTATCATACCTAAGAGACACAGTAAGCTTCGAAATTAGATAACCCAATCGGAGAACGGCAAATGTCCAAAACCATGAACCCGCATCAAGTGCCTCAAGCCATGACCTTGCATCGCAGGCTGTGGGCCGGCCGGATAATGAGCGCGATTGTCGTTATCGCTCTGGTGGCAGACGGGACTATTCAGCTTTTCGCGCCAGCACAGATCGCGAGCATGTTGCAGGAAACTGGGTTCGCGATGGACCTGACCCGTGTCGTGGGCCCGATCCTACTCGCCTGCGCCATGCTTTACGCCATTCCAGCCACCTCCGTCCTCGGCGCGATCCTCGTGACAGGTTTTCTGGGAGGTGCCATCTGCGCCCATGTCCGCATTGGTGAGTTGGGGTCGCCGCCGGAAATCATTTCGCTGCTTCTGGGTGCGATGACATGGGGCGGCCTTTACGCGCGTGATCCCCGTATCCGGGCCATTCTGCCGCTCATCCGTTAAACCAACCGGGGCAGTGCTCTGCCCCTCAATATCAGGAGAAAACACATGTTTTTAGTAATGGGAATCACGGGAAAAGTGGGCGGCGCAACGGCAGCACATCTGCTGGCGCACGGCAAGGAAGTACGCGCGCTGGTCCGCAATCGCGAGAAGGCGGCTAACTGGGCGAATCAGGGCGTGGAACTGGTAGACGGCGATTGGAATGATTCGGCAGCCATCGAGCAAGCGCTCAAAGGCGTCGAAGGCGCGTTCGTCATGTTGCCGGCTGTCTGGGCGCCCTCGCCCGATTACAAAGAAGCCAAGAGCGTGATTGCAAACTATGTCGAGGCGCTCGCCAAGGCAGCGCCGCCGCGAGTGGTTGCGCTTTCATCGATGGGTGCGAACAGGACCAGCGGGCTCGGGATGATCACAGCCCTGTCGCTTCTGGAGCAAGGGTTCCGGAGCCTGAAATCGCCGGTCGCCTATGTGCGCGCCGGCGGGTTTTTCGAAAACTTTCTCTACGGCTTGCAGGCTGCCCAGGGTGGCACGCTCCCCGTCTACTACAACCCGACAAATCGGAAATCAGCCATGGTTGCGACCAATGATATCGGCGCCGAGGTCGCAGCACTTCTGACCGGGCCGGCATGGTTGGGGCATCGGGTCATCGAGCTCGGTTCGATGGTCAGCGCGGATGAAGTAGCGACACAATTGGGCGAAGTCTTGAAGGTCGACGTCAAAGCTTTTGCCATCCCGCGGGCCGGGTGGCCGGCAGCATTCGAGCAGGTCGGCATTCCGAAGGGCCACACCGGACCTGCCGAAGACATGTTTGAGGCCGTCAACGCGGGATGGATGAACCTCGGGGTCGAGGGTACGGAGCACGTCCCGGGCACGACGTCCGCCCGCGATGTCTTCGCGGCGGCCCAGAAGGCCGCTGCAGCGTAGGTCCGCGCTACACGCCCAACCGCGATGACGGCGCCTGAACGACATCGTCTTGCTCCCACAAGGTCTTCAGATGGTCAACGAACCATTTGCCTGCGGGTCCAGGCGGTTGCGAAGGCCGGTGAAATGCGGACATCGTCAGCATGAAACCTGTGCGCGGCATTTCATCCACATCCAGAACAACCAACGTGCCTGCAGCGATGTCTTTCTCGACCATGTGCAAGGGCATCCCTCCCCATCCCACGCAGTCTTTGAGGAACGCATATTTGGTCGACAAGTCCGCCAGACGCCACGTCGACGGCGATGCGACACCGAAGTCCCGGCCGGTCGTGAGGTCGGACCTGTCGGTGAGCACAAGTTGTACATGTTTCGCCAGCTCACGCCGTGGTATCCGATGACTAAAGTTCGCGAGTGGGTGACATGCTGAAGCGACCGCGACCAACGGCAATTCGCCCAGTCGCTCGCTCACCAGTGACGGAAATGTCTGGGGCAACGGAGTCAGTATGCCGAGGCTGCATCGGCCGTCCAGAACGGGCAGATAGGCGGCGCCCAAGCCCTCCACAAAGAGGCGCAGTGGCGTCAATGGAAACCGGCGCGCAAACGCTTTCGCGACGGCGCTGACAACGGTGGTCGGAAAGAACACATCGACTACCACGGAGAGTTCAGCCTCCACGCCTGAATTCATGAGCTTGGCACGAGCCTTCAGCGTGTCCACCCCTGACACGATGTTTCGAGCGTCTGCGAGCAACAGCACGCCCTCCGGCGTGAGCTTCGGGAACCGACCCGAGCGGTCAAACAGCTTGACCCCGATTTGGTCTTCCAGTCCCCCGACCCAGCCGCTCACCGCCGATTGAACGCGGTTGAGCTTTCGAGCTGCGGCCGAAAAGCTGCCTTCATCGACGGCGGCAATGAAGGTTCTGAGCTGGTCCAGAGAGACGCCATCGAGCATTCACGTGTCCTACCATCTCAAAAATAGATGGATTACATCGCAATATACTATCTTTTCAAAATATATGTCGACCGCCATCATTCGAACAGTGAAGGGCAATCCGACGTGAACTAATCCACGATGGCCTCGAAATTCATAAACATTCATTCAAGGAATTCAACATGACTTATTCCATTATCGGAACCGGCAACGTCGGTAAAGCCCTAGCACGGCAATTCGCCCGTAGCGGCATCTCGGCCGGCGTCGCGAACACTCGCGGCCCAGACTCCATCGCGTCGATGGTCGAAGAGCTTGGCGATAAGGTCGTTCCCCTGGCACTGCAGGAGGCACTCAAGGCCGACGTGATCATCCTGGTGGTTCCATTCTGGGCGCACCGAGACGTTGCCAAGGCCGCCACGACGTGGCAGGGCAAAGTCGTCATTGATGTCACCAATGCTTATGGTGTGCCGCTGTCCGACCTCGACAACCTGCCTTCCTCAGCAATCGTGGCCAAAGCGCTGCCTGGCGCGCACCTCGTGAAGGCATTCAACCATCTGCCCGCAGGTGTGCTCGCACAGGATCCTGCCACCGCCGGAGGCCGTCGGGTGATCTTTCTATCGGGTGACGACGAAGACGCGACCGCGACGGTCGCCGCCCTGGTCGAGAAGCTCGGCTACGCGCCGATCAGTCTGGGCAAGATTGCGGAAGGGGGTCAGCTCGTGCAGGCCCGGGACAAGAACTGGGCGCCGCTAATTTTTCAAGACCTATTCAAGAAAGAGAAGTGAACGATGTACGACCACGTAATCTGGCCCGGGCGGTTTGATCCGAAGACGTCGGCCATCTACGCGCTCAACGATATTGACGTGAAGGCGCCGCCTGAAGTTGTGTGGAAGCTGCTCGTCGACGCGGAGAATTGGTCGAGCTACTTTCCTGCCGAAGCTCAGGTCAAGATCCTGACCGGTGAGAAGGAATTGGCGCTCGGCACGAAATACAGCCGAGTGACGGTTGGCTTTCCGATGAGCCTTGTCGTGACCGAGTACGTGCCAAACCAAAGGCTCGCGTGGGCTACGACAGTCGACGGCGACGAGACCGGTTCGAGCGCCTACCACGGCTGGGTCATCACTCCTACTGACGAAGGTTGTCACGTGCTGACGGAGGAGACGCAACAAGGTCCCTGGTTTCTCGACGTGCTCGGACACAAGCATCCCGGTGGACTTTACCGCTATCACCAGGAATGGGTCGAATGTCTTGCCCGCGCAGCGGAGGCGGCAGCAGCAAAGAAAGCAGGTTGACGCATTTGTCCGGAAGCCTGGGCACGCCGCTCAGGCTTCAGCGCTTTCGGCGGAAGGGCGCTGAACTCGCATCTGCGCGAGCGAGATTGGATCTGAGGCGGGACGTGCTTCCAGCCCGGATCAGCGGATGGATCACTTAACTCACACACTATTGGAAAAGAACAGCATGAAGATCGAACTTAAAGGCCGCAAGGCCATCGTTACCGGATCGACGGCAGGCATTGGCCGCGCGATCGCCGAGGGGCTTGCGCGCGCGGGCGCATCGGTCGTCATCAACGGACGCGGAGAACAGCGGGTCGCAGCAGCGTTGCAAGAGCTGCGCGCGCTGTTGCCCGAGGCGGACTTTACGGGCGTGGTCGCCGACCTCTCAACGGCTGAGGGATCAGCAGCCCTCGTGGCTCAGGTGAAGGATGCCGACATTCTCGTCAACAACCTCGGTACGGCCCACCTCAATGGCTTTTTTGAACAGAAGGACAGCGAATGGCTTGACCTGTTCCAGCTCAATGTCATGAGCGGCGTGCGCGCCGCACGGCACTATGTACCTGGCATGATGAGGCGCCGTTGGGGACGCGTCGTGTTTATCAGCAGCGAGTCTGCGGTAGCGATTCCCAAGGAGATGATCGACTACGGCATGACAAAGACCGCACAGCTCGCCGTATCGAGGGGGCTTGCAGAGCTGGTCGGTGGGACTGGCGTCACCGTCAATGCGGTTTTGCCCGGGCCGACCCGATCCGAGATCCTGGGCAACTGGATGAAAGCAACCGCTGAGGAGCAGGGCATCACGCAGCAGGACGCGGAGCAAGACTTCCTTAAGACGATGCGCCCGACGACGCTGATCAACCGGTTCACGACGACCGAGGAAGTCGCAAACATGGTGATTTACGTCTGCTCGGAGCAAGCTTCCGGTACGAGCGGCGCCGCACTGCGCGTCGACGGCGGCGTCATTCGCTCGATCCCCTGAGCTTCGCGATCTGCGCACCGACGGAACGGTCAGCCGGCAGTCTCCAACAACCAAGGGAAAAAAGTATGTTTGAAACAATCAAATGGCCGGCAGATATGGCGCCCATCCCTTTGAGCCTTCGCAGCGTCGCTCCGCCACAATCGGCAGACCCATTATGACTGGGAGAAACGTTTGGATCGCTGGCGATGCAACGATTATCGGCGGAGTGACGGTAGGCGAAAACTCGGTCGTAGCTGCGGTGGGCTCCGTGGCGGACCTTCGTCGAGCTCATCCTTAACAACGCGCAGTGACCGCTATTTCCTACTTGAAATGCCCTCATATTCGGTCGATATAGGCCGCCAGCTCGTCCGGCGTTCCTTTCGGAAAGGCGCCTTTCAGATAATCGAGAAAGGCGGAGACGCGCGCGCTCAGCAGCCGTCGCGTGGGATACAGCGCCCACACGGCGATCTCGGGTGCGTCCACGTCGCCCCAATGGGCCAAGCGGCCGGCCTCCAGGTCGTGGCTGACCATCGACACTGGAAGGCAAGCGGCACCGACCCCAGCCCGAACAGCATCACGGACCATGACGAGTGACGCCAGGCGCAGTACCGGATCGATCGCTATGACGGCCCTGCCCCCCGCGTTCTTCATGGCCCAGACCCCGACGCGGTCGCCCGCGCCGCGCACCACGGTCGGGACAGGCGTGTCGTCCACTTGCTGCGGCAGGTCCGGGTGGGCCACGACGACGAGCCGGTCACGGAGAAAAATGCGGCCGATCAGACTTTCATCCGGATCTGGATTGACCCGGATCACCAAGTCGTAACCTTCCTCGACCATCTCCACGGGCCGGTCTTCCGTCGTGATCTCGAGTCGGACTTCCGGGTGGAGAAGCGCGAATCCGGCGGCCAGCTTGCCCATCGCCGTCTGCGAAAATAGCAGCGGTGCGCTGATGCGCAGTCTGCCACGGACACTGGCACCGTGTGACACGAGGGCAATTGCCGTCTCGTCGATTTCAGTGAGCAGTACGCTCGTGCGATCGTACAGGGCTTGTCCCTCTTGGGTGAGCTTGAGAGCGCGCGCGCCCCGTTCGAGCAGGCGTACGCCCAGGTTGCCCTCCAGGTTCACGACGTGGCGCGACAGCGTCGCTTTCGGACGACCGGTGGCGCGCGCGGCGCGCCCAAATCCCCCATGACGGGCGACTAAGTTGAAATCGGAAAGGGCAAGAAGGTCCATGTGTTTCACCAGTGAGACAGTGCGTCTAACTATACCGTCTATCGGTACGCTCGTGGGATGTCTATCATGCAAAGCGTCAACCGACGCTTTTCAACCCGACCTGGAGTAAACATCATGACCATTCTCGTAACCGGTGCAACTGGCAATATTGGCCGCAAGGTAGTCGAACAACTTGTCAAACGCGGCACCAAAGTGCGCGCCCTCGTCCGCAAGCCTGCGAACGCCAGCTTCCCGGCCGGCGTCGACGTCGTGCAGGGCGACCTGCTTGATGTCGGCTCCTTGCGCGCTGCTTTCGCCGGCGTGTCAACACTGTTCCTGCTCAATGCCGTTGTGCCCGATGAATTTACCCAGGCGCTGGTCGCGCTCAACGTCGCCCGCCAGGCGGGTATCGAGCGAGTCGTCTACCTGTCCGTGATCCACAGCGATGTCTACGTCAACGTGCCCCACTTCGCAGGCAAGTTCGGCGTCGAGCGCATGATCGAGCAAATGGGATTTTCCGCCACCATTTTGCGCCCGGCCTATTTCATGGACAACGACCTGACAATCAAGGACGTGGTGCTCGGGTACGGCACCTACCCGATGCCGATCGGCGGCAAGGGATTGGCTATGATCGATGGGCGCGATATCGGCGAGATCGCGGCGATTGAGCTGATTCATCGTCAGTCCGCCACCAGGCCCATTCCGCTCGAGCGCATCAATCTGGTCGGTCCAGATACACTCACCGGCGCGGACGTGGCCGCCATCTGGACGGATGTGTTGAAACGTCCAATCGTCTATGGCGGCGACGACACGGCTGGGTTCGAAAAAAATCTGCGCCAGTTCATGCCGAGCTGGATGGCATATGACATGCGCCTGATGAGCGAGCGCTTTCTCAGCGACGGCATGGTCCCCCAAGCCGGCGACATCGCGCGCCTGACCGCACTGCTAGGGCGGCCCCTGCGATCCTACCGGGACTTCGCCACAGAAATCACCGCTTCTGCCTGACCCTTCAACCAAGCCCGACAATAAGGACTTTATCATGATCTATTCGACTGCAACTGTCCCGGTCAATCCGACCGGCGCAACCCCGCTCACCCGGTTCCAGGCATGGAAGGGCCTCGTGCTCAAGGCCCGCGATGCCCGTCTGTTCCTGCCGCCCAACCTTTGCACCGGCTGCGAGGTGGTGGAGGACAGTACGACCCACATCGTGCGCGAGGCCACGATCAGTGGGAATTACCTGCGCGAAATCATCAGCTTCGACCCGGAGGAAAAAGTCTCGTTCTTCCAGGCTAGCGGCCCACGTGAAGGCGTGAT
The DNA here is from genome assembly GCF_054781135.1 of Paralcaligenes ginsengisoli. Taxonomy (NCBI): domain Bacteria; kingdom Pseudomonadati; phylum Pseudomonadota; class Betaproteobacteria; order Burkholderiales; family Alcaligenaceae; genus Paralcaligenes; species Paralcaligenes ginsengisoli. Next base: position 61,213 of record NZ_BAAGUZ010000020.1, read on the forward strand.
CGTCAACGAACTGTTCGAAAATGCCGCCGGCGCGCTCCAGCTCAGGTTTTATTGCTATATCGGGCTGCGCGGCAAGACACCGGGCGGCGCCGATGAACAGGCCGAACAAGCGTGGATGGACAGTGATAAAGGCTACAAGAGCGCGCTGCTGTCGACACTGAAGCGGACGCGCGAACTGCTTGCAGAAGGCAGGCTCTGATCGTAGTTGCGATACCCGTGCGGTGGCGGAGTGCTGCCGCACCCTTGCGTTGGAGGAGTGCCTGCCTGGGAAATGGAGATTGCGGAAGGTCCGCAATTGGCTGGACAGCGACGATCACAAGTCGACCCAAAACGGACGTGGATGAAGTGCGCCTGAGGCTGCAGTCGACTAGGCGGCGTTCCGTGCGCGTGCATTTTGGCGAGTTTTAGCATATTGGCCAGGTGGCATGCCAGTGTGCCGGGTGAAGGCTACTGTGAAAGTGCTCGATGAACTGTATCCGACTAGAGCCGCCACCTCGGAAATCGTCTTTTCCCGCTGAAGATAGTCTCTTGCCAGTGCCATCCGCCACGAAAGCAAGTAGTCCATTGGTGTAACACCCACGGCTGTGCCGAATCTCTCAAAAAATGTAGAGCGGGATAGCGCCGATGCTTTCGCTAAACGCTCAACGGTCCATGGCTCTTCTGGGCTTTCATGGATAAGTCGTATTGCGCTTGCCAATCGGGTATCGGCGAGTGCGCGTAGCAGTCCCTGCGACGTTACCGCATTGCTCGAAGAGCGCAAGGCTTCTATCAACAAAACCTCCAGCAGACGTTCGAGGACAACCTCCTTCGCAGGTCGCTGCGAGCGCGATTCATCTATGACTAATTGAACCAGCGCAGACAGTCGACAGTCGCCCCTGATATGTACGAGTTTCGGCAGCAGCGTCAAGAGCAAAGCAGAGTCTGGTGATGTCAGTCGGCAAAGGCCAACTAGTGTTCGTACGTCTGGATCGGCCGAGAGTAAACCGTTGCGATGTTCCCCGTTTTCTAGCAATGCAGGTTCCGACTGCCACTCGTGGTCGGAAGGGATTTCGTAACTGGTTACCGAAAATTCTGACATCGAAGGAATCAGTACGAAATCGCCGGCTTCAACGACCAGTGGCGTTCCGTCAACCGTGTAGCGCATCCTCCCTTCCATGATGACGCAGCAAAATAATGGCGCATCATCGAATTTGCCACGCAGGCCCCAGCGTCCGGCACCGGTCACAATTTTCGAGTACGCCATCTTTGGCTGGAGGAAGGTTACAACAGACGTTAGAGGGTCAACCATGCCGGACTCTTGCAAACAAAATTAGGACTTTTGATTGTAGATGATTTGCATTAAGCGGACTATCGTTGTGTTTCCCTAATGTTGTGAGGATTCACATGAAAACCGTTTTAATCACTGGCTGCTCTTCCGGATTTGGACTGGAAACCGCCAAATACTTTTTGGAACGCAATTGGAAAGTCATCGCCACAATGCGTACGCCGAGCGAGGATGTTTTGCCGAAATCAGAGCATTTGCGCATCTTAAAATTGGATGTGACTGATGCAGAGAGCATCCGACATGCAGTCAAGGAAGCCGGACAGGTCGATGTCTTAGTGAACAACGCTGGTGTCGGTATGCTAGGGCCATTCGAAAGTACTTCGATGGATGCGGTACGCGAAGTGTTCGAAACGAATACGTTCGGTACGATGTCCATGACCCAGGCATTTCTACCCCAGTTTCGGGCGCGTCGAGCGGGCGCTATCGTCAATGTAGCTTCGACCGTAACGCTAAAAGCGTTACCACTGCTTCCCGTCTACACCGCCAGCAAGGCGGCGGTAGTAGCGTTCACGGGGTCCTTGGCGCTAGAGCTGCGGGATTTCAACATTCAGGTCGGCGTGGTCCTGCCAGGTATGGCTCCGGAAACCGCTTTTGCCAGCAACGCACATGCAAGAATCGCCCAGACCTTTCCAGAAGACTACGCTGCCACCATGGACTCAGTGCTCTCTGGATTTCAGAATTACGACGGCTTGGTCACACACTCGACTGATGTCGCAGAAGCTGTCTGGAATGTTGTGCAAGGCGGTACGACTGCATTCCGCGTTCCAGCGGGAGCCGACGCGATTGAATGGTTCAATCAGAGCTAGTAGAAGTGTTAGCTGGACGGGAGGAATGCCTTGGCTCAAAGAGAGCCCTGCACTGTGACCGACCTTATCGCCCTAACGGGGTAACCACCAACCCGCTCTATGGAACTACGACCTAGCACAGTAGTGACCTGGCCGCGCCCGCCAGCATAGGGAATTACCTGCGAAAACACTAATTTGATGTAATATGATGCATATATTGATGCCAAATTAATGGGGGCAAAAATGCGAACTACCGTGACGATTGACGATGCATTGTTTGAGAGGGCGCTGCAAGTGGCCGACCCCGGCATTGAAAAGGCTGATCTTATACGTGAGGCGGTCAAGACGTATGTGCGTGTACAGTCTGCGAAACGACTCGCAGCCCTCGGGGGGGCAGCGCCACATATGCCCGACATACCGCGCCGCCGTAAAGAGCCCGCCGAAGCATGAACGGTGTATTGGTTGATACTTCGGTATGGGTTGATCACTTCCGACATGGAAATCAGGGTTTGGCTTATTTGCTGGAGCGTGATCGCGTAATGGTGCATCCTATGGTGCTTGGTGAGTTGGCCTGCGGAACGCCACCCAATCGGCTGCGTATTCTGGCCGATCTTGATAGCTTACGGCACACTCAACAAGCTACCCTGAAAGAAACCGTGGACTTCATCGAAGGCGAAAAACTCTTCGGTTTAGGTTGCGGGCTGGTTGATATGCTGCTCCTGGCTTCGACCATGATGACGCCACAAGCAGAGCTCTGGACACTGGACAAGCGCCTTTCAGCCTTGGCAGAACGCTTTGGAGTGATGCACCAGTCAGTCACTCACTGATACACGTAAAGCTAATGTTAATGCGCTCTACAGCCTTTCGAGCGCTAATTATCACGCTGGGTAGTTCCGTCGCACTCGTCAGATCTGCATTCTGCGAGACGCGACTGGGTTCACCTGCGGTCTTGCTTATCCCTTGTTTTCAGGGAAGACACATCCACCGTCTTACGTTCAGCGAACGGTTCGTCCTTCCTACGATTGACTGACCGGGTGGAAACGTGGCGCTTCGCGGTGACCACCGCGGGTGCCATGCGTGCATGGCTTGCGCTTGACCTCGCCGAACAATTGGAAGTCTATGTTTCGCCGGATATCAGAGCAAGATCCGGATGGTCGCTCCCTTTCGTTTACAGTACGCTGTAAATAGCGGACGTTCTGGTGCGTTTGCCAGATGAAATCTCTGCGGGCCCGCTCCTGCTGTGGGAAGGACAAATGCGTCTCTATTATCATCCGGTTTCCTCCAACTCCCGTCGTGTTCTCCTGACGGCAATCATATTGGGCGCAAAGCTAGAACTCATCACCGTTGATCTGCTCAAGGGGGAGCACAAATTCGAGGCATACCTCCAAATCAACCCGAACGGCAAGGTCCCTCTGCTGGACGATGACGGATTCCGCCTTTGGGAATCTCACGCAATCATGCAGTATCTGGCAGATAAGGAAGGCGCAGAGGTGCTATATCCCAAAGCCATTCAAGGTGTGCATTTAACAAACTCTTTCGCACATCAAGCCGCTTAGGCCTGTCGTAGAACCGAACTGCAAACAACATTACGTCACCTGGTAAAGGTTGTTGACCTGATGACCATACCGACTAATAGTAATAATGTTCCGGCTGAATATACATCGGCCGCTTGTGTCCCGATCTTAACCATTCTAGATAATGCTAGCGTACTGTCGGCGGTTTAGTTGCCCGATTGGTGTGGGAGGGCTGAATATCTCTTATTACTACGTTCGCGGCACAAGAAAAAAATTCCAAATTGAATGACGCGTCGATACCAAATTGAATTATGTATTTTAGTTAACTCATTGATTCCAAATGAGATGTGATTTCAATTCGAATGAGCTTCGACATTTTCATTGAGTTTGGAATTCTTTTCATTCAGTTTGGAACTCTCCAAAACACGTAAAGCTAATTTTGATGCGTCCTACGACCGTTTTTTTGTCTTTAGATGAGGATTCCAAGTCCGGGGATTTTGGCTTTTGGCGATGTTTAGGATCTACGGTCATACCGGTTTCGGCAGACTTTATTTCTCTCTTTCAGTAGGTCGGTCCCTTGCACTCGCTCCTCTATCAGCCTACCAGACGGCTGCAGCGTCTTAAAGAAATGTTAAGCCGAATACAAAAATTTTTCGCTTGCCACGCTTTACAGTGACGCACATCATGTGACCACTTACTTGATGGAGGAGATTATGAAAATAATACCGAAAATAGATGGTTTTGGTGCCGATGTCTTGGACTGCCCATCTGGGTTGGTAGTATCAGAAGACGACCTTGAACAGATTATGCGTGCCTGGATGAAACATTCGATTCTGTGCTTCCGCGCTGTGAACATGAGTCCCGAGGAGCACGTGCACTTTAGCCGTCGATTGGGCCCCTTGCATATCATGAGGCCGTTTAAGTTCAATCTTGACGGCTACCCCGAAGTTTTCGTGGTATCGAATGCGAACAAGGTCGATCCCTCCAAACCTGTGGTGGGCGATGCCGAAGGCGATGCTGGACTTCGTCGAGTTGGCGAGGGATTCCATACCGATGGCGAGGACAAAACCATTCCGAACGGCGGCTCCTTCCTATATGCAAGACAGGTTCCCCCTGAGCGCGGCGACACGCTCTTTGTCGATATGTACAGCGTCTATGAAGCCTTGCCTCAGAGCGTCAAAGAGATTATCGCCGGGCGGCGTGTTCGCTACAGTCGAATCGACTTGCATTCGACCCACTACCCCCTGATGGCACCACTCACAGAGGAGGAAAAGCGCGAACGGCCTGACGTCTACCATCCCTTAACACGACAACATCCGCTTAGCAGGCGCACCTCGCTTTACATTGGGCGCTGGGCTTGTGACGTTGAAGGACTACCCTTCAATGAAAGCAAAGAGCTAATTACGTTTCTTCAAGATTTTGCTAAGCACCCTCAGTTCATTTACACGCACAAATGGTCATCTGGCGATGCGGTGCTCTGGGACAATCGCTGCACACAACACTGCGCTACCGGCTTTGACGATACGAAATACGTCAGGACGATGCATAGAACTACATTGGAAGGTGAACTGCCGGTGATGGCCCAGTCTAGTGCCGGCGTACAGGTAGCACTGCTTAATGAATATTCGGTTTCTTGAAACGGCGCTGTGGCTGGCCAAGTTAAAAAGCATCAAGGCTACGGCCGAAAAGCTCTGCCTTACGCAGGCGGCTGTATCGAGCCGGATATCCAACCTCGAACAGGATCTGGGCGTTTGCCTTTTCATACGTGGGGGCGACGGCTTTGAGCCGACCTCCGTTGGCGTGACCTTTTTAGAGCATGCCGACCGCATTGTAAGTGCCCACCAGTCCTTACGTGCCTCCATGCTTGATCCGAACAAACTGGTGGGCTCATTGAGAATTGGAATGACCAGCACGTTGATTCCGACAATATTGCCGAGACTTGTAGATACGCTGCGACAGGACTACCCGAGAATCTCGATTAGCTTGAAGACCGAGCTGACCGAGAGACTACTCAAAGAACTGGAAATAGGCCGAGTCGATCTTGTTCTAGGTGCCGATAGCGAATCGGTACACGAGCGTTTCGAAAGTGTACCGTTGTGCGCATTTTCTATGACCTTTGTCGCCAGCCCCAAATTGGAACTGAAATTTGCCGATGCAGCACTTCCTGAAGAGCTAGCCCAGTACCCTATTATTGGCTATCCGCCCGGGACGCGGTCTCAACTTCGCATCGACCGCTATTTCGAAAACTGCGGCGTGTGTCCACAGATCATCCATGTGTCGAATGCGGTTCCCACCAATCTTCAGCTTGCCATATCCGGTATCGGCATCGCCGCTGTTCCCGAAGCCATCGTGCAACGGGAGATCGCCTCCGGCGAGTTGGCTCCCATCAAGCTTAAACGACCCTTCGTTTCAGTGAACTACCAGGCGGTGTTCTTGCGCGACCAAGGCCAGGGCCTAGCAAGAGCGGTGGCGGCCTTGGCGCGTGACGTCGCGGCCAATTATTGCGAATCGGTCGGCAAAAGAATTGCTTGGCAATAAAGGAGAAATGGTAGTGAAAATTTCCGTCATTCAAATGAATTCCGTTTCGGATAAAGCAGCGAATCTTGCGACAGCTGAAAGACTGACGCGCAGTGCCGTTACACAAGACACCCCCGACATGATTGTGTTTCCCGAGCACTTTGATTGGGCGGGCGGCAGCGCGCAAGAGAAGGTGGCAGCGGGCGAGCCCGAAACTGATGGCCCAGCTTATAGGTTTTGCGCCCGCATGGCCGCTGAATACGGCATCTACGTTCATTCAGGCAGCTTTTACGAGAAGGTTCCCAATCAGGAACGCGTGTTCAACACAACCGTGGTGTTCGATCCCCACGGCAAGGAGCTTGCGCGGTATAGGAAGATGCATATGTTTGACATCTTCACTCCGGATGGGCTGCGTTATGGGGAGTCCGACGCGGTGGCAGCTGGCTCGGAGATCAGCACAGCTGACGTGGGCGATTTTCGCCTCGGCCTGGCCATCTGCTACGACCTTCGGTTTCCTGAGCTCTTTCGGCGACTTGTCAGCAATGGCGCCAATGTAATCATGTTGCCCGCAGCGTTCACCTTACAAACGGGCAAAGATCACTGGGAAGTATTGTGTCGGGCGCGGGCGATTGAGACGCAAAGCTATGTGGTGGCCTGCGGTTCGCACGGACCTTTTACGCAAAATGGCGAGACGCGATATACCTATGGGCATTCACTCGTCGTCGACCCTTGGGGCCACGTTATCGCCAAGTGCTCCGACGGCGACGGCTTTGCCACGGCCCGGTTGGATATTCAGTTAATCGATAAAGTCCGCAAGGAAATTCCCTTGGCCAAACAAAAGGTGCTTCAGTGAAAAAATTCGTCCTAGAGCCCATGCCTGCTGCACTGGATCCGAAATACGTCGACATGTTATCAGCGGTGCAGACCGCTACCGTTGGCCACTTCCGTCACTGGGGATTCATGGCCCCTGACATCAAGCCAGTAAACCATACGCGCAAGATAATTGGCACTGCGGTGACCTTGTCGCTGCCCGGGCAGGATTCCACCCTACTACATCACGCCCTGACGCTGCTGCGCCCAGGAGATGTGTTGGTTATCGACCGATTGGGCGATCAAAAGCATGCTTGTCTGGGCGGCGGCGTGGCGCTTGGCGCTGTGCTAGCGGGTGCTGTGGGCGCTATCGTGGATGGCATGTGCACGGATCCCTCTGAACTCGAAGAGCTCGGTTTTCCTGTTTGGGCCCGAGGCATATCGCCCATCACCACCCGGATTTACAACATCGGGGGACAGATGAATAAACCTGTGGCATGTGGGGGCGCTGTCGTCTGCCCGGGCGACATTATCCTGGCTGATGAAAATGGTGTGCTTATCATTCCCCGAGCCGAAGTCGCTGAAGTGTCCGAAATGGCGCTGGAAAAACAGTCTCGCGGCGATAAAAACGGTGAGCAGATGCGTGGCGGCGAACGACTCGGCGACCTGTCGGGGGCGAGCAAGTATGTCCTTGAAGAAGCATAACAAACAAAACGACTATTGGAGAATATCTTATGAAGCTACGCAAAGTTCTCGCCATTGGATTAGCCTTCAGTTACTTGACATTTACCGCCACGCTCGCCCAGGCAGCGTGGCCAGAGCACCCGATCAAGATCGTGGTGCCCTTTCCGTCCGGCAATTCTTCTGACGTTACAATGCGCTTGTTGGCGGAGTTGCTCTCGCCACGCCTAGGCCAGGCCGTCGTGGTTGAAAATAAGGTCGGCGCCAGCGGTACTATCGGCACAGGTTTTGTGGCCAAACAGCCCGCTGACGGGTATACGCTGGTCATGGGCTCAACAGGTCCCTTAGCGATTGTGCCGTCGTTGCGTCCAGAAACGATGACCTATGATCCTCTTGTGAATCTGGAGCCCATAGCCGCGATTGCCTGGGCACCGCAAGTGATGGTGGTCCGATCAGATGAGCCGTTCGATACGGTGAGAGGCCTTATCAAGCATGCAAAAGAGCAAGGACAGAATCTAACCTATGGCACTCCTGGAGTGGGAACGACGCCGCACCTCGTCATCTCTAAGTTCCTGCATGATGCCGGTATCTCGGGCATGCATATCCCGTATAAAGGTGGGATGCAAAGCCTTACAGGCCTGATTGGAGGGCAGATAGACTTCATGTCTGACAACTTACCCGTTTTGGCCTCGGCCTTGCAGGGAAATCGCGTCAAACCAATCGGAGTTACGTCAGCCGAGCGTATACCGAGCCTGCCTGAAGTGCCGACCCTTGCAGAACAAGGTCTCAATGACTTCAATATGCAGGGCTGGATTCTTTTGATGGCGCCTACGGGAGTGCCGGATGAAGCAAAGCAGCGCCTTGAGAAAGAAGTTGCAGCAGTCATGCAGGATGAGAAGATGCGCGAGCGCTTATTAGGGTTAGGTCTGGTGCCAATGAGCATGCCACGGGCGCAGATTCCAGCGTTTCTGAAAGACGAGGCCCGCAAATGGAAAGAGGTTATCGAACTCACCGGGGCGAAGAAGCACTGATGGCGCATTTGTTCGGAATTCACCTCAAAAACTAATATCTGCCACGAATCTAATTGCGTGGACGAAGCCGATAAAGACAAGCAAACTGAAGGGCCGCTATCCATGCTATTCGTTGAAAATTTGAGCGAAGATGTGGATTGTCGGAAAATCCCAAACTAAGTGGTGGGAAGTTCGGAAACTTCCAAACTAAACGACTAGCGGGTTTCAATCTCAATGGCAGATCTCCTGTAAGTTGTTGATTTTTATAGGGGTGAGGTTCAAACCCAATGGAAATCGACAAATTTGTCGAACTTCTGTCGATTTTCTTTGAGTTTGGAATTCCTTTCACTCAGTTTGGAACTCTCAAAAACACGTAAAGCTAGTATTGATGCGCCCTAGAGTCGATTTTTTGCCTTTAGGTGCGTAGTTCGAATCCCGGAAATTTGGGCTCTTGGCGATGTTTATGGCCTTGCCGATTGAACCTATCACCAGTGGCCCAAACCGACCCGTTGCGGCTGTTCAGAAAGGGGGGGGAAGGAATTTCGCATGACTGCAACGTGATCTAAGCGCCGATGGAGGGGGTGTCAGCGTCATTTTTAGGCCGATTATCGCTTACTTGATCTGGTGCCGGTAGACTAGGCGTTTTCGCGACAGGCTTTGTAAACTCCATTTCGTGCCTCAGCGTCCGGCAGACACCATCCAGCCCAGGGAACATAGTGGCAGCAGTTAGCCCCATGAACGCCAGGTCTTGAAGCGCTTCAGCAGCGTAGCTGACTGGAACGTCGACGGCGTATAGAAACCGTTGACCGGAATCATGCTCCATCTTGCATAACCACTCTTCCAAATTGGCGACGTTGGTAACTAGAAAATGACCTTGCTGGGCGCGAAGTCTAGCATTATGACGTGAGGAAATTGCTAGCGAAGCAACGAACGGTTCTGGCCACGTCAGCACGACGTTGGGCGGCGACATAGAGTTCACAAACTGCCGGCTTAATGCAAAAATTCTGACATGGCTCTCATTCGTACGGTGCGAGGCATCCAAGGCATCTGAAAATGCAAAGAACGCGGCCACGTAAGGTGATTTTGTCCAGTCGAGCATTGGTGTCGGAAGACCGTGGTGCTGCGCTAGTCCAAGGACAACGGAATAATCTGCACCGTCATTCATATTTAAACGCATACTGAGTTCAGCCTCAACCTCGCTGTGAAAGCGCGCTAAAGTGTCCGCACAGTATCGCTCCATGCGATTTCGCCCTATACGGTGAAACGTTGTACTAAGTTCAAACTTGTTGCTTCCATGGCCACGAAAAAGTGTAACGTCAAGTTGCGAGTGTGCATGCGAAGCCCACTGTTTGAATCCTTGCCAATCAGGCAGGACCTCGACTTCAATACTCAACTGATGCTGCGGTGCATGAAAAGAGAGCGTACCGGCTTTGTCTGCTGTTTTCCAAGTGCCGCTGTAGCTACCGTCGCTCGCTGCGGTCAGGAGAATCTCACAGTTAGTGAGTGCTTGGCGTTCAATTGGTTGGAGCGGCGGGCAGACTAGGCCACCATTTGCTTGCGGCCTGAGCAAATTCTGAGGCACGAGTTTTATGGGTTTCGCACTTAGGTCCTCTACGAACGCAAGCACTGCAAATCGTGACTCACCTCGCGGAAGAACGGTTATCAAAAACTCGTTGGGACGATCTTGATCAATACAAAGAAGGGCTCTTGTTTCGGTTGCCAAACCTGTGAGTTCGCCAAATTGCTGATACACCATGATGTCTCCTATTCTCGGCAATCATGATAGATCACAGTCTGCAAATAGACATCTCAGAGGGTTGTCTCTGTAACACTCGCTAGTGGCTTTTCCTGTGGTACGTTTATTCCGAACGTACAATACCAGTCGTCAAGCGATCGGTCATCTTGGCTATTAGAAGGTCAGTTTTTGGCCGTTAAAAGGCCATGACCTCCGTCTGAAACCGACCGAGGCTGTGTGAAAACGCATCACGCAGCTGCCGAAGGCAGAAAGGCAGTCTCTTAGATCGGCTTAGGAGCGATTTTTCTGAGATCACTAGGAGGTCGAAGACCCCTGTTTTCATTAGTTTGGTGAGTTTTCACACAGCCTCGACCCGTTGCAGAAGTTGGTAGTTTGGCAAAGTGGACGTTCAGGAACATCGAGCTAAGGAAACGCTGATTAATTCATCCAAGTCAGCGCGCCCTAGATCGGAATGCTCTGCAAGGCCAGATTTTGACGTCAATAGTGGTGTTATTGACGTCAGAAGCCAACGCAGCAGAGTGCCCGAGATAGGGGTGCGCTGGCCGGGTTGAGCGCCGGGTTCGGCATCATGTTTGCTCCTTCGGAGCTAGCCCAATTTGCCGCAATAAGAGATTACCCAGTGCGCTCGTGTGATGATATGAAATCTTGAAATCGCCAGAGAATCTATCAAACTCGGGAGCCCCATCGCGGTTCTTTGAAATCTGAGCTGTAACCAGACCAAGTCTAATTAGGTAGTCTCTATAACTCTTCTGTAGAGCTTTAGCCTCTACTTCTTCTAACGGCGATCCGATGTATGCGGCTTTAGGTTGGAGAATATGTTCATGCAATTTCCTGAAATCTTCATCTCCGCCTATAGTGGGAACAGCATAGACGCGTAACCATATTACTTCTACATCGGTTAGGTCCCCTTTTCCTCACAATCGACTTTGGATTCGCAGTTCGGACATTCAGTAATCATGATGATCTTCGAAAAAACCAACTGTGTTTTAGGGAGATGGCTTTGAGGTATAAATTCTGCGCCTATCTCCCCAACTTCGGACAGTCATATCGCCGGAAACCGTCGTAGCTTCGGGATTTCGAAGTAAACTCAGCGACGAAGGCTGCTAACAAGACGAGAAAAGCGTTGCCGAATACACTAGCATAATATCAGCCTTGAATGTCTCCTAAGGGTAGCAACAGCCAAGGTCCACTCCTGGCCGAATGTCGTCTATCGTACCTGACTGCCAGAGACCCGGGGCAAACCTCCGCTCCCATCGATTTATTGATGCAAAGTGGACGCCCAGCTCTCAGCGATGCGCGATACTTGCTTTGAAACTCGACAGCCGTCAAGCCGCGATGGTTCAATGAGACTTCCTATCTGGGAACATCAAGGATAAACATGCCGACTCTAAAGACGGATGAACACTCAGAGATAGAAAATGACGTATTTGGCCCGCTGAATCGGCTAACGAGAACACTGCACGACCACGACGAACGTAGTCTGATCCTGTCGTTGGCCGCATTCGCGAACGAGGCCTTGGGACGGCTGATCGAAGCCTTCATGCTGCCTGTCGCGGCGAGTAAGGATTTGCTGACCGGTTTCAATGCGCCGCTGGGTACATTCTCATCGCGGATCAAGGCTAGCTACGCCCTCGGCCTAATTAATGAAGAACAGTTCAAAGATTTCGAGTACCTACGCAAGATTAGGAACGAGTTTGCGCATGCCTGGGAGCACGTGAGTCTGAAACAGGACAGGCTGGTGTCGTATGCGCGGAATATGTCCTTCAGCTATCTTGATGACGATTTCCCAGAGACAAACGCAGATAAATGCAGATTCAGCGTAAGCGTCATGTGAAGGCCGCCTAGTCGCGGCGTTTGAAACAGTTCAAAGTGGTGCC
>NZ_BAAGUZ010000021.1:0-32543 GCF_054781135.1 Paralcaligenes ginsengisoli
TCGTCAGCACCCGGCGCTGGACTACCGCCGGACTACACAGCACCGCCCACCCTGCGGCTGCGTTACGGAAGTGCATCGAGGTATACGTTGGGGCTGTGGGCGTTTAGTTAATCGAGTCATCAATCTCGGTAGATGTGGCCACGTGATAAAGGTACGAGTGCACTCACGTTGATTCCAGGCATGCCACAACGCGAGCCGTCTATCGGGGCTTGGGGTCAGGGCCGGCGTAAGGCGTGCGCCGGATTTAGCTCGGCAAGGCGGGGGTAGTCGGCGGGCGCTGTCTGAGCGTCGTCCCGCAGCGCGGGGCGACGCGAGTTCGCCCGACGCCCGCCTTGACGTGCTAAATCCGGATGAAGCACGCCGTGCCGGGCCTGGCCCCAAGCCCCGATAGACGGCGTCTTTAAATACCAATACCCCATCCATCCAATGCCATAAACACTCAATCCAAAAATGCCCCAGACACAACTCGGCAAGACCGGCCAAGCGTTTTACTTGCAAGGCGCCGCCAAAAATGAATGGCAAAGGTGCGGACTATCGATCGCCGAGCAAGCTGTTCGCAATCAGTTCGGCGGTATGCGCCGAATCGGTCAAACCCAGATGTCCATGGCCCACAGCCAGCCAAAGCCCAGTCCGGCCGGCCACGGGGCCGATAACCGGCACAGAATCCGCCATGCACGGACGATGCCCCATCCATGTCGAAAAAGGCTGGTGCTCCAGCCCCTGGAAAGTTTCCCGCGCTATGCGCAACAACACCTCGGCACGCCGCGGGTTCGGGGCCAACCTGAGACCACCGATCTCCACAGTACCCCCTACCCGCAAGCCTGCTTCCATGGGAGCTACAAATACTTTGCGATCCGCCAGCACCACGGTACGCGAGACCGGAGAACTTTCTCCCTGAAACTGGACATGGTAGCCACGCTGTGTTTCCAGCGCCAACTTGACACCCAGGGGATCAAGCAGCCGACGTGACCAGGCTCCCGCGGCCACCACCACGTGCTGCGCGGTCTGCGCTCCCGCAGCCGTATCGAGGCGCCAGCCTCCGGCCGCCGCGGGTTGGAGCGCCCTCACATCGGCACGCGACACCTGCCCGCCGATTTCAAGAAACTTATGGAAGATCGCCTGCACATAACGATAGGGGTTTTTTACCGTGGCATGATCGGCCAGGAACATGCCAATACGGTAGCGGGGATTTATACCGGGCTCTAGCGCGACAATGCCGTCGCGATCGATGCGCTCAAATTGAAAACCGTATTTTTCACGCAGGCGCCAACCCGCGGCGTCTTTCGCCAACGTGTTTTCGTCTGGATAAAGATGCAAATGGCCGCGCTGCAAAATAAGCTCCGGCACGCCTACCTCGCGTGCCAAAGCTTGATGCCGGCTTACCGCGGCCTCGTGCAGAGCCGCGAGGCTCTTGGCCGACGCATCCACCGAGGCTCGGCGCGCCGACCAGACAAAGCGCCCCAGCCAAGGCAGCGCCTGTGGCAGATAACCCCAAGGCAGGTAAAGAGGACTTTCCGGATTGCGGAGCATGCCCGGCACGGATTTCAGTACGCCAGGCATGGCCAGAGGCGCGATCGAACTGGGGCTGATGGCTCCGGAATTGCCGAAACTACAGCCGCTACCGGGCTCTTCACGATCAATCAGCGTAACTTCGGCGCCGCGCTTGCGCAATTCGTAGGCCAGGCAAACACCGATGACACCGCCGCCGACAACCGCCACCATCCCTAATTTTTCAGGCATTGCATCCAGCCAAATTATTGCTCATTGCGCCACCCATCCCAGCCTTCCCGGCGAGCCCGCTTCAGCCATTGTAGGTACTGAAGGTGCATTCGCCAAGCGATGCCGAGTGGCCACGGCCAATCGTTGGCGCCGCAAGTTCCGGCAAGCGCCCGCGACAGCAACGCAGAACCGGGCGACCTGTAAACCTCATTTTTGCGCTCATGGCCTCCACCTAAAATCGCCACTATTCCTGTATCGGCAGACGCACCAGCACCTGATAGCGTGATTCAGGCACATTCGGCCTGGAGGCAACCAGCACACACTGCTCCGGCCGCCAGAAGATGGGGGAACACGACAGGCTATCCAGTTTGCCCGGCCCGGCATTTCGCAGCAGGGACACGTGCGGCCGGAAGGCGGACTCGGGCCTGTGCCAGCCCATGGATTCAAGGCGTATCCACAGCATGTCGTAAAGAGAGTCCAGCCATGCGATACGATCCGTATCGCCGTCCGCCGGACCGGCCCAGACAATGTTGGGCCGCTTGAACCGTCCCAAACGCCGCAAGGTCAATGCACCCAGCGATACCGGCCAATCGGCGGCGACATGAACCAGTTCATCCACCCGGACTCGGGGAGTATTTCCCAGGAAGGCTAACGTCATATGCAGGGTTTCGGGCTGCATGATGCGCCCGCCGCACAGGGAATGCGCGGCATGCCCCCAGCCTGCAAGTTCGGCCGCGATTTCCGGGGAAGGCCATAAAGCGAAAAACAGGCGCTCAGTGGCCCTGCCGTCATCGACCGGCGCAACAAAGGGTGGAGGGCACTCATCCATAAGGCTGACAGGGTCCTTCGACGTTCGATACGGGATGCTTCAGGGAAGAAGCGCCAGATTAATCTTCTTTTGAAAAGGTGCCAAGATCGAAGTGGGGACCGTCGCTGCACTGCGATGGCTCTATTCCAAAAAGGGTATGAATGCATATTGCCTACAGCCCCAGGCCCCTCAAAAACACAACAATTCTTGCTCTCCAGGCTTGCGTAATTCCACAAATTTAGTAAACTATGTTGACTAAATTTCCATCGAGAACCGAAGCCATGACAAACAGCACACTTTTAAATGCGCCTTTGCGCAGCGCAGATGTATGGCGCGGATCGGATATGCAAGGCGAACAGGGCTGGATCGCACAGTTTTCAAACGCGGAACTGAACGAACTGGACAACACCATAAAAGGTCTGGCCACACACTATGAAAATCCTGTTGGAGTAAGCCATAAAGATTTCTCCATGCCCCTACTGGAAGCCAAGTTCAAGGCTATTCGGATCGAACTGGAAGATGGCCGCGGATTCCAGGTGCTGCGCGGCCTGCCGGTAGAACGATACTCTCTGGAACAGAGCAAAATAATGCTCTGGGCTTTGTCGCTGCTGCTGGGCTCGCCCCAAGAGCAGGATCGTGCCGGAAATTTGATGCATAGTGTTGTGAATACTGGCAAAAAGGTGACTGCAAACAGTTCTACCCGCGGTTATGAAACCGATGACGAACTGACTTTCCACAATGATGGCGGCGATGCCTTCATGCTCTTGTGCCTTAAAACGGCCGTTTCAGGAGGAGTCAGCAAATTAGTCAGCGTGTCGCAACTCTTCAATGAAATCCTGCTGCGGGATCCGCAACTTGCCAAAGTGCTGCAGGAACCATTTTATTTTGATACCCGTTCTCAGCACAAAGACGGCCGGCAGACGCAGGCCTCTCCCATCATGAATTTTTTTGAGGGAAAACTCAGCGCTCTCTATAAGCGTCAATACATTGAGACTGCGCAACGTTTTCCGAACACACCCAGATTGACGAAGGAACAGATCGAGGCCATCGATTTGATCGACGAATTGTGCAATGATCCGTCCATACAGCTCTCATTCTCTATGCAACCAGGCGACGTCCAGATTGGCAACAATTACTCAATATTTCATGCCCGCACCAAATACCAGGATCACGCCGAAGATTCCCTGAAACGGCATCTGCTGCGCACCTGGATCACCCTGCCCAATGGCCGCTCGTTGCCGCCGATCTTCGCGCAAACGCGGGAGTTCAGCACTTCGTACACGCGCCGCCTAGCCGCATAGCGAAAAAAAAGCGGGCATCGCCATGAGTTTCCCAATGATTCGACCCTGATGGATTCTGCTACTATGCAAGCAGGCAGGCCATTGGGGCTGATCAGGACAAATTGGCTGAATTGCGAGAAATGGTCTCGAAAAAAAATATCAAGAAACTGCAATCCCTGCGCCCTAAAGGCGTAAGCCGTTTATTGCTTCTGGCCCGCAGAAATTTCGTCACTGAAATCGGCGCCTTGATTGAAAAATCCGGATTCCCGGTTTTGCCTGACTCGTGCCTCATGCTGCTGCCCTATATCGAGCTGGAAGGTACCCGCAGCACAGATATCGCCCATCGTGCAAGCATGAGCAAGCAGGCGGTGACGCAAGTCATCGGCATCATGGAAAAAGTGAAGCTTGTCGAAAAGAAACTGGACCCCAACGATGCCCGAGCCACGTTGATATCGTTCACCGAGTTTGGCGCCGCTTATCTGATGCACATGCATACCATCATCAATAAAGTGGAAAGCGATCTGGGCGAAAAAATCGGCGAAGAACAGATGGCGCTGTTTCGATCCGTTCTCGACTTTATGGCGTACAGCTGGCCCGCCGCGACAGCCAGCCAAATAATTTCTGGCGCCAAGCCGCCGGAATAAATCAATCTATTTATTCCTGAACAATAAGTCGGATGCGCCCCGCCGCATTTTCGCGGAATCGATCATGCATCGATCCTTTTTCACGCTTCCCCGCAGGGCAGGCAATAGCGGCAAGGCCGGATCGAAAGGCTATTTGTTTGCGAACATGCCGGGATTCTGCCGGACAAACTCTTTGGTGCGCAAAGCATCTTCTTGCAACATCGCCTCCAGTTCCTCGGGCGTTGATGCTTCCAGTTGATAGCCGTTATGTTCCAATGTTTTCCTTATGGTCGGCTCCTCCACAAATTTCCGACTGACCGCGGCCATTTTCAGGATAATGTCTCTAGGGGTATTCTTTGGGGCAAATATTCCGTACCAATTGCCAAAAACACCGTTGGGCATTCCGCTTTCTTTCAAAGTGGGAACGTCTGGCAGCGCCTCGCTACGCTTGGCTGAGGTAATCGCCAGGGCCCGCAATTTCCCTGATGTCGTCAAGGTTTGCAATACAGGAATATTGGCAAATACCATGTCGACCTGCCCGCCTATGGCGTCGGTGGCCGCCTGCGCTCCGCCTTTATAGGGAACATGAGTCAGGCTGATATCTGTATATTTTTCCAGCATCCCCACCTGAAGAAATAAAGAGGCGCTTGAAATTGTGTATTTCGACGGATTTCGACGCGCCATGGCGATAAGCTCGGAAATGGTCTTGGCGGGAAAGTTCATATTCGTCGCCACCAAACCGGGCATGCGGGCAATCAGGCTGACTGCCGCCAAGCTCTTGTGCACATCGAACGGCGGAACAGGGCCCACAGACGGGTTTGTGGCCAAAGTATCCACACCCCATAAAAACGTATAGCCGTCCGGATCGGCCCTGGCTACCGCCTCGCTGCCGATATTGGTCGCCGCACCCGGCTTGTTTTCAATGATGACGGCCTGCTTGAGTTCTTTATGTAGAAAATTTCCGTATTGCCGGGCTATCACATCTGTAGATCCCCCTGGCGCATAAGGCACCACCAATTTGATGGGCTTCTCGGGCCACGCCGCAGCGCCGGCGGCGTACGGGCAGACAAGCACCAGCATGCTCAGGAATAAAGCCAGGCCGTTCTTCATGATTTATGTCTCCATTAATAATTCTTGATTGCAAGTTTAAGATTTGCCTTGTTTTTAATCAAGTAACTTTATTAAAAATAGTGCAGATGAAAATAGAGCCGATGCGATCTTCACCCGAACCAGCCCATTCTTGTTAACATCGCAACATGAATGCACCCTTCCAGCACCGCAACCTGCCGCACCTGCTGCTTTACGCACGTGAAACGTTAATGGCGTATTTCCGGCCGATACTGAATGAAGCCGGCGTCACCGAGCAGCAATGGCGCGTGCTGCGCACGCTCAGCGAACTGGGCTCCATGGAGCCCAATCAGATTGCCCGCAGCTGTCAAATCCTCAGCCCCAGCCTGACCCGCATGCTGGCCGGCATGGAGCAGTCGGGCCTGATCAAGCGCACACGCTCGGCGGCCGATCAGCGCCGCCAGGAAATATCGCTGACTCCAAAGAGCCATACGCTCATCAAGCACATGCACCCCAGAGTCGATGAAAAATACCGGGAGCTCGAGGGCAAGATCGGCAAGGAATTGCTGGAACGCCTTTACCGCGACATCGATGCCGCGGTGGGAATGGTCAAGCAGGATGAGCCCCCGCGCTAAGGCAGGGGAAAGATTGCGTTGATCTGGCCGGTGCCCGAGCTGGCGAAGTAATCGGTCACGATCTCGACCGGGCGCCGGTATTCGTCCCAGCCCAGCAGGCCCAGCAGCATGGCGGTGTCGTGCATGCCGCCTTCGCCCTCGCATAGCCGCGCGTAGTCCGGCAGCATTTTGCAGAACGTGCTCCAGTCGCCCTGGCGCCACAAATCCACAACACGCAAATCGACCTGGCGGTGGAATTCGCGGCTGATCTGGTGCATTGACTCTTCGGGGCTGCCGTTGTCGTTGAAGCGATGCGACAGCGAACCGCTGGCCAGCACGGCCACATTGCTGTCGCTGCGCTTTATGGCTTCGAGCACGGCGGCGCCGAAACGGCGGCTTTCCTGCAGGTCGTGCCAGGCGCACCACGCTGCAATCGACACCACCTTGAAATGCTGGTCGGTGTTCATGTAGCGCATGGGTACCAGTGTGCCGTATTCGAGTTCGAGGCTGTCGATTTCATGGGCGCGAGTGCCCACACCATGCTGATTGGCCGTTTCGGCGATCAGGCGGCCCAGTTCGGAATTGCCGGGATACTCATATTTCATATCCTTGATGAAATGCGGCAATTCATTGCTGGTGTATATGCCGGAAAACCGACTATTGCAATTGATGTGGTAGCCGGCATTGACCAGCCAGTGCACATCGAACACCACCAGGGTGTCGACCCCCAAATCGCGGCAGCGCTGGCCTATGATGCGATGCCCCTGGATCGCCGCCTCGCGGCAGCCATGGTGCTTGCCCGGGAGCTCGGACAAATACATGGACGGAACATGTGTAATCTTGGCCGCCAGCGATAATTTTCCCATTTCCGTCTCCTGTGCCGATGACCGGCGTCGCTCTTTGCAATTTGATCGTGCCGGACGCTGCGGCGCCTACATGCCCCATTTGGGAATGTGATGACTGCCCATGGACACGCATACGTTCTTGACGTCGGCAAACACCTCGAGGCTGTACTCGCCGCCTTCGCGACCCGTGCCGGAATCCTTGATGCCGCCAAAGGGCTGGCGCAGATCGCGCACATTCTGGCTGTTGATGAACACCATGCCGGCCTCGATGCCTCGCGCCAGGCGATGCGCCTTGCCGATATCGTTGGTCCATATATACGACGCCAGGCCGTACTTGACATCATTGGCCAGGGCCAAGCCTTCGGCTTCGTCCTTGAACGGCAGCAGACACGCCACGGGGCCAAAAATTTCTTCCTGGGCGCAGCGCATGCAATTGTCGACGTCGGCCAGCACGGTGGGGCGCACGAAGTTGCCATGCTTCAGATGATTGGGCAAACCCTCGGGCTTGTCGGGGCCGCCGGCCAGTATGCGAGCGCCCTCCTGCTCGGCCAGGCGAATATAGCCGGTGACCTTTTCCCAATGCTGGCGGGTGATCATGGAACCGACATTGGTTTTGGCATCGGCGGGATCGCCCACCACCAGGCGATTGGCGCGCTCGGCGAACTTGCGCACAAAATCGTCGTAAATGGTTTCCTGGATGAAAATGCGCGAGCCCGCGGTGCAGCGCTCGCCGTTCAGGGAAAAAATGGTGAACAAGGCGGCATCCAGCGCACGATCGACATCGGCGTCGTCGAATACCAGCACAGGCGACTTGCCGCCCAGCTCCATGGAAAATTTCTTGACACCGCCCGCGGTGGCGACGATTTTCTTGCCCGTGGCCGTGCCGCCGGTAAAAGAAATCGCACGCACATCGGGATGGCGCACCAAGGCCTCGCCGGCGGTGGCGCCATAGCCATGCACTACATTCAGCACACCAGGCGGAATACCGGCTTCCAGGGCCAGCCGCCCCAGTTGATCGGCGGTCAGCGGCGACAATTCAGACATCTTCAACACCGCCGTATTGCCCAGCGCCAGACACGGCGCGGTTTTCCACGTGGCCGTCATGAAGGGCACATTCCAGGGCGAAATCAGGGCGCACACGCCTACGGGCTGATACAGCGTGTAATTCAGCATCTGATCGTCGACCGGGTAGGTACGGCCATTCATGCGGGTGCACACTTCGGCAAAAAAATTGAAGTTCTGCGAAGCGCGGGGAATCAGCTGCTTGCGGGTCTGCGAAATGGGCAGGCCCGTGTCGCGGGTTTCAAGCTCGGCCAGTTCAGGCACATTCTTGTCGATCAGCTCGCCCAGCCGGCGCATGAGGCGGGCGCGCTCGCTGGCCGGGGTGTTGGCCCACTTGGGAAAAGCGTCCTTGGCCGCGGCGACGGCGGCATCGATTTCAGCTTCGCCGCCCGATGCCACCTCGTCTATGGCTTCGCCCGTGGCCGGGTTATAGGTGGTAAAACGGTCTTGGCTGTCGACCTCTTTGCCGTTGATCCAGTGCTTGATGCTCACGCCGCTCTCCTTGCCGCCAGGCAACCGGACTATTGTCGGTGGCTGTCGGGCATTTAAATATAGTTAACTAGTTAATAATCTACTTTTTCCGCCGGCCTGTCAAGACTCCCCGTCACTACCCGCCTGGACAAACGCTCGTTGACGCGCGGGCCGGTTTTCTTTATTATTAACATGTTAATTACAAGATGCAAGGGTCCGCCATGCCGCATATATGGATCGAGTACTCAGCCAATCTGCGCCCCGAAATCGATGTCCGGGCCTTGATGAAAACTGTGCAGGACACCGCCATCGGCGACGGCAGCGTCTTTCCCCTGGCGGGCGCCCGCACTCGCGCCCTCTGCATCGACGACTATCTGATCGTCGACGGGCATCCCGACAACGCTTTTGTCCATGTCACCCTGAAAATCGGCCATGGCCGCGACGACGCAGTCAAGCAGCGGGCCGGCGAGCGGATTTTTGCTGCGCTACAGCAAGCCCTGGCGCCCATCATGGCGTCCCGGCCGCTGGGCATTACCATGCAGATCGAGGAAGCCGACCCCGTCCTCAACTATAAAAGCAATAACTATCGGGATTACCTCAAGGCCCGGGCCGCAAACAAATAAGGAGTTTTCCCATGACGACCCAAGCGGACTATGCCACTTTGGCCTGCGGACCTGCCGCCGATCGACCCCGGATCGTGGTGGGGACCCTGCTCAATTACCGGCAGGCCCTGGAACAACTGGGCGATGCCGCCAATCAGCCTCCCTACAAATCGGCCCCCAAGGCCCCGGTCCTGTATATCAAGCCGGCCAACACCTATGCCCAGGACGGCGACGAAATTGTGCTGCCTGCCGACGTCGCCGAAGTCGAGATCGGCGCCTGCCTGGGCATTGTCTTCCAGCGCAAGGCCACCCGGGTCAGCGAAGCACAGGCAATGGATTATGTGGCCGGATACCGCATCGTGGCCGATCTGTCGGTGCCGCACTCCAGCTACTTCCGCCCGCCCATGAAACAGAAATGCCGCGACGGCTTCTGCCCCATGGGAGCCCTGCTTGCCCGCGATCAAATCCAGAATCCGGACGACCTGAGTATCCAGGTGCATGTCGATGGCCAGTGCATGCAGCAGGCGCATACCCGCGACCTGATCCGCCCTGTGGCCCGGCTGATTGCCGATGTCACGCAATTCATGAGCCTGGACCGCGGCGACATTCTGCTGGTCGGCGTTCCGGCCGGCGCCCCGCTGGCGCATGCCGGCCAACGCATTGAAATCAGCATTTCGGAACTTGGCCGCCTGACCAACCGCCTGAGCGCCCCCGTCTGACCCGCAGGAAATACGCCCAATGAAACACGCCCGCATACGCTACCAAGGCAGCATCCACCTGGCCACCGACGCCGGCGATCACCGCTTGCGGCTGGCCGATGGTCGCACCCTGTCCCAGGACGAGGTCGACTGGCTGCCGCCGATAGAACCGCGCACCACCTTTACCCTGGCCATCAACTATGCCGATCATGCCAAAGAACTGGCTTTCAAGGCACCCGAAGAGCCCCTGGGCTTCCTGAAGGCGGCCAATACCTTTGTCGGCCATCGGGCCCAGACCCTGCGGCCCGCCGATGTGGCCTTCATGCATTATGAATGCGAGCTGGCCGTGGTGATAGGGCGCACGGCCAGCAAGGTATCCCGCGACCAGGCCTATGAGTATGTGGCCGGCTACACGGTAGCCAACGACTACGCGCTGCGCGACTATCTGGAAAACTGGTACCGGCCCAATCTGCGCGTCAAGAGCCGCGACACCTGCACGCCGCTGGGCCCCTGGCTGGTCGAGCGCGACGATGTGCCCGACCCCATGAACCTGAACCTGCGCACCACCGTCAACGGCGTGGAAACCCAGCGCGGCAACACCCGAGACATGGTGTTCGGCATACCGGCGCTGATCGAATACTTCAGCAGTTTCATGACATTGTCACCGGGCGACCTGATCCTGACCGGCACACCCGACGGAATCGTCAACGTCAAGCCGGGCGACGAAGTCGTCACCGAAATCGAAGGCATCGGACGCCTGGTCAATACACTGGTCGCCGATCCCGCCTGATACCGCCATCCCTCTACAGCACCCCATTGGAAACCGCTACATGCTCGACAAGAAAACCATCAGTGCCCTGGCCGCCCGGCTGCAGGAAGCCGAACGCAACCGCAGCCAGGTTCGCCAGTTCTCGCTGGACCATCCCGACATCACCATCGACGATGCCTACGCGATCCAGCGCGAATGGGTGGCGCTGAAAATCGACAAGGGCCGCCGGGTCAAGGGGCACAAGATCGGTCTCACTTCGCGCGCCATGCAGCAATCGTCGCAGATCGACGAACCGGATTACGGCGTGCTCCTCGACGATATGTTTTTCGGCGACGGCAGCGACATTCCCGCGGCGCGTTTCATCCAGCCCCGCCTCGAAGTGGAACTGGCCTTCATCCTGGGCAAACGCCTGGAAGGCCCGGACGTTACGCTGTTCAATGTCTACGACGCGGTCGATTATGTGGTGCCCGCACTTGAAATCATCGATGCGCGCATACAAATGATCGACCCCGACAGCAAACGGCCGCGCAAGGTATTCGACACCATTTCCGACAATGCCGCCAATGCCGGCATTGTCATGGGCGGGCGGCCCGTGAAAATCGGCGAACTCGATCTGCGCTGGATCGGCGCCATTCTTTCGCGCAATGCCGTTATCGAAGAAACCGGCGTCGCGGCGGGCGTGCTCAACCACCCCGCCAATGGCGTGGTGTGGCTGGCCAATAAACTGGCTCCCCACGGCGTGGCCCTCGAACCGGGCCAGGTGATATTATCGGGATCGTTTACCCGCCCCGTGTTTGCCCGGCCCGGCGATACATTCAATGTCGACTACGGCCCGCTGGGTTCCGTCAACTGCCACTTTGTCTGAACCCATGGATATCCTGACCAATACCTTCAAGCAGGCGCTGCGCAAAGGCCAGCCGCAGATTGGATTGTGGGCCGCCCTGGCTCATTCCGTCACCGCCGAAATTTGTGCCGGAGCAGGCTTCGACTGGCTGCTGATCGACGGCGAACATGCGCCCAATACCTTGCAAACCATGCTGCCGCAGTTGCAGGCCGTGGCCCCCTATCCGGTTGCCGCGGTCGTGCGGCCTTCGTGGAACGACCCTGTGCAAATCAAGCAAGTTCTGGAAATCGGCGCCCAGACCTTGCTGATACCCATGGTGCAGTCGGGCGCCGAGGCCGCTGCCGCGGTAGCGGCTGTGCGCTATCCCCCCCACGGTATACGGGGGGTCGGCAGCTCGATTGCGCGGTCGGCGCGCTGGAACCGCATTCCCGATTACCTGCATCGTGCCAACGATGAAATGTGCGTGTTGATCCAGATTGAAACGCCGCAAGGGGTCGATGCGCTGGACGATATCCTGGCTACGGAAGGAGTGGACGGCGTCTTTATCGGACCTGCCGATCTTTCCGCCAATATGGGCCACTTGGGCAATCCCGGCCACCCCGAGGTCGCCAAGCTGATCGACGACACCATAGGGCGCATTGTGCGTTCGGGCAAGGCGGCCGGAATCCTGCACAGCGATATCGCTCGCGCCAAACACTTCCTGGACCTGGGCGCAACCTTCGTGGCAGTGGGCGTGGATGCTTCCCTGCTGGCGCGCGCCGCGGAAAGGCTCGCCGGCGAATTCAAGGCATCGACGCCGGGCGGTACACCACCAAAACCAGGCGGGCCGTATTGAGCGGATGTTTTGGTATATAAAGACGCCGTCTATCGGGGCTTGGGGCCAGGGCCGGCACGGCGTGCTTGATCCGGATCTACCTCGTCCAGGCGGGCGTCGGGCCAAACTCGCTACGCCGCTGGCGCGGCTACGCTCAAACATGGCCCGCCGAAAGCCCCCGCCTTCCCTACGGTAGCATCCGGCGCACGCCTTACGCCGGCCCTGGCCCCAAGCCCCGATAGACGGCTCACATTGCGGCATGCCTGGAATGAACTTGCTTGCACCTACCGTTAATGGGCCTGCACCTATAGAACCGTTAACGTGCCCGCACCCATGCCTCTATCGAGTGGCCACTACACCACGATGTGCCAAACCCTGGATTTACTAAGCACCCACCGCCTCAACGTAGCCTGTGATTGGCTCAACGCAGCTTCCCCAATGTATACCTCGCTGCATTGCCTCAACGCAAGCCGCAGGGTGGGCGGTGCTGTGTAGTCCGGCGGTAGTCCAGCGCCGGGTGCTGACGAAGGGAAGGCGGGGGCTTTCGGCGGGCCCTGTTTGAGTGACGACCCGCAGCGCGGGGCGGCGCGAGTTGGCCCGACGCCCGCCTGGACGAGGCAGACCCGGGCAGTCGGGGCGCGTAGCGACACGACCGCTGGACGTGCCGGACTACACAGCACCGCCCACCCTGCGGCGTCTTTATAGAAATACCATCACGCCTACACAGCAACGCACAACCCAAAGTCATCGCTCAAGCCAGTAAAAAGGCAGCCCAAATTCACAACCCAAGCCTAAAAACAGCTCAAAACAAAAGTCTCTGAACCGCGTTCAGCCCGTCACCATCGCCAAGGAAAAACCATCCCAGCCCTTGCTGCCTACCGTCTGCACAGCGGTAGCCGTCAGGCGCGGGCTGGTGGCCATAAGTTCGCAGAACCGCCGCACACCCCGCACACTGGGATCATTGCTGGATGCATTGACGACTTCCCCCTTGCGCACCACGTTGTCGCCGATTATGACCGTTCCAGCCCTGGACAGCGCTAGCGACAATTCCAGATACTGAGGATTGTGTTCTTTATCGGCATCGATAAAGATCAAGTCAAACGGCTCTTCCCCATGCTCGACCATCTTGCGCAGGCTATCCAGGGCCGGGCCCACCCTGATTTCCACCTTGCCGGATTCCCCCACAAGCGCTATGTTTTGGGCCGCAAGCGCCGCGTACGATCCATCCAGCTCCAAACTTACCAGCTTGCCTTGCTCGGGCAAGGCCCGCGCCAGCCAGATCGTGCTGTAGCCCCCCAAAGTGCCAATTTCAAGAATGCGCCGCGCCGCTTTCATCAGTGCCAGCAAATACAGAAGCTTTCCCTGATTGGGAGCCACATTGATCGCCGGCAACTGCGCCTGCCCGCTATGAGCCAGCACCGTATCGAGCGAGGGATCCGGCTCCAGCAAAAGATCCGTAAAGTAGCTGTCGACCGAAGTCCATTGCGCCTGATCCATAAAATGCTCCGTAAAGTCGTACACGAAATCCACGAACAGGCGTTCCCGGAAAACCCAGGCCGCCCCGAAAATAATACTATTACCGATATCACAATATGATGACCGGATTGGGGCTGGGATAATTCAGCAGAATCGGCAATCCATGCAAACCCGGCCACCGAATCACCCGAAAACCAGAGGATCAACAATGTCGTCACCCGCATTCAAGCCGGCCCATGCGCAGTACGCGGCGCGCGTCAGGGAAAGTTTCGCCCGGCAACGCGTCATGGTTACCATCGGCGCCGAACTGCTCTCGGTCTCCGCGGGCCACGTCGAAATCGGCCTTCCCTACAACGCCGAACTGACCCAGCAAAACGGCTTTATCCATGCCGGCATTACGACGACCATAGCCGACAGCGCCGGAGGCTACGCGGCGTTGAGCCTGTTTCAAGACAATGAAGATGTCCTGACAACCGAACTCAAACTGAACCTGCTGGCACCCGCCGACGGCGAACGTTTCGTCGCCACCGGCAAGGTTATCAAGAGCGGCCGCACGCTGACCGTCTGCCAGGTGGAAGTTCATGCCTGCAAGGGCGAACGCACCACTTTGTGCGCTTTCGGCATTCTGTCCACGATGCGCCTGCAATCGAAGCCCGCATAAGCTCGACCGAACCTCGCCATCCGGCATACCGGCGTTTTATCTCCTGTTGCAGGCCCGACATCCCTGAATATAGGAGCTTATTCATATAGACAAACCCTAATTTCAGGCTCAACATGGGGCATACCCCAAGGCAAAATCATTGACGTTTAAAGCATGGCATGGCTAACATCGTTCGTTATCGAAATATGCGGTACACGCGAACGAACTTGCCCCAAAAGGACCGCGCCGGCCGTGCAGGAGAATTTTTGAAGTGAAGCCTCAGTCTTTGGACATGATTACCAAGCTGGTCGGGTTCGACACCGTCTCGCGCAACTCCAACCTCCCCCTGATTCATTACATCAGGGACTACCTCGCCCTGCATGGCGTGCAAAGCCACATAATCAGCAACTCCAAGGGCGACAAGGCCAATCTGTTCGCCACGGTCGGCCCCAATGTTGAAGGCGGTATCGTGCTTTCCGGCCATACCGATGTGGTGCCGGTCGATGGCCAGCCCTGGGACACAGACCCCTTCCAGGTCCTGCAGAAAGATGGCCGGCTATACGGCCGCGGCACCTGCGACATGAAGGCTTTTTCCGCCATTGCGCTGGCCCTGGTGCCGGACATGGTCAAAAAGAACCTGAAGCGCCCGATTCATTTTGCGCTGAGCTACGACGAGGAAATCGGCTGCGTCGGCGCCCCCTCTCTTATCGAGCGCCTGTCCATCGCCGCCGCCAAACCCAGCGCCGTCATTGTGGGCGAACCCACCAGCATGCAGCCCATCGTGGCCCACAAGGGCATCGCCGCCCTGCGCACCACGGTCATCGGGCACGAGGCCCATTCAAGCCAGGTGCAAAACGGGGTCAGCGCCGTTACGATAGCCGCCAAGCTCATTGCCTTCATCGACGGCATGATGGCTGAAAACAAGGCGGCAGCCGATCCCGCGTGCCAGTTCGTACCCCCCTACACGACGCTGCACGTGGGGATCGTCAATGGCGGCACGGCCCTGAACATTATTTCCCGCGAATGCACATTCACCTGGGACATACGCGCCCTGCCCGGCGACAACTGGCGAAAATACCTCGACCGCCTCAACGCGTATGCGCAAAGCCTGCTGCCCGATATGCAAGCCATTGCACCCGACACCTCCATCAGCACGGAAATCTTCGCGGATGCCCCTCCCTTGCAGGATAACGGCGGCGCGGCCCAGGAAATCGCCTTTCATCTCTCCGGCTGCCGGTGCGGCGGTGTGGTCCCTTATGCCGCCGAAGGAGGACAGTTCCAGGAGAAAGGATTCGCCACCGTATTGTGCGGCCCGGGATCCATCGACCAGGCCCACAAGCCCAACGAATATATCGAGGTTTCGCAGGTTCAGGAATGCGAGGTTTTCCTGGAAAAACTGATCGATCAATTGGCTGCATAGCAGGCCGCAAACCAGGCAGGTACACGCACCCGCCGCAAGTGATTCAAATTCTGGAGACCCCGGTAGCTTCGATCTCCAGCAAAAAGTACCTTCGACAAGGCTACCCGCGTTATCGAAGCCCCATGAAAACTGTGTCAAACGATAAAACACATTATTGGCAGGAGACCCTCGATGAAATTTTCCAAATTGTTCCAACATACGGCTATTGCCGCCACGCTTGCCCTCAGTGCGGGTTTGAGCCATTCCGTCGAAGCCAAGACGCTGCACTGGGCCTATCAGGGCGACATGATGTCCCTGGACCCCATGTCACTGAATGAAACCTTCACGCTAGGCTTCCAGGGCTGGTTCTACGAAACCCTGGCGGGCTACGACAAAAACCTGAAACTGGTCCCCATGCTGGCCGAAAAATGGGAAAACCCCGAGCCCACAAAATGGATTTTTCATCTGCGCAAGGGGGTAAAGTTCCACGACGGCAGCCCCTTTACCGCCGATGATGTCATTTTTTCGTGGAAACGCAGCCTGACCCCGGGCTCCGACATGAAAGGCTACGGCGCCAAGGCCAAAGACGTCAAGAAAATCGACGACTACACCGTCGAGGTCACCACCCCGGGGCCCAATCCCATCCTGCCGCGCGACTGGACCTTCCTCTACATCATGAGCAAGACCTGGGCGGAAAAAAATAAAACCACAGAAGCCACCAACGTGAAGGGCGGCGAAAGCAATTACGCCAATATGCACGAAGACGGCACAGGCCCATTCATGGTTGTCGATCGCCAGCCCGACGTCAAAACCACATTGAAACGCTTCGACGGGTACTGGAACAAGAACATGCCCACCAATGTCACCGACATTGTCTTCCAGCCCATTACACAAGAATCGACTCGCGTCGCCGCGCTGATCTCGGGCGAAATGGACATCGTGCAGCCCGTGCCCGTGCAAGACTGGCCGCGCCTGCAGAAAGAGCCCAATGTCCGCGTCCTGAACGAGCCCGAGGCCCGCGCCATCTTCATCGGCATGGACCAGCACCGCGACGAACTGCTGTTCTCCAACGTCAAAGGCAAGAATCCGTTCAAGGATATACGAGTCCGCGAAGCGGTCGTCCGGGCCGTCGACACCAACGTGATCAATAAAAAAATCATGCGCGGCGCCGCAAAGCCCCTGGGCACACTCATCGCCGACAAAATCAACGGCTACGACGAGTCTTTCGGCAAGCCTTATAAACCCGATGTGGCAAAGGCCAAGAAGCTGCTGGCCGAAGCGGGCTACCCCAACGGTTTCGAAGTGCAAATGGATTGCCCCAACGACCGTTATGTCAACGACGAAAAAGTCTGCCAGGCCGTTGCCAGCATGCTGGCGCGCGTGGGCATCAAGATCGACCTGCTGGCACAAACCAAGTCCAAGTATTTTGCCAAGGTCCTGCTGCAGGCCGGCAACAACACCAGCATGTATCTTTTAGGCTGGACTCCCAGCTCGATCGATGCCGATAATTCGCTGGTCAACCTGGTTTCCTGCCGCAATCCCAAGACGGCCGCCGGGCAATTCAATCTGGGCGGCTACTGCAATCCCAAGATCGATGCCATCACCGCCAAGGTCGAATCCGAAACCGACCAGGTCAAGCGCAATGCCCTGATCAAAGAGGCATTCACCATGTTGCGCAACGACTACGGCTATCTGCCTCTGCACCAGCAGCCGATGTCCTGGGGCGTGCGCAAAGGCATCAAAGTGGCACAACGTGCGGATGACGTGCTCGACATCCGCAACGTCGTCATGCCCTAGCAGTCTGGACGGCATGCCGGCTCCCGGTGGCTGCCCTCAGGCAGCTTTCCGGGAGATGTTTTACGCTCGTCGCCATTAAAGACCATCATCATGCTGAATTTCATTGCACGACGAATTTTCCAATCCATTTTCGTCATGCTGGCTGTCGGTTTCATCGCATTCGCGATGTTCCGCTACGTCGGCGACCCCATCAATAACCTGGTGGGCCAGGACACCACCATCGCGCAACGCGAAGAGCTCAAAAAGCAACTTGGGCTCGACGACCCGTTTCTGGTCCAGTATGTGCGTTTCATCAACAAGGCGGCGCACGGCGACTTCGGGTCTTCCTATCGCCAGCGCCGCCCTGTCAGCGAGCTCATCGCAAGCCGCATGCCGGCCACGCTGGAATTGTCTTTTGTCTCGGCATTGATCGCCCTGTTCCTGGGCATTCCCATGGGAATCTATACCGCGCTCAAGCGCCGCGGCCTGCTGTCGCACACCTTCATGACCGTCTCGCTCATCGGCATCTCGCTGCCCACTTTCCTGATCGGCATATTGATGATCCTGGTGTTCGGCGTATTGCTGCGCTGGCTGCCCAGTTTCGGGCGTGGCGATGTCGTGCAACTGGGATGGTGGTCGACGGGCTTCCTGACAAAAAGCGGCTGGCTGTCGCTGATCATGCCGGCCTTCACCCTGGCCCTGTTCCAGATGACGCTCATCATGCGGCTGGTACGCGCCGAAATGCTGGAGGTCATGCAGACCGATTTCATCAAATTCGCCCGCGCCCGCGGCCTGCCCGAGCGCATGATCAATTTCCGCCACGCGCTGAAAAACACGCTGGTGCCCGTCATCACGATTACCGGCCTGCAACTGGGCTCGATCATTGCCTTTTCCATCATCACCGAAACGGTTTTCCAGTGGCCCGGCATGGGCCTGCTGTTCATTCAATCGATAGGCTCGGTCGACATCCCGGTCATGGCCGCCTACCTGCTGCTGATCGCCTTCTTTTTCGTGATCATCAATCTCATCGTCGACTTGTTGTATTTCGCGGTCGACCCCAGACTGCGCGTCCAAAGAAACTAGAAGGTCTCCCACAATGGCCAAAAACACCTGGTCCCGCTTTTATAACAGCGATATTTTTTACAGCTTTACTCATTCGCCCGCGGCCATGATCTCGGCGTTGGTGGCGCTGGTCATCATTCTGGGCGCGGTGTGCGCCCCCCTGGTGGCGCCGCACAACCCCTTCGACCTGGCATCGGTGAATCTGCTCGACGCCAATAATCCGCCTGCCTGGACGGCCGACGGCAGCTCGCAGTTTCTGCTGGGCACCGACGACCAGGGGCGCGACATCCTGTCGGCGATCCTGTACGGCTCGCGCATTTCATTGCTGGTCGGGCTGGCCTCGGTCTTTTTTTCCCTGGTCATCGGCGTCACGCTGGGCCTGATCAGCGGCTATGCGGGCGGCCGCGTCGACAGCGTCATCATGCGCATTGCCGATGTCCAGCTGTCGTTTCCAGCCATACTGATCGCGCTGCTCGTCGACGGGATCGCCCGCGGCCTGCTGCCCCGCGATGCGCAGGACAGCCTGTCTTTGTATGTGCTTATTTTCGCCATCGGCATTTCCGGCTGGGTGCAATATGCGCGCACGGTGCGCGGCGCCACCATGGTCGAACGCAACAAGGAATATGTACAGGCCGCGCGCCTGATCGGCATGCGGTCTTTTACCGTCCTGCGGCGTCACATTCTGCCCAACGTGATGGGGCCGGTTCTGGTGATCGCCACCATCCATCTGGCCGTGGCGATCATTACCGAAGCGACCCTGTCATTTCTCGGCGTCGGCATCCCGCCCACGACCCCTTCGCTGGGCACCCTGATCCGCATCGGCAACAGTTATCTTTTTTCCGGCGAATGGTGGATTTCGATCTTTCCCGGCGCCGCCCTGGTACTGCTTGCCCTATCGGTCAATTTACTGGGCGATTGGTTGCGCGATGCGCTCAATCCCAAACTTCGCTGAGTGGTTAGCATGGCACTATTGGATATAGAAAAGCTGCACATCGAGTTCGCCAGCCGGCACGGTACGCTGGTGGCGATCAAAAGCCTTACGCTGGCCCTCGAAAAAGGCGAAATCCTCGGCGTGGTGGGTGAATCGGGCGCCGGAAAATCGACTGTCGGCAACGCCATCATCGGCTTGCTCGAGCCGCCGGGGAAAATGACCGAAGGCGCGGTAAGCCTGGACGGCAAGCGCATCGATCAACTTCCAGCGCACCAGTTTCGTGAAATTCGCGGCCGCCGCATCAGCATGATTTTCCAGGATCCTTTAACGTCGCTGGACCCG
This sequence comes from Paralcaligenes ginsengisoli, assembly GCF_054781135.1. Lineage (NCBI taxonomy): Bacteria > Pseudomonadati > Pseudomonadota > Betaproteobacteria > Burkholderiales > Alcaligenaceae > Paralcaligenes > Paralcaligenes ginsengisoli. The sequence goes on from NZ_BAAGUZ010000021.1 coordinate 19,844, forward strand.
CTTCAAACCATAGAAAGCCAGCTGATAGAAACCATGCAGGTGCACCTGGGCCTGTCGCACCATCAGGCGCGCGACCGGGCCATCGAAATGCTGCAAAGCGTAGGCATCCCCGAGCCTGAAATGCGCCTGCAGCAATACCCCCACCAGTTCTCGGGGGGGATGCGCCAACGTGTCGTGATTGCGCTGGCCCTGTGCTGCGAGCCCGAAGTCATTATTGCCGACGAGCCCACCACAGCGCTGGACGTCTCGATCCAGGCGCAAATCCTTGACCTGCTGCGCAAGCTGTGCAAGGAAAAACAGGTCGGGATGATCCTGATTACCCACGATATGGGGGTCATCGCCGAAATTACCGATCGGGTTGCCGTGTTGTATCGCGGCAATCTGGTCGAACAGGGGCCTACCCAGAAAATTCTGGGCAATCCGGACCACCCTTACACCAAGAGCCTGATTTCGGCGGTTCCGCGTTCCGATATCAAACTACGCCGCTTCCCCATGGTGACGTATATCGAAGATGTGCAGGCGCCCACCAAAAAAGAACTCGACATCGCCACTCACTGGCTTGGACAGCATCGCGACTTCGGCCTCCACGGCGACACGCCCCTGGTGGAAACCCGCGACCTGGGAATACGCTTTGTCCTGAAAAATGCATTCCTCAAAAAGAATCGCTACATGCTCGATGCCGTCAAGAACGTCAGCTTTGCAATCAATGAAGGCGAAGTATTCGGGCTGGTCGGCGAGTCCGGTTCGGGCAAATCGACCATTGCGCGCCTGATCGCCGGTTTGTACAAGGCCAGCAGCGGCTCGGTCATTTTCAACGATACCAACGTCACCCAGCTCAAGGACGAAGCCTCGCTCAACGCCTTCCGGCGCCAGATCCAGATGGTGTTTCAGGACCCATATTCCTCACTCAACCCCCGGATGCGCATTCTCGACATCGTGGCCGAACCCATACGTTTTCACAAATTGACTGCCAATGAGGCGCAAACGCGCGCCATCGTCGGCGATCTGCTCGATTACGTCGGGCTTGGAGAGCAGGCCCTCAAGCGTTTCCCGCACGAATTCTCGGGCGGGCAGCGCCAACGGATCTGCATCGCCCGCGCCTTGGCAACCCGGCCGCGCTTCCTGATTTGCGACGAGCCCACCTCGGCGCTCGATGTATCCATTCAGGCCCAGATCCTGAACCTGCTCAAGGATCTGCAGGAAAAGCTGAAGCTCACGATTTTATTCATCAGCCACGACTTGCCGGTCATACGCCAGATGTGCGACCGGGTCGGTGTAATGCGCCACGGGGAACTGCTCGAGGTCGCCGACACGGAAACGCTTTTTTCCGATCCACAGCATGAATACACCAAGCAACTGCTGTCGCTGATGCCTACACTGAATTTCCTGTCGCGCGAGGGGCTGGAAGTCGAGGCGGAAACGCCTGTCGCCATACTGCCGGCCTGAGTGAATACTTCGTCATATTCGGGAAATTCACGGTTTTTTAACTTTTTGACACTAAATTTGTAAGTGGGTGCTAGACGACCTGGCATCCCGCCCCTATGATTGACGCACTTGGATAGCTCGTGCTGTCTATCACATTCAGCAGTCATTCTTCTCAAAGGATCGCCATGGGTATTATCAGCATGATCATCGTCGGCTTTATCGTAGGCCTGATTGCCAGGGCCATTATGCCGGGCGAGCAGAAACTTGGCCTCATCATGACCGCCATTCTGGGTATCGTCGGCGCCATTGTTGCCGGCTACCTGGGGCAGGCGCTAGGATGGTACACCCCCGGTCAGGGAGCCGGCTGGATCGGCTCGATAATCGGTGCCATCATTGTGCTGTTCATCTACGGCCTGGTCGTCAAAAAAAGCTAGCTTCCCGCTGGTGCCAGCAAAAAGGGCACTCGCCGGAGTGCCCTTTTTGCTGGCTGCGGCGACTGTGCCCTACAGGGCCGATACAATAGTCGGGTTTCGAACAACGGTTACCCATGGGAGATTTAATGAGTCGTTCCCAATCTCAAGATACATACATGCCTCACAACTTCTGGGGCAGACTGAGCAGCTACATCAAATCGTCGGGGAAAAGAGCGCTGGAAAAAACGCTTTACCTCTACTACGCCCTGCAAAGCCCCAACACCCCTCTGTGGGCGAAGGGGGTTATCTATATTGCCCTGGGCTATTTTCTTTTGCCGCTCGATCTCATTCCCGATTTTATCCCCACCATCGGTTATCTCGACGATCTGGGCGTCCTGACCGCGGCCATGTACATCATCGGTCGGTACATCACTCCAGAAATCAGGTCCGTGGTGCGGCAAAAGCTTGAGCAACAGTCCAGCGAAGCGGCGTCCGACGCCGAGAACCGACAACCCTGATGCCTGCGCCCCATCCGTTTTCCGCTTACTGGCTAGCCGAGTCAGTACGCCTGCGGGAAGCGCATTGGGGCCCGCTCGAGGACGCCTCGGAAGTGCGCCGGGCGCGCCTGAACGGGCACAGTTTCTCCGAGCGCATCCTGCTGCGCGCCACCTATCTTGCGCAGCGCGAAAAACTCGATGCCCTCATCGCCCAGTGGAGCCGGGGCGCCAGACTGGTGCTTTGGGGCCTGATCATCGCGGCCTTGATTACGGGGGCCAGCGCAGCCCTGGGGGCTCTGGGCGACGGCAGCCGGTCGGTCAATTTGCTGCTGGCCTTGGTCGCCATACTGGGCCTGCACAGTCTTACATTCCTGATCTGGCTGCTCAGCTTCGGCATGACTGGGCACGGATCGTGGCTCGGCCAGCTATGGCTATGGCTGACCCGGAAGCTGGCGCGCGGCCCTGACGCCGCATTGGCGCCACGGGCACTGGTCGATGTGCTGGGCCGCAATGGCGCATTGCGATGGATTCTGAGCAGTATCAGCCATGGCCTATGGACCGGTGCGTTCATCAGCCTGTTGCTGGCCCTGCTTGCGGTATTGTCCACGCGCCGCTATGGCTTCAACTGGGAAACCACACTGCTGTCGGCCGACACCTTCGTCCACCTGACCGCACTGATAGGCTGGCTACCTGGAAAACTCGGCTTCGCCATGCCGCCGGCCGATATGGTGCGCGCCAGCAATGGGCTGCACCGCCTGCCCGAATCCGTACAGGCCTTGTGGTCCAGCTGGCTCATCGGCTGCGTCCTCGTGTACGGCCTGTTGCCGCGGCTCCTGAGCCTGATTCTCGGGCTCATCATGGCCAGGAAAGATCTGGCCGCGATCACCCTGGACGAAAACCTGCCGGGCTACGCCAACCTTCGCGAACGACTGCAGCCAAGCAGCGAACGAATCGACGCGGACGCAGCGGCGGCCGACGGATTCCAAACCCGGATCGAGCATCGCCAGGCCGCAAGCCATCAGGCCGGCGCACCGCTCATTGTCGGCATCGAGTTGCCTCCGGACGAACCCTGGCCTCCATCGGGCCTGGCAGCAGCCATTCAGGACGCCGGCAATATCGATACCCGCGAGCAGCGCATGAGCCTGCTGGATCGCCTGCAAGCTCATCCTCCCAAAAAATTGCTGGTCGTGTGCGACGGACGCCAGACCCCCGACCGCGGGACCATCGCCATTCTGGCCGACCTGGCCAGTATCGCCGCCCAGACCCATCTGCTGCTGTCTCACGGCGCGCCCCCGGAACAGGACACCCGGCTGGCCATCTGGCAAAAGAACCTGGGCACGGCCGGCTTTGCTCCCGAACAAATTCATGAACACGACGCAAGCGCCCTTGCATGGCTGGAGGCGCCAGATCATGACTGAACGCGCTTTCCTGCGCTTGGCTGTGGTCGGCCACACCAATACCGGCAAGACATCCTTGCTGCGCACCCTGACGCGCGACCCCGGTTTCGGCGAGGTTCAGGACAGCCCCGGCACCACCCGCCGCGTCGAAGGAGCGCGCCTGCTCATCGACGACGAAACCGCCGTGGAACTGTTCGATACGCCGGGCATGGAAGACGGGATTGCCCTGCTGGATTACCTCGATCAACTGGCGCAACGCGCCGAACGCCTGGATGGACCGGACCGGATCCGGCGCTTCCTGAATTCACCCGAAAGCAAACGGCGCTTCGAACAAGAAGCGCGCGTGCTGAACAAACTGCTGGATTGCGATGCGGGCCTGTATGTCATCGATGTCCGCGACCCGGTACTGGGCAAGCACAAAGACGAGCTTGCCATCCTGGCCAGTTGCGGCCAGCCCCTGCTGCCGGTGCTGAACTTCACGCACAGCCCCCACCAGCGGGTCGATGCTTGGCGCGAAGCGCTTGCCCGCCTGGGCCTGCATGCCATCGTCGAATTCGATACTATCGCCCCGCCGCTCGATGGCGAAGCGCAGCTTTACGACAAGCTGGCGCTGCTGCTCGATTCACATGCCGGCCTGCTGAAGGCGCTCAAGCACGATATCGCCCAGCAACGCGATATCCGCCGCACCGACGCATCGCGCCTGATCGCCGAACTACTCGTCGACGTGGCCGCCTGGCATCTGGGCAGCGCGCCCGACGACGCATCGATCCTGCAAGCCACCGATACATTGCGCCAGAAGATCCGCCAACGCGAAAACCAGTGCGTCAAGGCCCTGCTCAAGCGGTATAACTTCAGAAGCGCGGATTTTCCGCATCACGCACTGCCCCTGGAAGGCGAACGCTGGGGCATGGATCTGTTTCATCCGCAGGCCGTCAAAGATATGGGCATCCATGTGGGCAAGGGTGTCGCCGCCGGCGCGGCGGCCGGCGCCACCATCGACATTTTTACCGCCGGACTGAGCCTCGGCGCGGCCGCCCTGGCCGGCGCCGCAGTCGGAGGCCTGTGGCAGGGCGCCGACCGTTTTGGCAAGCGCCTGCTGGGACGCCTGAAAGGCTATCGGGAACTCAGCGTCGACGACACGGTATTGCGCCTGCTTGCCGTGCGCCAGGCAAGCCTGGTGCAGGCGCTGGAGCAACGCGGCCACGCCGCGCAAGAACCCATAACGCTGCCGCCCGACCCCGACGATGAAACCTTATCGTCGGGGCGGCAATCAGATCACGGCTTCGGCACCGCCTTGCGCAAAGGCCGCCTGCCCGCGGAACTCAACGAAGCGCGCAGCCAACCTTTATGGTCAACGCTGGCCGACGATTACAGCCCCACCCCCCGGCGCGAACAAATAATCAGGTCGCTGGCCAAAAAACTGGCCTGAGCGACACAAAACCCTCAACGCAAGCGGGGGTGGCGGCCCAGGCGGGGTGAGCGAGTTCCGCGACCGCCCGATCCAGGCGCCGGCCGCGGGCAGTCCTGGCAAAGCCAGGACCGGACGATGCGAGCTCCACCCCGCCTGGGCCGCCACCCCCGCGTCTCAAGAACATGAATAATCGCAACAAGACAGCCCCCCAGATTCACGAGCAATCCACCGGGGGGGCCATTACAACATGACCGGCTCGTCAGGCAGATCGTTCGTGGGTAACTCGCCCTTCGCCAGGGGCGGGCAATGTTCCCGCAAAATGGCTTCGATATCGTCGACCGCCGCCAGCACTCCGGCCACATACTCGCCTTTTTGCAGACGGCTTTGCAACTGCGCGCACACCCGTTCCCACATGGCATTGGGTACGCCAACTCCACGATCCGCAATCAGCTCGATATGATGCCTGTCCAGCGCCAGATACAGCAGAACGCCGGTATTGTGAGGCGTATCCCATACCTTCAGGCGGCCGAACACCTCGAGCGCCCGCAAATGGCTTTTGCGCTCGTGCGCCGGAGACACGGCCTCGACCGCAATCATCAATTCCCCGGTGTGGTCGCGTTCGCCCTGTTTGATAAGATCGGCAATCTGCCTCAACAGCTGCGGGGTAAAGTGCTTGCGGCGCAGCCAATGCCCTTCAAGCATGGCCCACCCCGTGAGCTCCTTCCACTTTCCTCCATCTTGCCGCACTATCTATCTCCTTGATCTGCCGGACTGAGGCTTATTTCATTTCAAATCGGCCATAAGCCGGGGACGAGCCTGGACGCGGCCCAGGGCCCGGCCCACAAACACTACCAGCCACCCGACGCGCCGCCGCCGCCGCTTCCGCCACCGCCACCGCCGAAACCCCCGCCGCCAAAACCTCCACCTCCGCCACCACCGAAGCCCCCCCCGCCAAAGCCGCCCAGGCCACCCAAACCTCCGATCACGCCGCCCGTACGCGAGGCGCGCGCCGAACTGCCGCGCCCGCCAGCGCCTATTGCCCGGCCCACACCGCTCAACACCAGGGCCGCCACGGCGCCCAACAAGGCATAGCCCAGGCTATGGAACATCAGGTACACAAACAGAGCCGCGGCAAATGCCGCGATCGTTGCCGGCAGCACAAATGCCATGAAAATCAGCGGCAGCAACATATGAACAGGCGGCGAATCGCCGCCGGCCTGCTCCGACTTGTACTGCGGCGACGGCGGGGGCAAAGCTTCACCCTTGACCAGCTTGATCAGGCTATCGACCCCCGCCGTCACACCGCCCGCATAATCGCCCTGCTTGAACAAGGGCGTGACCTGCTCGCGTATGATGCGGCCCGCCTGCAGATCGGTCACAGCCCCTTCAAGCCCATAGCCGACCTCGATACGCAGGCGATGGTCGTTCTTGGCAACTACGAACAGGATGCCGTCGTCGACTTTTTTGCGGCCCAGCTTCCATTGATCGAACACATGCGTCGCGTATTGTTCGATGCTGCTGTCGCCCGTCGTGGGCACGATCAAAACAGCAATCTGCGCGCCTTTGCTTTCTTCCAGCGCAGCCAGTTTTTGCGTCAGGCTGGCCTGGGTTGCGGCATCGAGCGTTTTGGTCAGGTCTGTGACCCGCGCCGTCAGGCTGGGGACCGGAGCTTCGGCTGCGCGGGCCCAGGGCGCCAGGCAAGCCAGGTACAAGACACAGCAGGCCAGCATGGCCCCCGCTCGCTTCCACGAAATTGTGGCTGGCATCGCTATATTCATTTCGCCTCCATAAGGCCTGATCCTGGGGTGTGCAAAAAAACGGGCTGAGCAAGTGGCCAGGAGAGAGAGGGTGGCCACAAGAGCCACCCCTACGGGAGCCTTGCCTCTTTGGAAAAATCTTGCCACTCCCGCGAGAACCTTGCCCCCTAGGCAAGCACATTGCCAGGCCAGCGCGATCCGCGCCGGCCTGGCCGGCCGCCCGGCTTACTTTGCGCCTGCCGGCTGCGGAAGGCTGAACTTGACCTCCGGGTCGCGTGTAATTTGATCCTGCTTGGACACGCCATAGTTTTCCATGGTGTGGTAGCCGAAAATCTTGGCGGTAATCAGAGTGGGAAATTGCCGCACCACCAGATTGTAGGCCTGAACCGCCTGTACATAGCGGCCGCGCTCGGTGGCAATGCGATTTTCGGTACCCTCGAGCTGCGTCATCAGGTCGCGGAACAATCCATCGCTTTTCAACTGCGGATAATTTTCCGACACGGCTATCAGGCGCGACAGCGCCGACGACAACTCACCCTGGGCTTGCGTAAATTTTTTCATGACCTCGGGATTGTCCAGGTCTTTGGCACTGATCTGTATGCTGCCCACCTTGGAACGCGCTTCGGTTACCTGGGTCAGCACGGCGCGCTCGTTAACCATGTAGGCATTGACCGAATTGACCAGCTTGGGCACCAGTTCGGCCCGCCGTTCGTATTGATTCAGGGTCTGCGACCACGCCGTCTTGACCTGCTCGTCGAGACGTTGAATATCGTTGTAACCGCAACCCGACAATGCCAAAGCAAGGCAAGACATCAGTAAAAATTGCAAGAATCGTTTCATGGAACGCCTGCCGAAAATGATCAAGACACGAGATTACCGCAGCTTGCCTGTCTCGTGCCAGTTTTTACGCCTGGCAGCGCCCCGGCCCGCGCTCAATTTAACAAAGCCTTACTTTTTCAGCTTGAAGCGCGTGGCGCTCAATCATATGAGCACGCCGACGCCAACTACGTTACAATGCCTTCTTTCGCGCGTCGTGCCAGTCAACGCGCGTCTTGCAAGCTGTTCCAAGCCTTGCCTGCTGAACCTTCTCAGCCCTCAACTTCTTTTTTCGTCTGCCTAGATTGGTCTCTCTCAACTCGAGCGATAGGCTGTCGCTGGAGTTTTTTTCTTGAATACCCAAATCCCCTTTGCCTCCCTAGGTCTGGCAGAACCCCTTCTGCGCGCCATCTCGGACACCGGCTATACACACCCCACGCCCATCCAGGCACAGGCCATACCCGAAGTGCTGAAGGGCGGCGACCTGCTGGCCGCGGCCCAAACCGGCACCGGTAAAACGGCCGGCTTCACCCTGCCCATCTTGCATCTTCTCATGCAAAATCCGATCGGCCTCAGAAAGCCCGGGCGGCCCCGCTGCCTGATCCTCACGCCAACCCGTGAGCTGACCGCGCAGGTCGAAGAGTCGGTACGCACGTATGGCAAACACACGCCGCTGCGCTCCATGGTGATGTTCGGCGGAGTCAATATCAACCCGCAAATCAGCTCGCTGCGCAAGCCGCTCGACATCCTGGTTGCCACTCCCGGCCGCCTGCTGGATCATGCCCAGCAAAAAACCGTGGATTTGTCCGGCGTGGAAATCCTGGTGCTCGACGAAGCCGACCGCATGCTCGACATGGGCTTCATCCGGGACATACGCCGCATCCTTGCCCTGCTGCCCAGGACCCGCCAGAACCTGTTGTTCTCGGCCACGTTCTCGGACGAAATCCGCGAACTCTCCAAAGGCGTGCTGAACAACCCGACCGAAGTTTCGGTTGCCCGCCGCAACACCGCCTCCGAGCTGGTGAGCCAAAGCGTGGTCATCACCGAGGCATCCCACAAACGCGATCTGCTCAGCCACATTATTCGTGAAAGCGGCTGGCACCAGGTGCTGGTGTTCACGCGCACCAAGCATGGCGCCAATCGCCTCGCGGAAAAACTGGTCAAGGACGGCCTGTCGGCCGCCGCCATCCATGGCAACAAGAGCCAGGCCGCGCGCACCCGGGCATTGGCCGGCTTCAAGGACGGCAAGGTCGCCGTGCTGGTCGCCACCGATATTGCCGCACGCGGGCTGGATATCGATCAATTGCCCAATGTGGTCAATTTCGAGTTGCCCAATGTCCCCGAAGACTATGTGCACCGCATCGGCCGCACCGGCCGCGCCGGCACCGAAGGTTCCGCGCTGTCGCTGGTGGACCGCACCGAAATGAAGCTGCTCGGCGCCATTGAAAAGCTGCTCAAGAAGTCCATCGACCGCACCACGATCGAAGGCTGGTCACCCTCGCTGGTCAAGCCCGAACCGGCCGGCGCACGCGACGAGCGCGATGACCGGCCCGCACGGCGCTCGAACACCTCCGGTCGCCCGCAGCGAAATGCCGGCCGGCCAGGTGAAACAGGACGCTCCGCGCCCCGATCACGCCAGGAAGGCAATGGCCGCGGCGCTCCCCGCCAGGCAGCTCCATCGACCGGCGCCGCCGCGGCGCGCCCTCGCACCAGCAGCCGGCCGTCCAGTGCACGCCCCGCCGCACTTCTGGGCAAATAAGGCATACTAGCGGAACGCCTCCAAACTCTCCCTCTGCCGAACCATGTCCTTTTCCACCTGGCTTGCCTTTTTCGCCGCATCCTGGGCCATCTCGTTTTCGCCCGGGCCGGGGGCCATCTCCGCCCTGGCATCGGGGCTGAAATACGGTTTTCGGCGTGGTTACTGGACCACCATAGGCCTGATTTGCGGCATTATGTGCCAGGTCCTGGTGGTCGGGATCGGCCTGGGAGCCCTGCTGGCGGCGTCCGAACTGGGCTTCAGCATCGTCAAGTGGCTGGGTGTGGCCTACCTGATCTATCTGGGCTGCAAGCAATTCCGCACCGACGCTTCGCCCGTGGCGGTCGAAGCCAAAAGTCTCGAGACTTTTAAAATCCGGGAACTCATTGCGCGCGGCTGGCTCGTCAATATCACCAATCCGAAAGGCACGGTATTTCTGCTGGCGGTGGTTCCCCAATTCCTGAATCTGTCGGCCTCCCTGACGCCGCAATACCTGGTCATAGGCGCCACGCTGTGCTTCACCGACCTGGTCGCCATGGGGTTCTATACGGCCCTGGCATCCAAGGTGCTGAAGCTGTTGCGCAACCCGCGCCATGTACGCTGGCTCAACCGCGCATTCGGTTCCCTGTTTATTCTGGCCGGCACCGTGCTTGCCACGTTCAGCCATCACAAATAAGTGCCCGGGCGCGCAAGCGCCGGCCACTAGAGAATCACACGCTAAAATCCACCCATGAGTCTCAGTCACGAAGTCGCACGGCGGCGCACCTTTGCCATTATTTCCCACCCCGATGCGGGAAAAACCACCCTCACCGAAAAACTCCTGCTGTTTGCGGGCGCCATTCAGATCGCCGGCAGCGTCAAGGCCCGCAAGGCCAGCCGGCATGCGTCCTCGGACTGGATGGAAATCGAGAAGCAGCGTGGCATTTCAGTTGCTTCGTCGGTCATGCAAATGGAATACCGCGATTGTGTGCTGAACCTGCTCGATACCCCTGGGCACCAGGACTTCTCCGAAGACACCTACAGGGTGCTGACCGCCGTCGACGCGGCGCTTATGGTGATCGATGCGGCCAACGGCGTCGAGCCGCAGACGATTCGCCTGCTGCAGGTCTGCCGCGCCCGCAATACGCCGATCATCACTTTTATCAACAAGCTGGACCGGGAAGTCCAGGAGCCGCTGAACCTGTTGTCGGAAATCGAATCGCACCTGGGCATGGACGCCGTTCCTTTTTCCTGGCCGGTAGGCATGGGCCGGTCGTTCGGCGGGGTATTCGACATACGCCGCGACCGGATGCGTGTCTTCAAAGCCGGGCAGGAACGCCGCGGCGACCAGAACGAGATCATCGAAGGGCTGCAGAACCCGAGCATCGCCGAACGGTTCGGCGATGCCTTTGCCAAAGCCAGCGAGGAAATCGAGCTTATCAACGCGGCCGCGCCCAGTTTCGACCAGGCCGCTTTTCTGGCGGGCAGGCAAACGCCTGTTTTCTTCGGTTCGGCGATCAATAATTTCGGCGTTCAGGAAGTGCTTGACGCGCTGGTCGACCTGGCGCCCAAGCCAGGCCCGCGCACGGCGCTGCAGCGCGAAGTCCAGCCCGAAGAACCGAAGTTCAGCGGGGTGGTGTTCAAGGTCCAGGCCAATATGGACCCTTCGCATCGCGACCGGGTCGCCTTTGTCCGTGTCAGTTCGGGCCGTTTCGACCGCGGCATGCGTCTCAAGGTCTCGCGCACCGGCAAGGAAATGCGCCCCAACAATGTGGTGTCTTTTCTATCGCAGCGCCGCGAGCTTCTCGACGAGGCCTATGCGGGCGACGTCATCGGGATACCCAACCACGGCGTCCTGCAATTGGGCGACGTGCTGACCGAAGGCGAAAACCTGCAGTTCACCGGCCTGCCTTTTTTTGCGCCCGAACTATTCCAGGCGGTTGAAGTCAAAGATCCTTTACGCACCAAGCAACTGCGTATAGGCCTGACCCAGCTTGGGGAAGAAGGTGCAATCCAGGTGTTTCGCCCCGAAGCGGCAGGGGGTTCTTTGCTGCTCGGTGCAATCGGCCAATTGCAATTCGAGGTCGTCGCTCATCGTCTCAAAACCGAATACAGCGTCGACGCTCGCCTCATGCCATCGCGTTACAACATGGCACGTTGGATTACATCTGACGATCCCAAGGCTTTGCGCAAGTTTCTGGATGCCAATGCCGCGCATATCGCCTATGATGTCGTCGACGCCGCAGCCTTTCTGATCAGCTCTCCCGCGCAGTTGCGCGTGGCCGAAGAGCTCTATCCCAAAGTGCAATTTCATGCCATGCGTGAGCACGGCGGCAAGGTATTCAGTGAAAAGGCCTGAGTTTATACTAGGTTTAACTTTATAGACCGAGGGTAAGAATGTCCTGGCGTTTTATGTTTGTTGTACTGCTGCTGGCCGCAGGCGCCTCTACATGGGGGGGGCTGCATCTGGGAGACTGGCTGGTGGCTCACGGGCCCGTAGCCGCAACGGTTCCCGGCCAATCCCAGGTTGCCGCCGTGCCGGTACTCGATTCCAATGGCCATCCTTATGTAGCTCAGCCGCCTCAGCCGCAGGTTGATGGCCGTCTGGCGGTACCCGAGCCCTTGCCTCCGGTGGCCTGGGCCATTCCCGACAAGTCGCTGACGCAAGCCCCGCCCAATCCGACGGTCGATCTGGCCACAACGACCATTACCATGGATGAAGCCAAGCAAATCGCCGCATCCGGGGCAGGTCAACCGCTGGTGGGTATTGCCGATGTGGGCGGGCTCGGCCTGGGTTCAAGCAGTGGGCAGCCAGTGCAGCCCATACAACCGATACAGCCTATAGAAGCGCCTCCGCCTCCCAGCGCGCCGCCTGCGAATACCAGCAGGGCATGGCAGGCCAGCTTGCGTCAGGAAATTCAGGCGTGTAGCGCGCAAGGCTTTTTCGACAGGCCCAGTTGCGCCTGGGCGGCTCGCAACAAGTATTGCGAACCGAATAATGCCTGGGGAAAGGTACGCGATTGTCCTGCCAAGAGCTTTTAAGCTGGAGCGTTTCCGGTTAGGTGTTTACGGCATTGAGTGCGTTTGAGTCACTTTCGTTTTGAGCCGCTTTTTGGCTTGGGTAGTGACTTTGGACTGAGCGTTGCTGTGTTGGCGGCGGTTAATTCTATAAAGACGCCGCAGGGTGGGTGGTGCTGTGTAGTCCGGCACGTCCAGCGGTCGTGGTGCTACGCACCCCGACTGCCCGGG
>NZ_BAAGUZ010000022.1:0-53417 GCF_054781135.1 Paralcaligenes ginsengisoli
CAGGACCGGACGATGCGAGCACCACCCCGCCTGGGCCGCCACCCCCGCGTCTTAAGAACGCTTAAGAACACTCAAGAACACAAATGCCGGATGGCCACAAAGGTTCACCCTACAAACACGAAGCTCGAATGAATTCATCCATAACCTTGATGACGCGTTCGGGCTGGTCTTTGTGCGGTGAATGGCGGCAATCGGGGAGAATGCACAGGCGGGTCTGCGCGGCGTGACGCTGGATACCGCGGATTTGTTCCAGCGAACCGTACTCGTCGTCTTCGCCCTGTATGGCGAGTATCGGGCAGCGTATGCTACCCAGATACTCCTCGATGTTCCAGTCGCGGAACTCCGGATTCAGCCACACATTGTTCCAGCCCCAGAAGGCCGAATCGGGATCCTGGTGATAGCGTTTCAGCCTGGCCGGCAGGTCGGTGTCGAGATACGCCTGTCGCGCGCCCTCGATGCTGGAAATGGAAATGTCTTCGACGAAAATATGCGGCGCGGCGACCACGACGGCCCGCGCGGCGTCGGGATACATCGCGGCGTAAAGCAGGGCGATAGATCCTCCATCGCTGTGCCCGAACAGAATCGGCTTTTCATCTTGCAGACCCAGCGCCTGGAACAGCGCGGGTAGAACCTCTTTGGCCTGCGTATGCATATACGTGACCGGCCAATGTTCTGCCTGCGGCCGCGGTGTGCTCGACCCGTAGCCGTAGCGCGAAAACACCAGCCCACGGCAGCCGGTGGCGGCGCATGCCTGCGCAGGCCAGTCTTTCCACATGGCCACCGAGCCCAGGCCTTCATGCAGGAAAACCAGCAGCGGCGCGGAGGTTTTTTCGGGGTTGAGCAACAGATATTCGATAGTCAGTTCGCGCTCCGGGAGCCGGATCTGCACATGCCTTGCTTGATTGACGGGCGGGGCGGGCATAGTCATGTATGGGTTTCCATCTGGCGCAGGCGAAAGCGCTGTATCTTGCCTGTGGCTGTTTTCGGGAGTTCTTCGGTAAAGTGGATCTGGCGCGGATATTTAAAAGGCGCAAGATGCTCTTTAACATAACTCTGCAATGCTGTCTTGATTTCGTCGCTGGGCTCATGCCCGGGGCGCAGCACCACGAAGGCCATGGTCTTGATCAGGCCTTCGGCGTCGGGTACGCCGATGACGGCGGCTTCCAGCACCATATCATGCCGGCTCAGGATATTTTCGACTTCGATGGGAGACACATACTGGCCGCTGACTTTGATCATATCGTCGCTGCGTCCGGCGTAGGTGTAGTAGCCGTCCTTGTCGCAAATGTATTTGTCGCCGCTTTTGAGCCAATCCCCGAGGAAGGTGTCGCGTGTTTTCCGCTGATTGTTCCAATACATGAGCGCAGCGCTGGGGCCCTTGATGAACAAGTCGCCGATGGCGCCTGGAGGAACGCGGGCGCCCAGTTCGTCGCGCAGTTCGACTTCGTAGCCGGGCACCGGCTTGCCCGTTGTGCCGTAGCGCAATTGGTCCGCACGGTTGGACAGAAAAATGTGCAGCATCTCGGTCGAGCCTATGCCGTCCAGGATGTAGCAGCCGAAATGTTCGGTGAAGCGGTCTCCCAGGTCCTTGGGCAACGCTTCGCCGGCCGAGGCGCATACCCGCATCGATACCTGGGATCGATCCGGCAGTTCTTTCGCGGCCAGCATGCTGGCGTACAGAGTGGGCACGCCGCAGAAAACGGTGGGCTGGAATTCTGTCAGGCGTTTGAAAACGGCTTGCGCAGTGGGGCGTTCGTCCATGAGTACGACGGTGGCGCCGACCGACAGCGGAAAGGTCAGGGCATTGCCCAGGCCGTAGGCAAAAAAAAGTTTGGCGGCCGAAAACACGATGTCGTCTTCACGGATTCCGAGGATAGGCTTGCCGTACAGCTCGACGGTATGCCAGAGATTGCCGTGGCTGTGCACGACCCCTTTGGGCTGGCCGGTGGAGCCGGATGAATACAACCAGAAGGCGATCTCGTCGGCGCGCGTCTTGACAGCCGGTATGGCCGCGGCGCCGGTGTAGCTTTCGAAGTCTATACAGGGGGCGGACAGGGGCTGGCCGGGCTCGGCAACGATAATGTGCCTGACCTCATGATTGCAGCGCGCCATCGCTTCTTCCAGTGTGTGAAGCAGCGCCGCCGATACGAATACGGCCTGGGCACGGCTGTGCGTGAGCATGTAGGCATAGTCGTCCGGAGTCAGCAGGGTATTGACCGCAACGGGCACGACCCCGGCGTGGAGAGCACCCAGAAAGGCAATAGGCCAGTCTACGGTATCGTGCATCAGCAGCAGGGCGCGTTCTTCGCGCCGCAGGCCAAGCTTTTGCAACAGCCCGGCGAAACGGGCGCTGCGTTCGGCCAATTGGCCATAGCTGAGCGTGCGCCGGCCGTCTATGTATGCGGTCTTGCCGGTTCGAGTGGCGTTGATGTCACCGAGATATTGAGCATAATTCAATTCGCTTGGGCAGGTGTTCATATTTGTCTCGCTGGATTATGTGTGTGCATGCCGTTTGCGGCACCCGGAGCGCCGATGCTGCCGCCGCGTCGCGGCATGGGTTTAGCGGCTGAATTCGATGGCGCCTTGCGGCAGCAGGTAAAGGACCAGGGCCGCGCCGTCGCTGACGGTGGGGCTGTGAGCGCTGCCCGGGCCATATACCAGCCAGCCTGCCGGATTTTGGTCGAATTTTGCCGTGGGACTCAGGGGCATGATGAGATCGATTTCGCCATTCGGGTGACGATGATGAGGGCCGACAAGGTCCTGCATCTGTACGACATCCACTGAATATCCGCCAAGATCCGCGGCCGGCTTGATGACCCGTCCATAACGAACGCCGCCTTGCTCGTACTTGCACATCCAGCCTTGATCAATGCCGTTCTTGCAGGATTGGAAAATTTTTTCGTAGATCGGGCCGTGCGCGGGAAAACGTGCATTAAGATCGGTCTGTAGAGCGTTATCGGGAATGCGCGACCCGATTGCATCGGTGACTGTCTTGATGACGTCCTGAAATTCCTGCACGCTGCTCATCGCGGCAACTCCTTTTTTCAAAAAAATCGTAGGTTATGGATGCAAATTAGGGCTTTTCGAAAGAAGTGTCAAGCACTATAATGCATGTTATCCGATTCCTTAGGGTTATTCTGGGTGAAAAATAAAGCATTCGATCAAGACCTGGCGCTGGTTGCCGCCAATCCCGAAACCGGCAAGGATGCCTATCTGCTTGCGCTGGGCGAACGGGTTCGGCGCTTGCGGGCCATGCGCGGCATGACCCGCAAGGCGCTGGCGCAGGGGGCCGGTGTTTCGGAGCGTCATTTGGCCAATCTGGAAGGCGGGATCGGCAATGTGTCGATCCTGGTGCTGCTGCAGATTGCGCAGGCGTTCAATTGCGTTCTTGCCGAACTGGTCGGGGATGTAACTACCTCGAATCCCGAGTGGCTGCTGATACGCGAGCTGCTTGAAAACCGCTCGGAAAAGGAATTGCAGCAGGCGCGCGAAGCGCTGACGGGCTTGTTCGGCGAACAGCCGGCGGCACGGCAGAAAAATAAACTGCGGCAGATTGCCCTGATCGGTTTGCGGGGCGCCGGAAAATCGACGCTGGGCCGCATGCTGGCTGAAGATCTGGGCTATTCCTTTGTCGAGCTCAGTGCGGAAATCGAGCGGATCGCCGGCTGCGGGATTCTTGAAATTCACAGCCTGTATGGCCCCAGCGCGTACCGTCGTTATGAAAAGCGGGCGCTCGAAGAAGCGCTGCAGTTGTACCCCGACATGGTGCTGGCCACCCCCGGCGGCATGGTCTCTGAACCGGCCGCCATGAACCTGATGCTTTCCCATTGCTATACCGTCTGGGTCAAGGCGACGCCCGAGGATCACATGTCGCGTGTCATGGCCCAGGGCGATTTCCGGCCCATGGCCGGCAATAATGAAGCCATGGCCGATTTGAAACGAATTTTGGCGAGCCGCGAGGCTTTTTATTCCAAGGCTGATTTTGTCTGCTCGACCAGCCACCAGAGCCTGGCCGAAGCATACGAAAGCCTGCTGTCGCATATGCGCCAGATGATGAGTGCGGCTGTATAAATCATAAAAATGCATTTTTATGCATGATTTCTTGACTTGTGAATTTAAGTGCAATATGATGCATTAAAATTCAAGACTATGAATTATTATTCATTTATCAAGTCAGGAGCTGTTCATGAGCGATACCGCTACCCAGGTCGATTTTCGCACCCACCCCGGGCTATATAAGCACTGGGCATTGTCTTTCGACGGCGCCGTCGCGACGCTGGCCATGGATGTCGCCGAAGATGCCGGCTTGCGGCCCGGTTACAAGCTCAAGCTCAATTCCTACGATCTGGGCGTGGATATCGAGCTGCATGACGCCCTGCAGCGTATCCGTTTCGAGCATCCGGAAGTGCGCACGGTCGTGGTCACAAGTCTCAAAGACCGGATCTTCTGTTCCGGCGCCAATATCTTCATGCTGGGCCTGTCGACGCACGCCTGGAAAGTCAATTTTTGCAAGTTCACCAATGAAACCCGCAATGGCATCGAAGATTCCAGCCGCCATAGCGGCCTGAAATTCGTGGCGGCCCTGAACGGCGCCTGCGCGGGCGGAGGCTATGAACTGGCTCTGGCTTGCGACGAGATTTTGCTCATCGATGACCGCTCTTCGGCGGTGTCCCTGCCGGAAGTGCCTTTGCTGGGCGTGCTGCCCGGCACGGGCGGTTTGACCCGGGTTACCGACAAGCGCAAGGTGCGCCATGATCATGCCGATATTTTCTGTACGTTGGTCGAGGGTGTACGGGGCCAGCGCGCCAAGGACTGGCGCCTGGTCGATGATTTGATCAAACCCGCCCAGTTCGCCCATGGAATCAAGAGCCGGGCTCTGGAGCTGGCCGCCGGCAGCGACAGGCCGGCCGATCGCAAGGGCGTGGAGCTCACGCCCTTGCAGCGCCTGGACACCGAAACCGGCGTTTCCTACAAATATGTCGATGTGCAGATCGATCGTGAAAAACGCTTGGCCACCTGGACGGTGCGTGCCCCTGAGGGGGCTGTGCCAGAAGACATTGCCGGCATAGAGGCCCAGGGTGCCGCCTGGTGGCCCCTGCAAATGGCGCGCGAGCTCGATGACGCCATTCTTCATTTTCGCACCAATGAACTCGATATCGGTACCTGGGTGTTCAAGACTGCCGGTGATGCCTCTTATGTGCTGGCGGCCGATGCCAGCCTTTTGAAATTTGCCGGGCACTGGTTTGTGCGGGAAACCCTGGGCATGTTGCGGCGCACCCTGGCGCGTCTCGATGTGACCTCGCGCTCGCTGTATGCCCAGATTGAAATCGGTTCGTGTTTTGTGGGCACTCTGCTCGAGCTTGCCCTGGCCTGCGATCGGTCGTACATGCTGGATGATGCCGAAGCCGAACATCCCGCCGAAATCGTAGTCGACGAATTGAATTTCGGCCACTACCCCATGGTCAACGGGCAAAGCCGCATCGAGCGGCGCTTCTACGAAGAGGCTCCGGCGATCGATGCCGTGCGTGCCACGCTGGGGCGCGCCTTGTCGGCCCGGGAAGCCGAGGCGTTGGGGCTGATTACCCTTGCGCCCGACAGCCTCGATTGGGAAGATGAGATCCGCCTGGTGCTGGAAGAGCGCCGGGCCTTGTCGCCCGACGCGCTGACGGGGCTGGAGGCCAATCTGCGTTTCGGTGGCAAGGAAACCATGGAAACCCGGGTGTTCGGGCGCCTGACCGCCTGGCAGAACTGGATTTTCAATCGCCCCAATGCATCGGGCGAAAAGGGCGCACTCAAGTTGTATGGCAAGGGCGAGCAGGCCAGTTTCGATTGGAATCGCGTGTAAGCGGGGCCTTGAAGGCTGCGCGACTATATAGACTATCCTCAAGGAGTTCCAGACATGTCCGGTATCAATTATTCAGAAAAAATCCCCAACAATGTGAACTTGTCGGGCGATCGCGCACTGCAGCGCGCACTCGAACACTGGCAACCCAATTACCTGCAGTGGTGGCAGGAAATGGGCCCCGAAGGCGCCCAGAATTTCGACGTGTATCTGCGTACGGCCGTGAGCGTGCAGCCCGACGGCTGGGCGAATTTCGACCACGTCAAAATGCCGGATTACCGCTGGGGTATTTTTCTGGCCCCGCAAGACGGCAATCGCAAGGCTCATTTCGGCGAGCATATCGGCCGCGATGTGTGGCAGGAGGCGCCGGGCGAGCATAGGGCCAATTTGCGCCGCATCATCGTCACTCAGGGCGACACCGAGCCGGCTTCGGTGGAGCAGCAGCGCCACCTGGGGTTGACCGCGCCTTCGCAATACGATTTGCGCAATCTCTTCCAGGTCAACGTCGAGGAAGGACGTCATTTGTGGGCCATGGTGTATTTGCTGCACCGCTACTTTGGCCGCGATGGGCGCGAAGAAGCCGATGCCTTGCTGCAGCGCAACTCCGGCGACCAGGACAGCCCGCGTATTCTTGGCGCCTTCAACGAGAAGACTCCCGATTGGCTGGCCTTTTACATGTTCACGTATTTCACCGATCGCGATGGCAAGTTCCAATTGTGCGCTCTGGCCGAATCCAGCTTCGATCCGCTGGCGCGAACCACCAAATTCATGCTGACTGAAGAGGCTCACCACATGTTTGTCGGGGAGTCAGGTGTCTCGCGAGTCTTGCAGCGCACCTGCGAAGTCATGAACCAGCTCAAGACCGACGATCCGGCGGCGCTGCGCGCGGCCGGCGTCATCGATTTGCCCACCGTGCAGCGCTATCTGAATTTTCATTACAGCGTGACCATCGACCTGTTCGGCGCCGATCAATCTTCCAACGCCGCCATCTTTTATAGCTCCGGCCTGAAAGGCCGCTATGAAGAGAGCAAGCGCACCGACGATCATCAGCTCAAGAACGACACCTATCGCGTACTGGAAGTCGCCAATGGCCAGTTGCGGGAAATCGAAGTGCCTATGCTCAATGCCCTGAACGAGGTTTTGCGCGACGATTTCATCCGCGACTCGATGGCCGGCATCGGCCGCTGGAACAAGGTCATGGAGAAAAACGGCATTGCCTTCCGCCTGCGGGTACCGCACAAGGCATTCAATCGCAAGATCGGTACGTTGGCGGGCATACGTGTTTCGCCCGAAGGCGAAGTGTTGAGCGACGAGCAATGGAAAAACCACGAAAACAGCTGGCTGCCGACGGCCGAAGATCGTGCCTTTGTTGCTTCATTGATGGGGCGCGTGGTTGAACCCGGCAAGTTCGCCAATTGGATTGCGCCTCCGGTGATCGGCGTCAACCGCCAGCCCATTAATTTCGAATACGTTCGTTTCAATTAACATTCAAGAACAAGGCTTCCTGTGCGAAGCCTGCATTTTCGGGGTTGCAGCCCAGACGGGCGGTCGTTCCGGCAATGAGGAGTTCAATCATGACAGCACCGATACCAACTCACGTCATCAAGCAGCACCTGATCGATCCCGAAATTTGCATACGCTGCAATACGTGCGAGGAAACCTGTCCGATCGATGCCATTACCCATGATTCGAACAATTATGTGGTGAACCCCGAAATCTGCAATAGCTGCATGGCCTGTGTGCCGCCGTGCCCCACGGGCGCCATCGATAATTGGCTCAAGGTGCTGTCGGATCAGGCCTATGGTATGGACGCGCAGTTCGGCTGGAACGAATTGCCCGCCGAGCAGGCCCTGGACGAGACGCCCGCCGTTGCGCCGGCCGCGGTGATTACGGTTTCGATCGACTCTGGAGACGATCCGGCAAACGATCTGCAGGGCATGCCTTCGACCTCGGCCGGCGCCAGCATTCCGCCGTGGTCGGCTGCGCACCCCTACGTCAATCTGTACACGCACAAGAATCCAGTGATGGCCACGGTAGTGGGCAATTACCGGGTAACCGACGAGGACACCGAGAGCGATATTCACCATATCGTGCTGGATTTCGGCGATGCGCCTTTTCCCGTTCTGGAAGGGCAGTCGATTGCGGTTTTTCCGCCGGGCGCCGATAGCGCCGGCCGCGCCTATCATGCCCGCCAGTATTCCATAGCCAGCCCGCGCGACGGCGAGCGCCCGCGCTACAACAATCTGTCGCTGACGGTCAAGCGCGTGACAGCCGGCTACGATGGCAAACCCATTCTGGGCGTGTGTTCGAACTATTTGTGCGATCTGAAAAAGAACGACACCGTGCAGGTTATCGGGCCGTTTGGCAATACGTTCCTGATGCCCAATCAGGAAGACTCCAATCTGATCATGATTTGCACCGGTACCGGCTCGGCACCTATGCGCGCCATGACCGAGCGTTGTCGGCGCCTGGTGAAAGACAAAGGTTTCAGTGGCAAGCTCATGCTGTTTTTCGGCGCACGCACGCAGCGCGAGCTTCCATACTTCGGGCCTCTTATGAATCTGCCCAAGGATTTCATCGATATCAATCTGGCCTTGTCGCGATCGACCGATCAGCCCAAGCGCTACGTGCAAGACCTGATACGCGAACGCGCCGGCGAAGTAGCGGCACTGCTGGAAAGCGACAAGACCTGCATCTACGTATGCGGCCTGAAAGGCATGGAAGCCGGAGTGATCGATGCCCTGCAGGATGTGGTGTCAGGGGCGGGCAGGCATTGGCTGGACGTTCATAGCCAGCTTAAATCCCAGGGGCGCCTGCATTTCGAGACATATTAAAGCGTCGGGCGCGCTGTTCTCGAATAGAGGGCGGGCCGGCTTGTCCGGCCTGTCTGGATAGGCGCGAATGCCATTCCTGCTCCGGGCGGTTAAACTTCAAGGCTACCTGCGGTCCATTATGCCTGGCCGGCCGTCGAGCGGTTCAGGCGACATGGAGCGCATTATCTATCATTGCTTTTAGAGGTTTTGCCATGAAATTCAGCGAATTCAAAGCCGGGATGGTGGTTACACATCCTCCTGTGGTCGTCAGACAGGAGGAAATGCTGAGTTTTGCCAAGGCTTACGATCCGCAATGGTTTCATACCGACGTCAAACGCGCCGAGCAGGGGCGGTGGGAAGGCCTGATCGCCAGCGGCTGGCTGACCTGTAGCCTGGCCATGCGCATGGCTGTCGATGCGGCCCTGCATGACTCCGAGTCTTTTGGTTCGCCTGGCCTGGAAAAGCTGCGCTGGCTGCTGCCGGTGCGTCCCGACGACGCGATCCACCTGGAGGCAACGGTGGATTCGGTGCGTATTTCATCAAGCCGCGACGACCTGGGCATCATGCGCTGGACCTGGCGGGTATTCAATCAGCGTAAAGAACAAGTGCTCGAGGTCGAGGCCACGAGCCTGTTCGAACTGGATAACGGCAAATAGGAATGCGTTTGCAGGGGCTCATGCGCAGGGACATGAGCTATCCGTTTCGTAGGGGTATCCCTTGTGGGCTCCGGTTGTTGCACCGGGCAATGCCGCCTAGAACCAGGGTTTTCGCCCGGTTACGTAGATGCGTTCGAAGTCGGCATTCGATTTGGTCAGGTAGATTATCCCTTCGATAAAGGCGATGATGCCTATGACGATGGAGGGCAGGCTGAACAGGATGAAGCCCAGGACGAACACCACCAGCATGATCACGCCTTCCTTGGTGTAGCCCAGATAAAACTTGTGTATGCCCAGGCCGCCCAGCAATATTGCCAGAATGCCGGCGAGGATTCTTTTGGAGGAATCGTCGGTGCTTTTGTCGGGGTAGATGGCGGTTGCCGTGTCGCCCTGCGCTTCAAAATCGACCTTCTGGCCCGCCTGGCCGGGCACCTGGCCGCGCCATTCCGTGGATGCAAAGGAGTAGCGTTTACCGTCGTCGCCGGCGATGAGTCCAGAGCCGGCATTGATATCCAGAATAGAACCTTTCATGCTTTCACCTCCTGCGTGTTTTTTCGGCAGTATATCTTGCCTGGGTCTCCCTGATAAGAAGAATTCGCGGGTTTTGGCGGGTTGCCGCTTCCGTATCTGAAGAATTTGGATGACAGGCGGTTACTAGGTCGTTTTTGGTTTGGGTTGTTTGCGGGATTTGATGTTGTGGTAGCTTTGGTATTTAAAGACGCCGTCTATCGGGGCTTGGGGTCAGGGCCGGCACGGCGTGCTTGATCCGGATCTACCTCGTCCAGGCGGGCGTCGGGCCAAACTCGCTACGCCGCTGGCGCGGCTGCGCTCAAACAGGGCCCGCCGAAGGCCCCCGCCTTCCCTACGGTAGCATCCGGCGCACGCCTTACGCCGGTCCTGACCCCAAGCCCCGATAGACGGCTCACGTTAGGGCATGCCTGGAATCAATGTGCTTGCACTTACTGTTAATGGGCCTGCATCAATAAAACCGGTAACGTGCGTGCACCCGTACCTTTATCACGTGGCTACATCTACCGAGATTGATGACTCGACTGACTAAATGCCCACAGCCCCAACGTATACCTCGATGCATGACTCCAACGCTTCTCTCGCTGCATTTCCTCAACGCAAGCCGCAGGGTGGGCGGTGCTGTGTAGTCCGGCGGTAGTCCAGCGCCGGGTGCTGACGAAGGGAAGGCGGGGGGTGTCGGCGGGCGCTGTCTGAGCCCGGCCTCGCGAGGCCGGGCGAGTTCGCCCGACGCCCGCCTGGACGAGGCAGACCCGGGCAGTCGGGGTGCGTAGCACCACGACCGCTGGACGTGCCGGACTACACAGCACCGCCCACCCTGCGGCGTCTTTATAGAATTAACCGCCGCCCACACACCAATGCACAGCCCAAAGCCATCGCTCAAGCCAGTACAGGCAGCCCAAATTCACACCCCAAGCCTAAAAACGGCTCAAAACGAAAGTCACAGAAACGCATTCAGCGCGGCAAACACTCGAACCAAAAATGCTCTAGGCTGCCCCTTCTTGCAAGCCGTCTTAGAAAAACGCCTGGATGCCGGTTTGAGCGCGACCCAGGATCAAGGCGTGCACATCGTGCGTGCCTTCGTAAGTGTTCACGACTTCAAGATTGACCAGATGGCGGGCCACCCCGAACTCATCGGAAATGCCGTTGCCCCCCAGCATATCGCGGGCCATGCGCGCGATGTCCAGCGATTTGCCGCAAGAATTGCGTTTCATGATCGAAGTGATCTCGACGGCGGCCGTGCCTTCGTCTTTCATGCGCCCCAGGCGCAGGCAACCCTGCAGCGCCAGCGTGATTTCGGTTTGCATGTCGGCCAGTTTTTTCTGGATCAATTGTGTAGCCGCCAGGGGGCGGCCGAACTGCTTGCGGTCCAGGGTGTACTGGCGCGCCGTGTGCCAGCAGAATTCCGCGGCACCAAGCGCCCCCCAGGCAATGCCGAAGCGCGCCGAATTCAGGCACGTAAAGGGGCCCTTGAGGCCGCTGACGCCCGGCAGCATCTGCTCTTCGGCGACTTCAACCTCGTCCATGACGATTTCGCCGGTAATCGAGGCGCGCAGCCCCACTTTGCCATGAATGGCGGGTGCCGACAGGCCTTTCATGCCCTTTTCAAGGATGAAGCCGCGGATCTTGCCGTCATATGGGCCGCCGGAGCAGTTGGCCCAAACCACGAAAACATCGGCGATCGGCGAATTGGTGATCCACATTTTATTGCCGGTGAGCTTGTAGCCGTTGGCTGTTTTGACCGCGCGCGTATCCATGCTGCCTGGGTCGGAGCCGTGGTTGGGCTCGGTCAGGCCGAAACAGCCTATCCATTCGCCGCGGGCCAGCTTGGGCAGGTATTTCTGTTTTTGTGCCTCGCTGCCGAACTCATTGATAGGCACCATGACCAGCGAAGACTGCACGCTCATCATGGAGCGATAGCCGGAATCGACGCGTTCGACCTCGCGGGCGATCAAGCCGTAGCTGACATAGTTCAGGCCGGCGCCGCCGTATTCGACTGGAATCATGGCACCCAACAAGCCCAATTCGCCCATTTCGGCAAAAATGGCCGGATCGGTTTTTTCGTTTCGAAAAGCCTCGAGTACGCGCGGCGCCAGCTTGTCCTGCGCATAAGCATGTGCCGCATCGCGCACCATGCGCTCTTCTTCAGTGAGCTGGGTGTCCAGCAATAATGGATCTTGCCAATGGAAAGAGGGGGCTGAGGACATGGGGGACTCCGGATTCGATATAAATAATTTTAAGTTTAAAGTATTTTTGCAAAAAACACAGCGCTTATAAGGGCCTCAAGCCTTCGATGCGAGTGCCTGCTGGCGAATTTTCTGCAGTGTCGTGGTGGGCGTGATGGTTTCGGGATCGATGATGCAGTGCAGGATTGCCGGCTTTCCGCTGGCCATGGCGCGCTCGAAGGCGGGGCCGAACTGTTCTGTTGTCTCGACCCGCTCGCCATGGCCGCCGAAGGCCTGGGCATAGGCGGAAAAATCCGGATTCTGCAATGCGGTGGCGGAAATCCGTTCGGGATAATGGCGTTCCTGGTGCATGCGGATCGTGCCGTACATACCGTTGTCGATCAGGATCACGACAATGGGCAACTGGTATTGCACCGCCGTGGCGAATTCCTGCCCGTGCATCATGAAACAGCCGTCGCCGGCAAAGCAGACCACGGTTCTATCGGGCTCGATACGCTTGGCGCCGACAGCGGCGGGCAGGCCGTAACCCATCGACCCCGATGTGGGGGCAAGCTGCGTGCCGTAACGCTTGAACTGGTGGAAGCGGTGCAGCCAGGTGGCGTAGTTGCCGGCGCCGTTGCACATGATGGCGTCGTCCGGCAGCGTGGCTTCCAGGTAGTGCATGACCTGGCCCATTTGCAATGCACCCGGGTTCTGGATCTTGTCGGGATTGCGCCAGGCAATGTGGCTGGCGCGCAACGCCTGCGTCAGGCCTGACCAGGCCGGGGCCTGGGCGGGCTGCAGTTGCGCCACGGCGTTGGCAAAGGAAACGGGCGATACATTAATGGCCAGGTCGGCGCGATAGACGCGATTCAGTTCGCTGCCGTCGGGATGAATATGGATCAGGTATTGCGCGGGTACGGGTATGTCGAGCAGCGTATAGCTCTGGCTGGCGATTTCGGACATGCGGCCGCCGACCAGCAGGATCAGATCGGCATCCCTGATGTACTGCATCAGTTCGGGATTGCTGCCCAGGCCCACGTCGCCAACGAAAGTCGGGTGATCGGTCGAGCACAGCATTTGCCGCCTGAACTGCACCGCGACCGGAAGCTGGTAGCGCTCGGCGAATTCGGCGAATTGTTGGCTTGCCTGTTCGCTCCAGCGCGAGCCTCCCAGTATGGCTATGGGCTTTTTGGCCCGTGCAAGTTGCTGGCCGAGCTCGGTCATCTGTTGCCCGGTCGGCGCGGTTTCCACGACTTCGTAGCGCGGGGCGTCGGCGACACTGGCCTGTTCGGTCAGCATGTCTTCCGGCAAGGCGATCACTACCGGCCCCGGGCGTCCCGAGGTTGCGATATGAAAGGCGCGCGAAACGATTTCCGGTATGCGTTCGATCTGGTCGATTTCAGTGACCCACTTGGCCTGGGTACCGAATACGGCCCGGTAATCCATCTCTTGAAAGGCGTCGCGTTCGCGCATGGCCCGATCGATCTGCCCCACAAACAGAATCATCGGGGTGGAATCCTGGTGTGCGATATGCACGCCGGCCATGGCGTTGGATGCGCCCGGCCCGCGGGTTACCATGCAGATTCCCGGCTGGTTTGTCAGCTTGCCGTACGCGTCGGCCATAATCGCCGCACCGCCTTCCTGACGGCAGACCGTGACCTTGATGGCCGCGTCGTGCAGGCCGTCGAGCACCGCCAGGTAGCTTTCTCCGGGTACGCAGAAAACATGTTCTACGCCATGAGCAATCAGTTGGTCGACCAGGATATGGCCGCCTAAGCGAGGGGTGAGGACGGGGGATGGGCTGGGTTTCATAGTTTGTCCAGAATAATGTGCGTTATATGCACAAGGCAATTGATAAAATTGCACAATGTCTTGCGTATTATGCAAGACACCGTTACGGTTTAAGAGTCCGATTCTACCGCCCACCTGGATCTATAAGTCATTCTAATGAGAAACGGCATACCCAATTTAGGCGCCTTGCAGGCATTTGAGGCCACTGCGCGCCTGGGTTCGTTTTCCCGCGCGGCCGAAGAACTGGCGCTGACGCATAGTGCCGTATACCGACAGGTGGCGGGCCTGGAAGATCGTCTCGGAGTACAGCTTTTTACCAGAATCCGGCGCCGGGTCGCGCTGACGGATGCGGGGGCGGAATATGCGGCACGGGTTCGGCATCATCTGGAGCAGCTTGAAAAAGACACTTTTGGCCTGGTGTCGCGTTCCGGCATGGGCCGCAGCCTGCACATTGCCGTCCTGCCCACGCTGGCCACCAACTGGTTGATTCCGCGCTTGCCGGATTTCAAGAAAATACATGGCGACATTGCGGTAAGCCTGTCGGTCAGGACTTTGCCGTTTCAGTTCAATGACCATCCTTTCGACGCGGCTATCTACCATGCCGGGCAGATGTGGCCGCACACCCGGGGAATCAAGCTGTTCGATGAGGGCGAACTGTTGCCGGTCTGCCTTCCTGAGCTCGCACGGCAGGCGGAGCGGGATGGGCTGGCGGCGCTGACGCACCTGCACATGATCTCGCGGCCCGACTCCTGGCGCCAGTGGTATCGGCAGCATCACAGGGAATACATGCCTTCCATGAGCGGCGGCCCGCGTTATGAGCTGTTCACCATGACGATGGCGGCGGTTCAGGCCGGCATGGGTGTGGCGCTGGCGCCGCAGTTCGTCGTGCAGGATGATCTGCGGGCCGGCCGCCTGGCAAGTTCTTTTGGAGGAGGGCTGACAGTGAGCGAGGCCTATTATTTTGGCTACCCCGACCATAACGAGCGATCCGAGGCCTTGCAGGCATTTGAATCCTGGTTGTCGGGACAGGTCGATTTGAATCCATAGCGGGAGATACAGCATGAAGCAAGAGCGGATATTTTCCAATCTGATTGTTGTGGGTTTGGTGCTGCTGCTGGGCGTCGGTTCGGCATCGGCCAGGAATCTGCCCGAGCCGATCCGGAAAGCAATGGTTGCCGAGGATCTCAATCCGGAGGCGGGAACGGGGCGGGTCGAGCGCCAGGTGGTGCGGGCCAGGCATTTCATGGTGACCAGCGCCAATCCGCTGGCCAGCCGGGCCGGGGTCGAGATGATCCGGCGCGGAGGAAATGCGGCCGATGCCGTCATTGCCACGCAACTGGTCCTGAACCTGGTTGAGCCGCAATCGTCCGGCATAGGCGGCGGCGCGTTCATCGCGACTTACGATGCCGCGGGGCATCGCGTACGTACCTACGATGGCCGCGAAACCGCGCCGGCGGCGGCGCGCAGCGACCGCTTCATGCGCGATCATCATGCCATCCCTTTTTGGGATGCCGTCAACAGTGGCCGTTCCGTGGGTACACCCGGGCTCTTGCGTGTCCTGGAACTGCTGCATGATCAGCAGGGGCATCTGCCCTGGAAAGTCCTGTTTCAGCCGGCCATTCGAATCGCCGAACAGGGTTTTCCGGTTTCTCCGCGCCTGCACGCCTTGCTGGAACAGAACAAGGCCCTGCGCGAACAACTTGCCGCCGCGGCTTATTTTTACGATGCGCAAGGGCATGCCTGGCCCGTTGGCCATCGATTGCGCAATCCCGCCCTGGCCCAGGTATTCCGGCAGGTTGCGCAGCAGGGCGCCAAGGCGTTCTACAGCGGCCAGATTGCCCGCGATATCGTTCATGCCATTGCGCATCATTCCGTGCCGGGCGACATGACTCTGGCCGATTTGTCGGGTTATTACGCCCAGGAACGGGCGCCTGTGTGCGCGCCTTACGAGGCTTATAAATTGTGCGGCATGCCGCCCCCCAGTTCGGGGCCGATAACGGTTATGCAAATGTTGGCCATTCTGTCGCATACGCCGATTGACACGTTTCCGGTCGATTCGCTCGAAGCCGTGCATTATTTTTCCGAGGCCGGAAAGCTGGCCTATGCCGATCGGGATTTCTACGTGGCCGATCCGGATTTCGTGGATGTTCCAGTGCATGCCATGCTCGATCCCAAGTATCTGGCCTTGCGCGCCGGGCTGATCAAGGCCAATCGCACGATAGGCGTGGCGCCTCCTGGCGATCCGGCGCATATGCGGGCGGTGCGCGGTCGCGACGACTCGCCTGAAATTCCGTCCACCACGCATATCGTGGCGGTCGATGCGGCATCGAATGTGGTTTCGATGACCAGCACCATCGAATCGGCGTTTGGCAGCAAGATTTTCGTGCGGGGCTTTTTGCTCAACAACCAGCTCACTGATTTTTCCCTGTCGGATGTCGATGCCCAGGGCAAGCCCGTTGCCAATCGCGTCGAAGCCCTGAAACGGCCGCGCAGCTCCATGTCGCCCATGATTATCCTGAAGGACGGCAAGCCCTACATGGCGATCGGATCGCCGGGCGGCAGCGCCATCATCAACTACGTGGCCAAGACCATACGCGCAGTGCTGGATCGCGGCCTGAATATCCAGCAGGCCATCGATTTGCCCAATCTGGGCAGCCGCAACCGCTTTACCGAGCTGGAAAAAAATACCAGCCTGCATAGCCTGGCGCCGGGCTTGCGCGCCATGGGCCACGAGGTGCGCGAAGTCGAGTTTCCCAGCGGCCTGCAGGGCGTGGTGTTTACGCCGCAGGGTCTGGAGGGCGGCGCAGACCCGCGCCGTGAAGGTGTGGCGATGGGCGGATGACTACACGGCGGGCGACCACAAGGGGCGCCCTTTGCGCCCGCCCGCAGCTTAGCGGAATACGACGGTGCGGCGGCCGTTGAGCAAAATGCGATGTTCCACATGGCCGCGCACTGCGCGTGCCAGCACCAGCGACTCGACATCGCTGCCGACCTGAGCCAGGTCGTTTGCGCTCATCGCGTGGTCGACACGCTCTATATCCTGTTCGATGATCGGACCTTCGTCGAGATCGGCCGTCACGTAGTGTGCCGTGGCGCCAATGATCTTCACGCCGCGCGCATGGGCCTGGTGATAGGGGCGCGCACCCTTGAAGCTGGGCAGGAAACTGTGGTGGATATTGATGGCCCGGCCGGACAGTGCTTTGCACAGATCCTGGGACAGAATCTGCATGTATCGAGCCAGCACTACCAGGTCGATGCGTTCGCGTTCAACCAGTTGCAGAATTTGCTGTTCCTGGACCGGCTTGGTTTCGGGGCTGACCGGCAGATGGAAAAAAGGCACCTTGTATGAATCGGCCAACGGCGCGTAATCGTTGTGATTCGAGACGATGCCGGCTATTTCCACCGGCAGTTGCCCACTGTGGGTGCGAAACAGCAAATCGTTCAGGCAATGCCCCTGGCGGCTGACGAGTATCAGCAGGCGTGCCTTGCGTTGTGCGTCGTAGAGCTGGGCCTGCATGTCGAATTTTTCGGCCAGGGGGGCGAAGCGCTGCTCCAGTTCCCCTATGCCGATGGCTTGGGGCAAGGTAAAGTGCACGCGCAGGAAGAAGCACTGGGTTTCAGTGTCGCCGAACTGCTGCGCATCGATGATATTGCCGTGCAGATTGAGCAGCCAGCCCGAGACGCTGTGGACGATGCCGATGCGATCGGGGCAGGAGAGGGTCAGTATGTAGTCGTAGCGTGTCATGGTGTTTGATCAGATGTAGCGGGATCGCCCAGGGCCGCGCGGGTCGCTTCGGCAATCGCGAGGCAGGCTGTCAGGCCGGGCGATTCAATGCCGAACAGGTTGACCAGATTGCGTACGCCGTGGATTGCCGGGCCGGCAATCACGAAATCGGCCGCTGGTGAATGAGGGCCTGAAATCTTGGGCCGTATGCCTGTATATCCCGGATTTAGCGCCCCATCGGGCAGATCCGGCCAATAGCGCCTGACTGCGGCATAGAATGAATCGCCGCGTCGCGCGTCCAGCGTGTAGTCTTCGTTTTCTATCCATTCGGTGTCGGGACCGAATTTGGCCTGGCCGCCCAGGTCCAGCGTCAGGTGCACGCCCAGGCCGGCATGATCGGGCATGGGATAGATAAGCCGTGAAAACGGCGCCTTGCCCGCCAGGGTGAAGTAGTTGCCCCTGCAGAAATAAGCGTCCGGTATCTGTTCGGCCGGCTGGCCCACAAGTTTGCGCGCCATTGCGGGGGCCGACAGGCCGCAGGCATTGACAACGCTGTGTGCCGTGATTTCCATGGCCTCGGCTCCCTCGAAGCGCAGCAGGAATTCGCCTGAATCCAGGATCCGGCCGCTGCTGAATCGTGTATGGAAAACGCACTGGGTGCCGTGGTTTTCAGCGTCGCCTTGCAGCGTCAGCATCAGCGCATGACTGTCGATGATGCCGGTGGATGGCGATACCAGGGCCGCATCGCAGCACAGTGCCGGTTCCAGTTCCCGGGCCTGGACGCCGCTGATCTGGTACAGGTCGTCGACGCCGTTGAGCGCGGCCCGTTCGGCGATCTGGGCCAGCCTTTGGGTTTGCTGCGGGTCGCCCGCAACAATGAGCTTGCCCAGGCGCCGGTGCGGTATGCCGCGTTCGGCGCAATAAGCATAGAGCTTGTGCTTGCCCGCCACGCATAATCTGGCCTTGAGGCTGTTTTGCGGATAGTAGATTCCGGCGTGGATGACTTCCGAGTTGCGTGAACTCGTGCCGGTTCCGATGGCTTCCGCGGCTTCGACAAGCAGCACCTCGCGTCCGGCAAGCGCCAGTTCGCGGGCCACGGCCAGGCCCACGACGCCCGCACCCAGTACGACACAATCTATATCTACAGCCATTTATTCATACGTCCTCATGATTGCGAATGAGCCCGCGCGGTCAGGCGTTCGAGAGTGGGGTTTTCGATGGAGTCAGGTCGAAGTCGCCCGCATGATATACCAGCGGCTGGCCGAAGCTGCGGTGGCAGCGTTCAACCTGGCCGATAAAAATGAAATGGTCGCCGGCCTCGACCTGGCTTTGATTGTGGCATTCGAACCAGGCTGTGCAATGCGGGTCGTCCAGCATGAGGGTACCGTGCGGCGCGCGTGTCAGCGAGACTCCCTCGAAGCGGTCCGTCTGGCTGCCCTTGGAGAATTGCCTGGCCAGGTGCAGTTGCTGGGCCGCCAGGACATGGATCACGTAGCGGTCGATTTGCTGGAAGTGAGTCAATGAAGAAGCCGCTTTGGATAAGGTCCAGAGCACCAGCGGCGGATTCAGCGAGACCGAATTGAAAGAGCTGATGGTCAGGCCCAGGGGCGTATGCTCCTCGCGTGTTTCTGCCGTCACGACAGTCACCCCGGTGGCGAAACGGCCCAGGGCGGAGCGGAAGAATCGTGAGTCGAAATCGGGCAGTTGAGCAACCATTGACAACGCGGGCCAGGAATACAGTTGTCAGGGAGCCAGCCGGGTGCTGACCCACTGGTTCTGATCGTTTAATTGAAATACCAGGCGGTCGTGCAGGCGCGAGGGCCGGCCTTGCCAGAATTCGGCATAGTCTGGCCTGAGCCGATAACCGCCCCAGTGCGGCGGCCGTGCGGGATGCGCGCCCAGTGACTCGGTCAGGGCGTGCGTGCGTGCTTCGAGCTCTTGCAGGCTGATGGGGCGGCTTTGCGGGGACACCCAGGCGCCTATGCGCGATCCCAGGGGGCGGCTGTTGTAGTACTCATCGGAGTCTTGGGCTGAAATTTTCTCGATCGACCCTTCCAGCCTGACTTGGCGCTCCAGCGCCGGCCAGAAAAACAGCAAGCTGGCGCAGGGGTTTTGTGCGAGCTCTTCGCCTTTGCGGGATTCGTAGTTGGTGAAAAAGACGAACCCGCGCTCGTCGAAGCCTTTTAACAGCACCGTACGGGCCGATGGACGGCCGCTCAGGGTGCTGGTTGCCAGCGTCATGGCGTTGGGTTCGACGACCTTGGCCTTGAGGGCTTCATCGAACCACAAGGCAAACTGGTCGAAGGGCGTGGATGCCAGCGACGCTTCGAGCAGCACATTTTTTTCGTAACTTTGACGTATATCGGCGACAGACATAGGTGTAAAAAAGAGGAGGTCAGAGTGTGAGTTTACCCGTTCCGGGCCACACTGCTTTGCAGGTGCAAGGCGACCGCCTCGAGTTTTTTGTCGCGAATGCCCGCAAGCCTGAGTGCTTGCGCTGTTTCAAGCACATATTCGGTGCAGGGACCGTAATGCCCGTGGGCCCTTTGCACGATGGCGATAAGCTGGTCTTTGGACAGATTGGTGACGTAGGCATCGGTGGCGCGATCCATGGTAAAGGCCAGGGCCTGGATGGTGCCTTGCCGGGTACGGCAGTTGAGCCATTTCGGAATATAGGCCCCGCTGGGCATTTCTCGCTTCCAGAGTTCCTTCAGCGTGGCCGGAACGGTGTTTGCGGCGATCCGGAATGCCATGCCTTTGCAGGATCCGCCCTTGTCCAGGCCGAACACCAGCCCCGGCTGCTCGGGCGTGCCGCGGTTGACCCGCGACCATAGGCATAAAGCACGATGATAGCCATTGAGAAGAGCCAGGCGGCGTTCGATAAAGTCGAATTCGGGGCGCCAGACCAGCGAGCCGTAGCCGAATACCCAGATGTCCTGGCTGGGCGCCCAATGACTCAGGCTATGGTCCAGCGAGGCCTGGCGCTCGGCGTCGGTAAGCAGGCGGAAGCTTCTGCGTACAGGAGCGGGATTGAGAACGGCTGGACTATTCACTTTGTGATGATCGGACGGGTCGCGAGCGACGTTGCCCTATTTTAAAGCACTCCGGGCCCGGCGCGCGGGAGCGCCGCCGGCCGGCGTGTACACTGGCGCTTGTCGGCAATGTCGGTCATGGATATTGCCTGCCCGAGTCGTCCAGTTTTTTTACGTGCCCGCAATGTCCGAAACTTCTTTTATCGACACAGACCGCCGCTTTGGCGGCCTTGAACGACTGTACGGCCGGCCTGCGCAAGAGAGGCTGGCGGGCACGCATATTGCCGTGGCCGGGATCGGTGGAGTTGGGTCCTGGTGCGTCGAGGCGCTGGCGCGCTCGGGTGTGGGGGCACTGACTCTGATCGACCTGGACCATATCGCCGAATCGAATATCAATCGCCAGTTGCATGCCTTGACCGAAACCCTGGGGGTATCCAAGATCGAGGCCATGGCGCGCCGCGTATACGGGATCAATCCGGGATGTCGCGTGAATCTGGTGGACGATTTCGTGACCCCGGAGAACGTGCATGGAGTCTTGCCGCAGGATCTGAGCCTGTTGGTCGACTGCACCGATCAAGCCAGTGCCAAGATCGCCATGATTCTCGAGGCCCGGACCCGGCGCATGCCGATTGTGGTGTGCGGCGGGGCGGGAGGCAAGACCAATCCACTGAGTTTGCGCGCGAGCGACCTGGCGCAATCCCTGAACGATGCCCTGTTGTCCAAGCTGCGCAACAGCCTGCGGCGCCAGCATGGCTATCCCAAGGCGTCGGATCAGGCGGGCAAACCGCGCAAGCGAGTGCCGAAAATGGGTATCAGGACTCTATGGTTCGATCAGGCCGCGCGCTTGCCCGACGCATGGCAGGACCGGGAGCGGAGTGTGGCGGCAGAAAACGCGCCGGCGTTGACTGCCGGTATGCCCTCAGGCTCCGAGGTATCTGGACAAGGGCTGCAGGGTTTGTCGTGCGCCGGTTATGGCTCCCTGGTAACCGTGACGGCTGCCATGGGTCTGGCCGCGGCCAGCGAGGCCATGCACTATGTGATCGAGGGACGCTTTCCGGCGTGAATTACAGCGTCGCGTCCAGCCAGCCGCGCAGTGCGTTGGAGATGCGGATCGCCTTGGCAGCAAGCAAGTCGCGACGGGTGATCCTGGCCTCCCGGACAAGGCCGTCATCGAGTAGCGCCTGACGCTGCACTCCGGGCAACAGCCCGCACGCCAGCGGCGGCGTCAGCCAGGCGCCCGCGGCATTCTGAATGTACAGATTGCTGCGGCTGCCTTCGCAGACTTCATCATTCCGGTTGCAAAACACCACATCGAAAAACTGCGGGTTTTGCGCCAGCCAGTCCTGGGCGCCGGCGTACCAGGGGCGGTGCGTGGTTTTGTGTTGCAGCCAGAATGCGTCGGCCTCCAGGGCCATCGGGCTGAGATGCAGCCGAACCGGCGGGAGTGTAATGGCCAAAACGGTCGATTCCAGCGAATAATGCCCGTTCGGGTCCAGCAGCAGGCGCAAACGGTAGCTGTGAGCGGCATCGAGCCCCGCCACATGATGTCCTATGGCTTGGAACAGCGGCTCGCCGGGCCAGGCGTGACCCAGGGCCGCGCAAGATGCCCGCAGGCGCCGGCTATGCCCGGACAACAAGGGGATGATGCGCCCGGGCTCAACGCGCATGGTTTCAATAAGCTGGACGGAGGACGCGGTCATTGGCGGGTCGGCAAGCTGGATCGCGGCTGCGCGTTGGCCAATAAAGCCGCCTGGCAGCCGCGTGCGTCTGGCTCTGCGGCGGTCTCGATTCCACTGCGCAACGTCGAGTCGGCGATGGCGCCACCTGGTGCGCCGATTTGCAGCACTCGCGCTTTCCAGAGGCATTCTTCCCATTCGAGCTCGGGTTCTGAATCGTGGACGATACCGCCGCCCACGCCAAACGTACCGGCGCCCGCATCATTGATCTCGATGGTGCGGATGGCGACATTCAGGGAAAAATCGCCATCCGGCGCGAGCCAGCCCAGGCTGCCGCAGTAAATTCCGCGAGGCGTGTTTTCGAGCTCTTTTATTTTTTTCATGGCGGCGATTTTTGGAGCGCCGGTAATGGACCCGCAGGGAAAGAGGGCGCGAAGCAGTTCTTCCAGGCTTCTTCCAGGGGCCTGCGCGGTAATGGTCGAGGTGAGAGTCCAGACCGAGGGATAGCCTTCAAGGGAAAAAAGTGCTTCCACCTTGACCGAGCCCGGCGTGGCGATCCGCCCCAGGTCGTTTCTCAACAGGTCGACGATCATCAGGTTTTCGGCGCGATTCTTTTCGCTTTGCAGCAGTTCCTGCGCCGCGTGCCTATCCAGGACAGGATCGGCATGGCGTGGTGCGGTCCCTTTCATGGGGCGTACTGTCAGGGTTGCGCCCTTGCCGGCCACGAACAGTTCGGGCGAAAACGACAGGATGATGCGCGAACCGTCTTCGATGTAGGCGGCATGCGCGGCCGGGTGCCGGGCGGCAATGCTTTGGTACACCGCGCGCGGTGCGGCAGAGGTTTTGACTTCTATCGGAAAGGTGTAGTTGGCCTGATAAAGCTCGCCGCGCCGTATGCCGGTTTGCAGGATGCGTATGCTATCCAGATAGTGTGCCCTGGCGGTCAGGGGGCGGATATCAAGCCCGGCCAAGTCTTGGCCGGGCTTGCCCCATACAGGCTCGTGTCTGGCTTGCCGGTAGACCAGCGCGGTCAGGCGCGGCTTGTCGCAATCTTCGCCCGCTGGCGGGCCGGCCTGGGTTGAAAGGCTTGGCGACAAGCTTGGCTCCAGCCACTCTCCCAGTTCGTAGTCCAGCAGCAGGGCCACCCAATATCCCTTTTGCCGGGCCGCCGCAATGCGTTCGAAGGCCGTATGCAGGCTGGCTGCCGAGCGGGCAGTGATGCGTTCACAGAAGCCCGCCAGTTCAATTGCCTGCCCAGACAGGCGGTCTTCAAAACGGCAAAGCATCAGCGGGCGGCTTCCATGAATGTGTCGAGCACGGCGCCAGTGTGTGACGTCTGTTTGCGTGCAATGACCTGTTCCGGCGAGCCTTCCGCCACGACACGGCCTCCGCCGTTTCCACCCTCGGGGCCCATATCCAGTACCCAGTCGGCTTCGGCGATTACATCCAGGTTGTGTTCGATCACGACGACTGTGTTGCCGGCGTCGACCAGCCGGTGCAGCACGTGTATGAGCTTTTCCACATCTGCCATGGACAGGCCCACCGTCGGTTCGTCCAGCACATACAGCGTGTGCGGAATCCGCGAGGCGCGCCCGGTCTTGATGACGCCTTCGGTAAGATGCGCCTTGACGAGTTCGGTCACCAGCTTGATGCGCTGAGCCTCTCCGCCCGACAGGGTAGGCGAGGGCTGGCCCAGCGTCAGGTAGCCCAGCCCGACGTCCTGCATCAATTGCAAGGGGCGCGCGATTTTGGGGTGAGCCGCAAAATAGCCGATCGCTTCGTCGACTTCGAGCTTGAGGACTTCTCCGGCGCTTTTCTCGCGTAGCGTGACATTG
Organism: Paralcaligenes ginsengisoli; assembly: GCF_054781135.1. NCBI lineage: Bacteria > Pseudomonadati > Pseudomonadota > Betaproteobacteria > Burkholderiales > Alcaligenaceae > Paralcaligenes > Paralcaligenes ginsengisoli. Next base: position 24,066 of record NZ_BAAGUZ010000022.1, read on the forward strand.
AGCGTATCGCGATTGAATCGCTCGCCGCCGCAGGCATCGCAAGGTACCTTGACATCGGGCAGGAAGCTCATTTCCAGGGTCCGCAGGCCTTGACCCTCGCAGATCGGGCAGCGTCCTTCACCGGTATTGAAGGAAAAACGAGCTGTGCTCCAGCCGCGTATGCGCGCCTCGCGCGTATCGGCAAATAGTTTGCGCACATCGTTCCAGAAGCCGACGTAAGTGGCCGGGCACGAGCGCGGTGTCTTCCCTATAGGAGTCTGGTCGACTTCAAGCACCCGGTCGATCTGCTCCCAGCCGGTGATGCCGGTGCAGCCTTGCCACGTCGGCGCTTTGCGCAGGGACACGGCGTGGGCAAGATTCTCGAGCAGCACCTCGCGCGCCAGGGTGGATTTGCCTGACCCGGATACGCCGGTGATTGCACTCAAACGGCCCACCGGGATGCGGGCCCGCACATTATGCAGATTGTGCAGGTGGGCGCCGACGATCTCCAGCATGGGTGTCTGCCTGTCCACCGCCCGCCGGGCCTGCAGCGGATGATGCAGAGGGTGCTTCAGGTATCGGCCGGTGATCGAATCGGGATTGTCGATCAGGTCTTGTGCGGTGCCTTGCGCCACGACCCTGCCGCCGCGGACGCCCGCGCCGGGTCCGATGTCGATGATGTGCGAGGCGCGGCGTATGGTGTCTTCATCATGTTCGACGACCACCAGAGTATTGCCGTTGCCCTCCAGCCTGGCCAGGGCGTTCAGCAGGATCTGGTTGTCGCGCGAATGCAGGCCTATGGTCGGCTCGTCCAGCACATAGCATACGCCCTGCAGATTGGAGCCCAGTTGCGCGGCCAGGCGGATGCGTTGCGCTTCTCCGCCCGAGAGGGTGGGCGCGGCGCGATCCAGCGCCAGATAGCCCAGCCCGACTTCCTGCATGAAATTGAGCCGTCCGCGGATTTCGGTAAGGATATCGCGTGCGATCTCGGCTTCGCGTCCGTGACTGACCAGGCCGGTGAAAAAGGTCTGGGCGTCGGAGACCGGCAGCGCGGCCAGTTCGGCGATGGAGCGGTCGTGCCAGCGGAAGGCCCGCGCCAGTGGATTGAGGCGCTCGCCATTGCAGCTTTGGCAGGTTTCGGTTTCGCCTTCGTACCAGGCGTTCCAGGCGGTTTCCTCGCCCGTCTGCTCGGCGTCGAAGCCGCTCAGTTGCAACCCGGTGCCGAAGCAGCCAGTGCACCATCCGTGCTTGGAATTGTAGGAGAACAGGCGGGGGTCGGGCTCGGGGTAGCTGGTGCCGCAGCTCGGGCAGGCGCGCTTGACCGAAAAATGCAATTGGCTGCCGCCGCCGTTCAGGCCCGCCGCGCGGCGGTCGGCAAGCGGCGCGGGCGTATCCCGGGTGAGATCGAGCAGCACGCTCAGGCTGCCATGTCCATGCTCGAGCGCACTGCGTATGGCTTCGCGCAGCGCCGGCTCCTGGGCCGGGTCGATCAGCAGGTCGGCAACCGGCAGCTCGATGGTGTGTTCCTTGTAGCGGTCCAGGCGCGGCCAGGGCGCGACGGGTATGAATTCGCCATCGACACGCAAGTGGGAATGCCCTTTGCCGGACGCCCATTTGGCCAACTCGGTGTAATAGCCTTTGCGCGCCACGACCAGGGGCGCCAGTATGCCCAGGTGCTGGCCTTTGTGGTCGCGCAGCAACTGGGCCACGATTTGCTCGGGCTTTTGCGGTTCGACCGGAACGTGGCAGGTCGGGCACATCTGTGTGCCCAGCTTGACGTAGAGCAGGCGCAGGAAATGATGGATTTCCGTCATGGTCGCCACGGTCGATTTGCGGCCTCCGCGGCTGGTGCGCTGTTCTATGGCGACTGTGGGCGGAATACCGTAGATGGCGTCGACATCCGGCTTGCCGGCCGGCTGGACTATGGCCCGGGCATAGGCATTGAGGGATTCCAGATAGCGTCGCTGCCCTTCGTTGAACAGAATGTCGAAGGCCAATGTGGATTTGCCGGAGCCCGATACGCCCGTGATCACGGTGAAGGTGTCGTGCGGGATCGAGACATTGATTCCTTTCAGATTATGTTCGCGCGCGTTCAGGATATCGATGCTGCGTCGTCCGCGCCGGCCGACCAGGCTTTGCAGCGGAGTACCCTTGCCGTCGCCATAGGCGGCTTGCGGCTCGGCAAGCGCCTTGGCGCGCTGCGATTCTTCCTCGTACACAATGGCGCTGGTGTAGGCCAGCAGGGCCCGGCCGGTGTGCGACAGCGCATTGCCCGTCAAATCGCCGGGAGTTCCGAACCCCACGACCTGGCCGCCGGCATCGCCGCCTTCGGGACCCAGGTCGATCAGCCAGTCCGCGGCCCGGATGACGTCCAGGTTGTGCTCGATGACCAGCAGCGAATGCCCGGCCGCCAGGAGCTTGCGGAACGCCCGCATGAGCCGCGCGACATCGTCGAAGTGCAGGCCGGTAGTGGGTTCGTCGAACAGGAACAGGCTGCCTTTCTTGGCCACCTTGGCCGAGGAGATTCCACTGCGTGCGGCAGCCGCCAGGTGGCCCGCCAGCTTGAGCCGTTGGGCCTCTCCGCCCGACAGGGTGGGAACCGGCTGGCCCAGGCGCACATATTCCAGGCCCACATCGGCCAGCGGCGCCAGCCCCGTTTGCACATCGCGCAGGCCGCTGAAAAACTCCAGTGCTTCGTGCACGGTCATTTCGAGCACCTGGTCGATGGAAGCGCTGCGGCCGAGGTGTTCGACGCGCACTTCCAGGATTTCCGGGCGAAACCGCTTGCCGTCGCAGTCGGGACAGCGCAGGTAGACGTCGGAGAGGAACTGCATTTCCACATGTTCGAAGCCGGTGCCGCCGCAAGTGGGGCAGCGCCCGTCGCCGCTGTTGAAGCTGAAGGTGCCGGGCGTGTAGCCGCGCTCTTTGGACACGGCGGCCTGGGCGAACAGCTTGCGTATGGCGTCGAAGGCACCCACGTAGCTGGCCGGATTCGATCGTGCCGTCTTGCCTATGGGTGTTTGATTGACCATGACGACGTCGGCGATTTGCTCGACGCCGAGCAGGTGGGCGTAAGCGCCGGGCGGCTCGGTCGGCTTGCCCATGTGCTTGAGGATGGCGGGGTACAGCACATCCTGGATCAGAGTCGATTTGCCCGAGCCCGACACTCCGGTGACGCAGACCAGCCGGCCCAGCGGGATTTCGATCGTTACCTGCTTGAGATTGTTGGCGTTTACGCCATCGAGCACCAGCCTGGGCGTGTTGGCGGCGACGGGCATGGGGCGAGGCGCTTCGACACGCAGGCGGCTTCCCAGATAGTTTCCGGTGAGCGTGTCCGCGTTGCGCAATTGATCGGGCGTGCCGTCGAAGACAATCTGGCCGCCGCGTTCGCCGGGCCCTGGGCCTATGTCGAGGATGCGGTCGGCGGCAATCATGACTTGCGGATCGTGTTCGACGACCACCAGGGTATTGCCGTTGGCGCGCAGGCGATGCATGACTTCCACGACCCTGTGCATATCGCGCGGGTGCAGGCCGATGGAGGGTTCGTCCAGCACGAACAGGGTATTGACCAGTGAAGTGCCCAGGGCGGTCGTCAGGTTGATGCGCTGCACTTCTCCACCCGAAAGAGTTCGGCTCTGGCGATCCAGCGACAGATAGCCCAGGCCCACGTCGCACAGGAATTTCAGGCGGGTTCGAACCTCGCCGAGGAGCAGGTCGACGGCAGCGTCGAGCGCTGTGCCAAAATGAATATCGGCGAAAAACTGCTGGACCTGGGCGATGGGCAGGCGCATCAGGTCGTGGATGCCCAGGCCCGGCAGGGCGTTGAGCTGTTCGCGGGTCCATTGCGCATGCACCGGCATGAAGCGCGGGTAAGGATCGTCGGCGCGGCCTTTGGCATCGCCCAGACGCCAGAGCGTCGCATCGGGCTTCAGGCGCGAGCCGCCGCAGGCCGGGCAGGGTGTGTAGCTGCGGTATTTCGAGAGCAGCACGCGCACATGCATTTTGTAGGCGCGCGACTCCAGCCAGTCGAAAAACCGCTGCGCGCCGTACCACTGCGTTTTCCAGGCATTCTGGCCGCCTTTCCAGTCGGCGGTGCCGTTGATGACCCAGTTTTTTTCGTCTTCCCGCAGGTCTTTCCAGGGCACGCTCAGGCGCACGCCGGCGGCGGGCGCATAACGCTCCATTTCGAGCTGGCATTCTTTGTAGCTGGCGGTTTGCCAGGGCTTGACCGCTCCTTCGTTAAGCGTCTTTTTTTCGTCCGGCACGACCAGGCCGTAGTCTATGCCCATGACCCGGCCGAAACCGCGGCACGATTCGCAGGCGCCCAGCGGCGAGTTGAACGAAAACGTGCTCGGCAAAGTAGGGGAGTATTCGATATTGCAGTGGGCGCAGTGCAGGCGGTTGCTGAAGCGCAGGACGGTTTCATCCTCGCTGCCGTCGTTTGTGGTGTGGATTGCCAGATGCCCGTCGCCTTGCTTGAGTGCTGCATCCAGGGCTTCCATGACACGCGCTGTTTCGGCGTTGGCATAGCGGAACCGGTCCTGCGTGACATGCAGCACCCGCAGCTTTTCGGTCTTGTCCGAACGGCGTCCCTTTCCTTTGCCTTTCGCGGTGGCAGGTACGGTGCGCGTAATGGTTTCTTCGTGATGGATGCGCGTATAGCCTTGCTGTTCGAGAAAACCGCGTACTTCTTCTTCGGTGAAGTTCGCCGGAATAACGACGGGGAAGGTGACGACCATGCGTGCCTGGTGCAAGTCGCTGCGCAGGGCCAGGTGGCGCTGGATGGATTCGGCGCTGTCGCGCTGAACCTCGGCCGCGCAACACTGGCAGTACAGGCGGCTCATGCGCGCATACATCAGCTTCAAATGATCGTTGAGCTCGGTCATGGTGCCCACGGTGCTGCGCGAGTTGCGCACCGGGTTGACCTGGTCGATGGCAATAGCGGGCAAGATGCCTTCGATGCGTTCCACCTGCGGCTTATCCATGCGGTCCAGGAACTGGCGCGCGTAGGGGGAAAAAGTCTCTACGTAGCGCCGCTGGCCTTCGGCATACAGCGTGTCGAAGGCCAGGGAGCTTTTGCCCGAACCGGATACTCCGGTCAGAACCAGAAGTTCCCCGGTATTGATCGACACATCAAGGTTTTTCAGGTTGTTTTGGCGCGCGCCAATAATGCGGATTTGTGAGCTCATACCGATATGGTAGCTGTTCTTTGTCCAGGGACCCCAGCAAGCGGGTTTTTGGGCGAAAAACTGATTTTGGAGTAGAATGGTGGGTTAATTATCAATTGGCGCTCTATTTTAGGAGCGTTTAGTCAGTTTTGGCGGGCACGTGTTTAGTCATACCCCGCCGTGTAAAGATCGGAGATCATCATGGCAGAAATCAAACGTACCCGTCGCAATACCCTTGAGCGCCGTTGCTTGGGCAAGGCTTTCAAGCGCCTTTTCGTCAAGGCTCCCAAGGGCGTATTCAAAATGCTCGAAAAAGTAAAACGCGCCTGAATTCCGGTTCGGCAGTGTGTGTCTTGATGTAATCAAGGCAAAGAAACCGCAAGCTTTCACGTTTGTGGTTTTTTTTCGCCTATTATTTTGCGTATGCACCATTAGGCAAAATAATCATGCCCAGCACCTGGCGTCATCTTTTTACCGTTTTGACTCCCAGCTACAACCGGGCGGATACGCTTGGGCGCGTGTATGCCTCATTGTGCGGGCAGTCGTTTCAGGATTTCGAGTGGCTGGTCGTGGACGACGGCTCGACCGACAATACCCGGGCGCGGGTTCTGCAGTGGCAGCAAGAGGCGCGTTTTCCGGTTCGCTATGCCTGGCAGCCCAACCAGCACAAGAAAACCGCATTCAATCATGGTGTGCGCGAAGCCCAGGGCGAATTGATCGTCGCCCTGGATAGCGACGACAGCCTGGACGCCGATGCGCTCGATGCCATGGCGCGGGCCTGGTCCGGGATATCGCCTCAGGATCGTCCCCGCTTTGTGGCGGTTACGGGTTTGTGCGCCAGGCCAGACGGCGGCATTGTGGGCGATAGATTCCCCGAGGACGTGTTGGATGCAAGCGTGCTCGATATGACATTCAAGTACCGCGTCCGGGGTGAAAAGTTCGGCTGCATGCGCACCGAGGTGCTGCGCCAGTTTCCGTTTCCCGACGAGATTCCCGGCTTTGTCCCCGAAAGCCTGGTGTGGCGCGCGATGGCGCGGGCCGGATTCCAGACTCGTTTTGTCAACCAGGTTTTTCGGGTTTATTACGACAGCCCTGATTCGCTGTCGATGCAGGGCCGCAACAGTCAGCAGCACGCTTTGGGGCTCTGGCTGCTGGCGCACGATACGGTGGTCAAGTGCCTGCCCTGGTTTCGCTATCAGCCGCAGGCTTTCTTCGTTGCGGCGGCCCGCTACACACGCTTCGCCCTGCATATCCGGCGGACCGGGCAGGCCCTGCCGGCCGATCGTCCTCTTGCAGGGCTGGGCTCGCGCCTGCTGGTCGTGGCCATGTGGCCTGTGGGCGCACTGCTGTATGGCCGCGACCGCTTTCGCCGCTAAGCCCGCACCGCAGATTCAGTGCAGGTGACGTGGCGAGCCGGGCGCTTGATCCTCGGCGTCGTCATCGTCATCGACGTCTTCATCGTCGTCTTCGTCATCTTCGTCATCATCCGGCAAGGCTTCGTCAATCAGATTGAAGGGCAGTATTTCGCGCAGATTGTCGGTCCAGGCGATTTCATCGCCGCCTTGGTCGATCTTGATGAAGCGTACGCCTTCCAGCGTGGACAGCTGGATAGCCCATAGATATTCGCAATCGAAGAAACCGTCGTCGATATCCAGGCCCCCCCTGTTGCCCAGAAGCCTGGCGCCGGCCCCTCCGACCTGCACAATGGTTTGATCGTCGCCAACAGTGTCTTCTGTTCCCAGAGGCACAGCGAACAAGACCCATTCAAAGCCGGTTTCCTCGGCGTCCATGACTTCAGCCAGCACTGGCTTGCCCATATAGGCGCTCAGGGCGTCGGCCGTGCGGCCGAGGAGGTCGAGTTCTTCGGCGGTAAAACAGGGTTTGGAGTCTGGGATGGACGACATTGGTGGCACTGGGTGGGGAAATAATCCCGGTATTTTAAAGCATGGCCGTTCGAACGCATGGCCTCCTTGACAGGCTGTTGCCGCGAGCGGCTTTATTTCCGCATACAGCCTACAATCGAAGCTTTCTGATTTCCTCCTATTTTCCAGACATGGCTCAATACGTATACACGATGAATCGGGTGGGCAAAATCGTGCCGCCCAAGCGGCAGATCCTGCGCGACATTTCCCTGTCTTTTTTTCCCGGCGCGAAAATCGGCGTTCTGGGCCTGAACGGCTCGGGCAAGTCCACGCTGCTTAAAATCATGGCCGGCATCGATCAAGAGATCGAAGGCGAAGCCGTTCCCATGCCCGGCATCAAAATTGGCTATCTGCCTCAGGAGCCTCAACTGGATCCCGAGCATTCCGTGCGCGAGTCGGTTGAAGCGGGCCTGGGCGAGATCTTCACGGCGCGCAAGCGGCTTGACGAGGTTTATGCCGCTTACTCCGAGCCCGATGCCGATTTTGACAAACTGGCCAGCGAACAGGCCGAGCTCGAAGCGGTCATCGCGGCGGCGGCATCCAGCGGCGCCGACGACATCGAGCATCAAATGGAGATTGCGGCCGACGCGCTGCGGCTGCCTCCGTGGGACGCGACCATAGGCCAGCTGTCGGGCGGCGAAAAACGCCGGGTAGCCTTGTGCCGCCTGCTGCTGTCCAAGCCCGATATGCTCTTGCTCGATGAGCCGACCAACCACCTGGATGCTGAAAGCGTCGAATGGCTGGAACAGTTCCTGCACAAATTTCCGGGCACTGTGGTCGGAGTGACACACGATCGCTATTTTCTCGACAATGCGGCTGAATGGATCCTGGAGCTGGATCGCGGCTATGGCATTCCCTGGAAAGGCAACTACAGCTCCTGGCTCGAGCAGAAAGAAGCCCGCCTCGAGAAAGAAGAAGCGTCCGAATCGTCTCGCCAGAAAACCATCAAGAAAGAGCTCGAGTGGGTGCGTCAGAGTCCCAAGGGACGCCAGGCCAAGGCCAAGGCGCGCTTGGCGCGTTTCGAGGAATTGTCGTCGCACGAATACCAGAAGCGTAACGAGACACAAGAGATTTTTATTCCCGTTGCCGAGCGCCTGGGCAATGAAGTCATCGAATTCGATAACGTCTGCAAGGGCTATGGCGATCGCCTGTTGATCGACAAGCTCAGTTTCAGGATTCCGGCCGGAGCGATCGTGGGCATTATCGGTGCCAACGGTGCGGGTAAATCCACGCTGTTTCGCATGATGGCGGGCAAGGAACAGGCCGATTCGGGCGAGGTCAGGATCGGCAAAACCGTGCAGGTGGCTTTTGTGGATCAGTCGCGCGAGTCGTTGCCCGACGATAAAACGGTGTTTGATGCCGTTTCCGATGGGGCCGATCTGCTGACGGTGGGCAAGTTCGAAATGGCCTCGCGCGCCTACCTGGGGCGCTTCAATTTCAAGGGGGCCGATCAGAACAAGCTCGTCGGCAAGCTGTCCGGAGGCGAGCGCGGCCGCCTGCATCTGGCCAAGACGCTACTCACGGGCGGCAATGTATTGCTGCTGGATGAACCGTCGAACGATCTGGACGTCGAAACCCTGCGGGCGCTCGAAGATGCCTTGCTGGAATTTGCGGGCTGCGTGCTGGTCATCAGTCATGACCGCTGGTTCCTGGATCGTATCGCCACGCATATCCTGGCTTTCGAGGGCGATTCGCAAGTCGTGTTTTTCGACGGCAACTACCAGGAGTATGAGGCCGACAAGAGGCGTCGCCTGGGCGAGGAAGGGGCCAAGCCCAAACGCCTGCGCTACAAGGCCCTGAAATAAGCCGTCGCCATGAGGCAATTGCGCGCCGAGGATTCCGTTCTGGTGGTGGTCGACATGCAAACCCGTTTGCTGCCGGCCATACATGACTGCATGCAATTGCTGGCCCGGGCCCAGGCTCTGGCCGGCGCGGCGCGCTTGCTGGATATCCCTGTGATTGCCACCGAGCATTGCGCAGCGAAAATCGGTCCCACTGCGACAGATCTGCGTCCATTCCTGCATCATATTGTGCATAAAATGCATTTTAATGCGGCTAGTGAGCCTGGTTTCGTTGAACAATTGCCTGGGAAACGATCGCGTGTGTTGTTAATCGGCACGGAAGCGCATGTATGTGTGTTACAAACTGCATTGGGCCTGATGGACCTGGGTTTATGCCCGGTATTGGTCGCCGACTGCATTGGGTCCAGGCGTCAGTCCGATCGCCACATTGCGCTTGCCCGGGCAGCGCACTATGGTATCGAGGTGGTGAGCGCCGAAATGGCTATGTTCGAGTGGCTGGAGTCGGCGCATCACCCTCGCTTCAAGGAAGTGCTGGCCCTGATCAAGTCGTGCAATACAAGGCCGATGCCTGAAGGGCCTTGATACATATTTTTCGTCCACTCACAGCGTGTGGGCCTGAAGTTTGCGATGCTGACGGCTCGTCAGGTATAGTAAATTCAAGCTATTAAATAGTATCTAGTATTGGAGGAAAAAAAGTGAAATTAAACTCAATCTGCAAATTCGCGGTAGTAGCGGTGCTGGTGGCAGCTACTGCGGGCTGCTCGTCCTGGGATAGCATGAGCCGTCGTCAAAAAAGCACGGTAACCGGTGCCGGTATCGGCGGCGTGGCGGGTGCCGTGATTACCGGCGGAGGCGTGCTTGGTACGGTTGGTGGCGCCGCCATCGGCGGGATTATTGGCGATCAGGTCGGCAAACACTGACCTTCGCCTGACGGGCGGCACAGGCACATGGCCTGGCAAAAGGGAGCTACTTTTCCCCTTTGCCAGGCCATGTGCTTTGTGGCGTCAGCTGCTGGCCGCCTCGGCCTGGGGCATCTCGATCTTGACTTCAAGAATTTCCAGGGAATCCTGGCGATCAAGATTCACTTTGATGTCTTCCGGGTTGATCTTGACGTATTTGGAAATAACCGCCACCAGTTCCTGCTGCAACTGGGGCAGGAAGTCGGGAGCGCGGCTGCCGCCGCGTTCGTTGATGAGGATGAGTTGCAGGCGATCTTTGGCGACACTGGCGGAGGTCTTTTTTTGCCCGAGCAGGAAAGAAAGAAAGGACATTTTATTTCCCTCCGAACAGGCGCTTGAACAGGCCGGGTTTTTCGTAGTCGACAAAGCGCAGCTTTTTTTCTTCTCCCAGATAGCGAGCCACCACGTCTTGGTAGGCGGTGGAAACGTCGCTGTCGCGGATATGAATGGCCGGAACCCCCTGGTTGGAGGCCTGCAGTACTGATTCGGACTCGGGAATCACGCCTATCAACTTGATGCGCAGGATGTCTTCGATGTCTTTGAGCGACAGCATTTCGCCGTCGGCCACACGCTTCGGATTGTAGCGAGTCAGCAGCAGGAATTCTTTGATGGGTTCTTCGCCTTTGACGGCGCGAAACGATTTGGCGGACAAAATACCCAGGATCCGGTCGGAGTCGCGCACCGACGAAACCTCGGGATTGGTGACGACCAATGCGTCGTCGGCGAAATAAGAGGCCATCAGCGCCCCGGTTTCTATGCCGGCAGGCGAGTCGCAGACTATGTACTCGAAACCCATGTCCTTGAGATCGTTGAGCACTTTTTCGACGCCATCTTGCGACAAGGCATCTTTATCGCGCGTTTGGGACGCAGGCAATATGAACAGGTTTTCCAGTTGCTTGTCGCGGATGAGGGCCTGGTTGAGGGTGGCTTCGCCTTGAATTACATTGACGAAGTCGTACACGACACGACGTTCGCAGCCCATGATCAGATCCAGGTTGCGTAAACCGACGTCGAAATCGATCACTGCGGTCTTGTGACCGCGCATGGCCAAGCCAGAAGAGAAGCTGGCACTCGTGGTAGTTTTACCCACGCCGCCTTTGCCGGACGTCACCACAACAATTCGCGCCATGACGATAAAATTCCTTTGTTATTGATAAATCACGTAATCGTAATGCAAAAATGCAGTTTTTGAGCTTAACTTGAAGTTATTTGATAATCTGTTGGCAACAAAACTTAACCCGGTGTTCCCAGCCCGATGATGCGCAAGGCTTCGCCTTCCAGTTGCACAATGGTAGGCTGATTGTGCAGGCTTGGGTCCAGCCTGGTTTCGATCACTCGATAAACGCCGGCGATCGCGAGCAATTCGGGATCGAGCTGGGTCGTGAAGATGCGCGCGCTGGTGTCGCCGCGCGCCCCCGCCATGGCCTTGCCGCGCAGCGGCCCGTAAACGTGGATGTTGCCGTCGGCAATGACTTCGGCCCCCTGGCTGACGACGCCGATGACGATCAGGTCGGTGTTGCGGGCGTAAATGCGTTGTCCGGAGCGCAGCGGGCGATTGATGACCATGGCTGCCGGCGCGATGGCCGGCAATGCCGCGGCTGCGGCTGCGGCTGCGGCTGTTTCGGAGGGCGCAGCCGCCGGCGCGACGGATTCGCTGCCGGACGGGGCCGCTTTTGCCGCGGGTGGGGCGACAACGGGGACTTCCTTGTCGGGCGCCGGGGTGGCGACCGGGCGGGGTACCGGATTTGCCAGATCGACGCTGGTCAGGCCCTGAGCCCGGGCGGCTTCCAGATTGCCGTCCTGCGCCATGACGCCTATCGGGTACAGGTCGTGCTTGCGCAGCGCCTCGGTCAGGGCGGCCCAGTCTATGGTTTCTTCGATGGCCGAGGCGTCAATGACGACAGGCTCGTTCTCGAAGAAAGATCCGGCATCGCTCATGCGCTGTTCGAGAGCGGAGATCAGCTCAGGCAAGCGGGAGCTGTGCAGGACCACGCGTACGGCATAGAGGGTGGCGCTTTTGAAATCCAGTGCCAATTGACTTTCACGGTTTGAAGAAGAGTCGTTCACAGATTGTCTTTTGCAATTAGAAATGGCTTTATTTTAAATGGCGTCGTGATTTGCTTCAGCGCTGCTCGCGTTCGACGCGGGCTACGCCCACGAGTCCCGCAGCGTGACCGCCCGGTTGATGACGGGCTGTTCCGGGGTTGAATCAAGCTGGTCGGCAACAAAATACCCCAAACGTTCGAACTGCCAGAGGGTGCCCGGCTCGGCCCGTGTGCCCGGTTCGAGCCAGCCTTGAACGATCCGGCAGGAATGCGGGTTGATGGCCTGCAGGAAATCCTTGTCGCCGGAATCGGGGTGCGGGTCGGAGAACAGGCGGTCGTAGAGGCGTACCTCGGCGGCGACCGCGTGGCTGGCGCTGACCCAGGTGATGGTGCCTTTGACTTTGACCGATTCCGAGCCCGGTGTCCCGCTTTTGGTGTCCGGCAGGTATTCGGCATGCACTTCGCTGATGTTGCCGTGTTCGTCTTTGACGAAACCCGTGCAGGTCACGATATAGCCGTACTTCAAGCGCACGGTATTGCCGGGGAAGAGCCGGAAGTATTTCTTTGGAGGCTCTTCGCGGAAGTCGTCGCGTTCAATCCAGAGCTCGCGCGAAAATGGAAATTCGCGTACCCCGGCTTCCGGCTGATGAGGGTTGTGCGGCGCATGGCACAGTTCGGACTGGCCTTCCGGGTAGTTGGTAATGATCAGCTTGATTGGATCAAGTACCGCAATCCGGCGGCTGGCTTGCGGGTCGAGGTCGTCGCGCAGGGCCTGCTCGAGCAGGCTGTAGTCGATACGCGAGTCTGCCTTGGAGACGCCCAGGCGTTCGCAGAACAGGCGTATGGATCTGGGCGTATAGCCGCGTCGCCGCAGCCCGACCAGGGTCGGCATGCGGGGGTCGTCCCAGCCCTTGACGTGTCCCTCGCGCACCAGTTGCAGGAGCTTGCGCTTGCTGGTGACGACATAGGTGAGATTGAGGCGCGCAAATTCGTACTGGCGCGGCAAGGGGCGCAGGAGCTGCCCCAGATCGGCCAGCCTGTTCAGTATCCAGTCGTAAAAGGGCCGCTGATCTTCGAACTCGAGCGTGCAGATGCTGTGCGTGATGCCTTCCAGCGCGTCTTCAACGGGATGCGCCCAGGCGTACATGGGGTAAATGCACCAATCGTTGCCGGTTCGGTGGTGGGCCGCGTGCCGGATGCGGTAAAGCACCGGGTCGCGCAGATTGATATTGGGCGAGGCCATGTCGATCTTGGCGCGCAGGGCCAGACTGCCATCGGGGTGTTTGCCGTCCCGCATTTCACGAAGCAGCGTCAGGGACTCGGCGGCGGGCCGGTCGCGCCACGGGGAGTTCGTGCCTTTTTGGGTCAGCGTGCCACGACTGGCGCGCATTTGTTCAGCGTTTTGCTCGTCGACATAGGCGTCTCCGGCCTCGATCAGCGCTTCGGCGAATTGGTATAAATACCCAAAGTAATCGCTGGCGAAGTAACAGTTTGTCTCGCCCTGGTTCTCCCAACTGAAGCCCAGCCACGACACCGCGTCGATAATGGTCCTGACGTACTCGTCTTCTTCTTTTTCGGGGTTGGTGTCGTCGAATCGCAGATGGCAGGCGCCGTTATAGTCGCGTGCCAGCCCGAAGTTCAGGCAGATGCTTTTCGCATGACCTATGTGCAGATAGCCGTTGGGCTCGGGCGGAAAGCGGGTGCGGATCCTGGCCGGATCGTGTGTTCCCCGCGCCTGGATGGCGGCTGGGCCGGGCTTTCCCGCCCAGAGCTTGTCGGCGTAGCGGGCGCCCGCCAGATCGTTGTCGATAATGGTGCGCAGGAAATTCGAAGGTGGCGGAGTCAGAGCGGAGGTCATACGGAAAGCAGTGTGTGGTGTCTTGCAAAGTAAGCATTTTGCCACGTTCCGTCCAATTTGCTTGCAGGCGGTAGTCATGATGGCCGCAGAGGCTCTACACTAGCGCACATTATGACGAACTCCGCTCTCTGGCTATCGCAGATCCAGTTTTTTATCAGCCTGGGTTTTTTATCGCTGTTTCTGGCGATAGAGCTTGGCCTTGCCTGGCTGTTGCTGTTTTTCAAAATTCGCGGCCGCCTGTCCGGGGAAGCGGGCTGGACGGTTGCATATCGGTTCTGGGTGCGTGTTTTCGCTCTGGCGTTTGTGCTCACATTTGCGTCCAGCATGCCGGTTCTGATCCAGTTCGGCAGCCTGTGGCCCCGTTTGATGGACAAAATCGGCGAAATTGCCGGCCCTTTGCTGACCGCGGCCATTTTGACCACATTTATCTTCAAATCCTGTTTTTTGGGTGCAATGCTTTTCGGGCAGCGCCGTTTTTCGGACTCCGTGCATACAGCCATGGTATTCATGACGGCGCTGGGAGTGACTCTGGCCGCGTTGTGGATGGTGGTCCTGATGTCCTGGATGCAGACGCCTGCCGGGGCGAACCTGATCGACGGTCAATACCATGTCGTCAACTGGTTCGATGTGCTGTTCAATCCGTCCGTAGGCTGGCATGCCGCCTTGCTGGTCCTGAGTTCCGCCCTGACCGTGGCCTTTCTGATGCTGGGCGTCACGGCGGGCCAGACTTTGCGGCGTCCCCTGGACGACAGCGAGCGCCTGGTGTTCAGGACTTCCTTGAGCGTCGCCATGGTCGGCGTCGTGCTGCAGGCGGCGGCAGGAGCCGGGACCGGCATGATGATCGCCCAGCATCAGCCGGCCAAGGCGGCGGCCACAGCGGCGTATTGGCAATCCGGCACGCAGCCGGTGCTGGTGCTGACGGCCTGGCCGGATCAGGCCGACGGCAGCAATCTGGCCGCCTGGGAATGGCATCATGCCGGCGGGCGCTGGCTGGGGCAGGATGACAAGGGGCAGTTTGTCGGGCTTGACCATTTCTCGGGCATGAGCCCTCCGGTTGCCCTGGTTTTCTGGTCTTTCCGGCTTATGCTGCTGATTGGGCTGTTAATGGCTCTGGCCGCCTGGGTGACCTTTTTTCGTTTGCGCAAGAAGCAGTACGACCCAAGCGTCTTGTCTGAGAGATGGCGCCGATTCTTGCGTCTCATGATGTTTTCCGGATGGGGCGCAAGCCTGGCGGGACTGTGCTATGCCTTGTTCGGCCTCTATCCCTATGCCGTGAACGGCACCGTGACGCTAAGTGAAATTGCGAGCTCCACCCCAAGTAATGTTCTGGCAGGGGCAGGGGTCGCCTATCTGGTGTTTTACGGCGTGCTGATGCTGGGCTTCCTGCAGTTGCTGCGACACATCGCCCGCTATGGCGTGGTGCCGGTTGCCCGCAGACGGGGGCGCGCATGATTGTTTCCCTGGCGCTTTCCCTGGGGATGAATCCGCAGGATCCCGCATTCTGGATGCCGCTTGCCTTCATGGGCATTCTGTTCACGGTCATTGTGGCCGGCACTATTCTCGATGGCTTCGATATCGGCGTCGGCTGCCTGGCCTTGTTCGCTCCCCCCGACTTGCGTCCGCGCATGCTGTCGCTGCTCAGTCCCTGGCGGGACGCCAACGAATTCTGGCTTTTCCTGGGCATGGGCCTGTTTGTGGCGGCATTTCCCAATGCCTGGGGCAGTGTCATGGGCGAGCTTTATCTGCCCTTGTGCGTACTGGCGCTGGGGGTCATGCTGCGTTCGGTATCGTTCGAGTTCCGTTTGCGCGCGCCGATCGAGATGCAGTCCCGCTGGCTGGCCGGATTCAGCCTGGGCTCGCTGATTACGGCGTTGGCCCACGGTTTCTTGCTGGGGCAACTGGTGGTGACGTATCAGACCGGAGCGGGCTATTTGTGGTTTTCCTTGTTTGTCGGCTTGTGCGCGCTGGCGGCCTACTGCCTATTGGGCGCCGCCTGGCTGATTATGCGCGAAGGCGGCGAACTGCGTGTTCGGGCCGTCATGTGGGGCAGGCGCGCGGTGCGCTGGGCGGCAGCCGGCTCGGTTGGGGTATCGGTGGTGCTGGCCTTTGCCAACACAGGTGTTTTTCTCAAATGGAGCGACGGCCCTCAATGGCCTGTCGTGGTTGGCCTGTGGGGGTTCATGCTGATTGGCTTTGTATCGATTGAAATGTGCCTGCAACGCATGATCAATCGCAGCTATCGGACGACCGCCTTTCCCTTCACCATGACATTGCTGATTTTCCTGGTCACTCTGGGTGGCCTGGGTTACAGCTTTTTCCCGTATCTGGTGCTGGATGACATCACGATCTGGGATGCGGCCGCCTCGGTGGCGTCCCTGCGCCTGATTCTGTCCGCAGCGGTCATCGCCTTGCCGGTTGCGCTCATTTTCAATATTTGGGTGTATTGGCGCATGTTTGGTTTGTCGAAGGCGCCGACGCCCCCCGTGTTCAAGGCCTGATGCGTGGCGTCCGCTCAGGCGTCGGCAGTAGCCAGCAAAGGCAGTTTTACGGTTACCCGCAGGCCTCCCGAAGGGGCCTGGCCCAGTGTCAGGGTGCCGCCGTGAGCCTTGGCGATGGCGTCGGCCAATGCCAGCCCCAGGCCCACCGATCCGGTCAGGGTGCGGGCGTCGTCCAGCCGCGAAAAAGGCCGTAGCGCTTCGCCGCGCCGCTCGGGTGCGATACCGGGCCCGTAGTCTGAAATAGTCATGATGGCCCAGTGATCGTCGGCGGTCAGCGCAACTTCGACAGGAGGCTTGCCATGATTGAGGGCGTTGGTAACCAGATTGTCGAGCAGGCGCCCCAAGGCAATGCGATCGGCATTGAGCGTAAGGGGCTTTGCCCATAATTCGGTCAGGCGCACGGCGCTGCCGGCGCTCTCCCAGGCCGAGGTCTGTTCTTCCAGCCAGCCATTGAGCGCCAGCGGTGTGAAGTGGTAGGTGCCCGGGTCGGTGCCGCGTACGAAGCCGATAAACTGGTTGACCATGCGCTGCATGTCCTGGATGTCTTTGCGCATGCCGTCTTTGAAAGTCGAATCGTCGACCATTTCAATGCGCAGCCACATGCGCGACAAAGGGCCCTTCAGGTCGTGGGGCAGGCCGGCCAGCAAGGTGCGTCTGACGGCTCCCGACTCCGCCAGGGCGTCGAGCATGGCATTGAAGCGCTCGCCCAGTATGCGTGTTTCCGTGGGACCCGAAGGCGTGACGCGTTGTGGCTGTCCGGCCGCCAACTGGTCGGCGGCGCTGGCCAGGCGCGTCAGGGGGCGCGTGATGTGCCACGAAAAAATCGCGGAAATCAGCAGGAACAGCCCCATGCCGCCGAGCCAGAAGAAAATCGCCGGCGTTGTCACGGGCGGCGAAATATGGTCGAGCGGAATGACCAGCCATTCCCGGTTCTGCGGCGCCTCGTCGTCGCCCAGATTGGGCATAAGCGAGATATACAGCCGAGGCCGGGGCCCTTTCGAGAGCGCCACGCGGGTGCCGTCGTTCAGGCGAATGTTGAGAGATTGGACAAAGAGGCGCAGATCGCGCCGCATGTCGTGGGGCAAGGGGGGAGGGCCGTGCCGCCTGTCGCGCCGCAGCTCCGGCGGCAGCCTGGGGCGCTCGTTGATGCGGGCCTCCGAAGGCAGGCTGCGCGACCATAAATGCCATTCGTTCTGCGACGCCGTGCGTACGAAATCGGCACGTTCGTCGGCAGGAATTTTAGCCAGCGCGGCGCGCAAGGTGCTGATGGTTGTCGCGGTATATTGAACCGCCACCTCTTCGGTGAATTTCTTGCGGTAATACGTGATGGTGGCTACTGTGGCCGCCTGCGCCAGCAAAACCGTACCCAGCGTGAGCAGGATCATGCGTACGCGCAGGGACCTGGGTATGAGCCGGTGCCATTTCATGGCTGCTCAGGGGGCAAAACGGTAGCCCACGCCCCAGACGGTCTGTATCCAGCGCGGCTGTTTCGGGTCGTCTTCGATGGAGCGGCGCAGGCGCAGGACAGCGATGTCGATGGCACGGTCGTTGCGCTCGCCTTCGTCGTCGTCGCGGGCCAGGGCCAGCAAGCGATCGCGCGACAGCGGCTTGCCGGGGTTCTTGACCAATGCTTCCAGCAGGTTGACCTCGCCGCCGGTCAGCTTGACCACGGCCTGGTTTTTGTAAAGCTGGCGTGTGCTCGGATCGAACACGAACGGCCCGAATGCGACGGGTTGCTCTTTGGTGAGTGCCGAAGCGCCTTTCTTCCGGCGCAGAACGGCTTCGATGCGGGCAAGAAGTTCGCGGGGGTCGAAGGGTTTGCCGACGTAGTCGTCGGCGCCGGCCTCGAGGCCGACGACGCGGTCCACGGTTTCGTCGCGCCCCGTCAGCAGAATGACGGGAATGTCCTCGCCCTGCTGCCGCAGTCGGCGACAGGCTTCGGCGCCGTCGCCATCGGGCATCATGCGATCGAGTACGACGAGGTCGGGGGAATAACGTTGTATGCGCTGAACCAGATCGCTGCCGTCGGCGGCCAGCAATGTATCGTAGCCGTGGCGATTCAGGTAATCGGCCAGCAACTGGCGCAATGCCGGATCGTCGTCGACGACCAGAATTTTGACTAAAGGGGTATCCATAGCCGGCAGTGTGCCGATTCGCCGGCCGGCTGGCAAGGCTTGGAAATGAATTGAAATACCTGGCTGCCGTGTTTTTCGTGTCGCGTCGGCGGAACACCCCAAGAATATCGGGTGCCGTGGATGCATCCTTTTGCAGCAAACGAAGCCATTCGCGTCTATGATTACAGGCCTGCCGTGACTCCAGGCCCGTCCTGGCCGATAGTGTCGTTCGGGTAACTCGGCGTCGCCGGCCTGTTTTCCGGTTTTTTATACTGATTCTGCATGATGGCTGATTTGGTTTCCTCGATGCGCAAACGCCTGGAAGGCTATGCCTGGCTTTCCGATTTGCCCGCCATGCTCTGTTGGGCCGCGGTCGTTGGCGTTCTGGGTGCGCTGACCACCATCGCTTTCCACGAAGGTATGCACCTGGTCCAGCACTGGGTGACCGGGCATAGCGGCTCCATCGTCCAGGTAACGCAAGGCCTGCCCTGGTATGGTCGCCTGCTTTTTCCGATGGCCGGGGGGGTGGTGGCCGGAGCCCTGTTGTGGTGGGCCGCCAAAATCAAGGCTGGCGCCAATTCGGACTACATGGAGGCGGTTGCCATAGGCGACGGCCGCCTGTCGATCCGGCAAGGCCTGTTGCGATCGCTGTCCTCCCTGTGCACGGTGGCTTCGGGCGGTTCGATAGGGCGCGAGGGCGCAATGGTGCATCTGGCCTCCCTGAGCGCTTCGGCCATCGGCCGCTTTACTTCCTTCAATACCGCGCGCCTGCGGCTGCTGGTGGCTTGCGGTGCGGCCGCCGGCGTGGCCGCCGCTTATGGGGCGCCGATTGCCGGTGCCTTGTTCGTGGCCGAAATCGTTCTGGGCACCATGGCCATGCAAAGCTTCGGCCCCTTGCTGATTGCCGCGGCCACGGCAAATATCGTCATGCGCATGGCGGGCCATTACCAGACCACCTATCAGATGACGAATATCCCGCAGATTGGCGGCGTCGAGATTCTGCCGTTCATTGTGCTGGGGGTTCTGGCAGGAGTGGCCGCCCCTCAATTCCTCAAATTTCTCGATTTTTCAAAGAAAACCTTCAAAGGCACCAAACTGCCGCTGCCGGCCCGCCTGGGCCTGGGGGGGGCCTTGCTGGGACTTCTGTCGATTTTCATGCCCATGGTTGCAGGCAACGGCTATAGCGTGGTGTATTCCCTGTTGCATACGAACTGGACCTGGTATGCCGTCCTGCTCATCCTGGTGTGCAAGGTGCTTGCCACGGCGCTCACGGTGGGGTCCGGGGCGGTCGGCGGTGTATTCACACCCTCCATCTTTGTGGGTGCCGTGTTTGGCACCCTGTTTGGGCAGATCGTGGCCATGTTCTGGCCCGGCATGTCCGCCGAGCCGTATCTGTTTACATTGGTGGGGATGGGGGCTTTTCTGGGTGCGGCAACCAGCGCGCCGCTCATGGCCATTTTGATGATTTTTGAAATGACCTTGAGTTATCAGATTGTGTTGCCCCTGATGCTGGCTTGCGTAATCGCCTATTTTGTATCGCGGGCCATTGCCGAGGTGGCCATGTACGAGGTCACGCTGGTGCGCGAGCGCGACGTATTGTTGCGCCACCAGCTGCGCCATACCGAACTGAATGAAATGATCAAGCCGGCGGTCACGGTCGTGGCGACCACTGCTCCGGTCAAGGCGGCCTTGCAGATGTTTCTGGATTATCCCGTCAAGTACTTGTATGTGGTCGATGAAAACAATATATATCAGGGCGTGATCGCGCAGCAGGACCTGACCAGCTTGCTGCTCAATCAGAGGGATGCCCAGGACCGACTGGCTGGCGAGGTATTGCGCCTCGATTTTGTGAAGCCGCTGCATCCCGATATGACGCTGGACGACGCGCAGGAGTATTTTGTGAACTTTACCGGCGAGCGTCTGCCGGTTGTGAGCCGCGAGCAGCATCCTCGGTTGTTGGGCGTGGTGTATAAGTCTTCTTTGCTTGAAAAATATTGCGCGCTTAAAAAATCCATGGATGCCAGCGGCGAAGTCATGCTCGACGTTCGTGCCAGGCGCGCCAGATGACTTCCGGGTATACGCCGGCCCCAAGGCTGCGTTACCATTAATTCGAGTGTTTGAAGATTGTGGCGCGGCATGGTGTGCCGATGTGGTGTGGGCAGTTATGGCAATAAAAGTTTTTTGTTTGAAGAATGGTTTGCGAATGGCGCTGGCGGTGGGCCTGTATGCCGGATGCGTCCAGGTCCACGTTCCGGCAAAAGCCGATGCAGGAAACTGGGCCGGCCCTCAATTTATCGCGCAGGCGCAAGCCGCGGAATTGCCGGTAGTGGGTCTGGCGCGGAACATCCTCGCCGATAGCGGCCCCTCGCTGGGCGATCTTGCTCCCGTACACCTGTATTCAGTGCCGGAGGTTTCTGTGGAGCCTCCCCAGGGTTTGCCACCCGCCGATGCGGCAGATGAATCCGTGCCGTCCACCGATGCGCAGGCCGATGCTGCCGGCCCATCGATAAGCGAGCTGGAAGAAGGCTGGCGCACACCGGATTATGCGCCGAGCGGCTGGATGCCCATGGGAGAGGTCTTGACCGAGGAAGGAACATGGGTGCCGGATCGCACCGCGGGCGAAGGCTGGACGCTGGGAACCCATAACTGGCGCTATACCAGGGGCAATGGCACAGGCCTGACTCTCGGCAATGACCTGGCGGCGGCGCCGGGCTGGGGCAATGCGGCTCGCATGGGTGGCATTCGGTTTTCTCAATCCTTGTCCAATGGCAACGTTGCCGCCGATCAGTGGCAATACTCCGCCATGGCGGGTGCGCTCGATTATTCTCCCAAGGCGGCGACAGAGGGCGGCTTGTTGTATGGGCCGGCGGCTGGCAATACCGTCGTGCGTTATGGCTGGACTTCCAGCCTGACGCTGGAGTCCCAGCTTGAATGGGCTCCCGACATGAAGAATATGGGTGTGGGGGGACAGTACGATACGCATCAATGGGGGGTATGGAAGGCGGGTGTGGCCAAGGCCAGCCGGGATATGCATGAGGGCCTGCGCTACCAGATCGGATACGAAACCAGCATTCTGGATACGCTGAAACTGTCATGGACCAATGAGCAGCGCACAGCCGGCTTTTCGGATTTGAGCCGTTACGAAAACTTTTCCACCGACGCGGGGGGGCTCACCCGCAATCTTTTGTCGGCGACCTTGCCTCTGGGCCGCTGGGGCGATCTGACGGGTTCTTACGAAGCGATCGATACGGCGGCTGGCCCGTCCAGGGAATATCTCGGGGTGGCCCAGCAATTCTGGCTAAGCCCGAATCTGCAGGTTTCGCTCAAGGCCGACCGCGATCGGCTCAGTGGCGATTATGATGTAGGCCTGCGCTTTTCCATACCCATTAAATAGCCGTTTCGGCGTCGCCAGCGTATTTGCCGGGGTCGACGCCATCCGCCGGACGATTAAAATGCCTTTTTGGCATCCGCTCCGGCAAAGGAGCGGAGCCGCCCACTTTCTTATTGCCGCTGAATGTCTGCTTCCCACAAAACGATACTCGATACCCTGCAACGCGTGTTTGGCTATGAGTCTTTCCGTGGCGATCAGCAGGCCATCATCGAGCATCTCGTCGACGGAGGGGACGCCCTGGTTCTGATGCCCACCGGCGGCGGCAAATCGCTGTGCTATCAGATTCCAGCCTTGGTCAGGTCCGGCACAGGGGTGGTGGTATCGCCGCTTATCGCCTTGATGCAGGACCAGGTCGATACCCTGACCGAGCTGGGCGTGCGGGCCGCCTTCCTGAACTCCACGCAGGACTGGCGCACGGCTCGCGAGGTGGAACAAGCCTTCCTGACGGGCGAGCTGGATCTTTTGTACGTGGCACCCGAGCGTTTGCTGACCGAGCGATGCCTGGAGCTGCTGGCCGGAGGGGAGATCGCCCTGTTTGCCATTGACGAGGCCCACTGTGTTTCGCAGTGGGGGCACGATTTCCGCCCTGAATACCTTGGCTTGTCGATCTTGTCCGAGCGCTGGCCTGCGGTGCCGCGCATAGCGTTGACGGCCACCGCCACGACCGTGACCCGCCGGGAGATCGCGCAGCGCCTGGACCTGACTGCGGCGCGTCACTTCGTTTCCAGCTTCGACCGGCCCAATATACGCTATCGTATTGTCGAAAAGGCCGAGGTCAAGCGCCAGTTGCTGCAGTTCATACAGACCGAGCATCAGGGTGATTGCGGCATTGTTTACGGCCTGTCGCGCGCCAGGGTCGAGGATACCGCCGAGTTCCTGTGCCAGCATGGCATTCCCGCCTTGCCGTACCATGCCGGCCTGAGCGCCGCCGTGCGCGCTGGAAATCAGTCGCGCTTCCTGCGCGAAGACGGCCTGGTCATTGTGGCCACGATCGCGTTCGGCATGGGCATAGACAAACCCGATGTACGCTTTGTGGCGCATATCGATCTGCCCAAGTCGATCGAGGGCTATTACCAGGAAACCGGCCGGGCCGGCCGCGATGGCCTGCCGGCGACGGCCTGGCTGGCATATGGCTTGCAGGACGTGGTGCAGCAGCGCCGCATGATCGACGAGTCGCCGGGCGAGGACCTGTTCCGGCGGCGCCTCGGATCGCAGCTCGATGCGATGCTCGGTTTGTGCGAAACCGTATCGTGCCGGCGCCAGCGCCTGCTGGCCTATTTCGATCAGCGCATCGAGCCTTGCGGGAACTGCGATACCTGCCTGGAGCCGCCGCAAGCCTGGGATGGCACGGTTGCCGCCCAGAAAATCCTGTCGGCCGTGTATCGTCTCTGGCGCGAGCGAGGCCAGCGCTTCGGCGCGGGGCATCTCATCGACATTCTGCGCGGCAAGCTGACTGAGCGCATCAAGCAGTACGAACATCAAAGCCTGAGCGTATTCGGAATTGGCTCGGATTTGTCCGAGCAGGCATGGCGTGGCGTCTTTCGTCAATTGCTCGCGCAAAGCCTGTTGGCCGTGGATCAGGAAGGCTATGGCACCCTGGCCCTGACCGACGCGAGCCGCCAGGTGCTTAAGGGGGAAAAGACCCTCATGCTCAGGCGCGAGCCGGAAAAAACGGCGCGCTCCGGCCGATCGACAAGTACGCGCCGCAAAGAAGCGGAAATTGTCCTGCCGGCCGAGGCGCAGCAGCGTTTCGAGGCTTTGAGGGCCTGGCGTGCCGAGGTAGCCCGCAGCCATGGCGTGCCGGCCTATGTCATTTTCCATGATGCGACTTTGCGTGAAATCGCGGTGCAGTCACCGTCGTCTCTGGATGAACTCAGTCATATCAGTGGGGTGGGCCTGCGCAAGCTCGAGGCGTACGGTGAAGAACTGCTGCGCAACGTGCGCGCGGCGCCGTAGGGGGGAGCTTGGGGGGGCTGTCTATGGCGACTATCCTCGTTCTTAAGACGCGGGGGTGGCGGCCCAGGCGGGGTGGAGCTCGCATCGTCCGATCCAGGCTGCGGCCGCGGCGGACTCAAGCTCGCCCACCCCGCCTGGGCCGCCACCCCCGCTCGCGTTTAAGGGTTTTTGTGCGATCGCAGGTCCACGTGACTAAACGGGAATATTGTTCAGGAAAACAGTTCGTTGCTGTCCGCGGCCTTGGGTGGGGCCAGGCCCAGGTGCTGCCAGGTCGTTTTGGTGGCCATGCGGCCGCGCGGTGTGCGCTGCAGATAGCCATGCTGAATCAGGTAGGGCTCGATGACGTCTTCGATGGTATCGCGCTCTTCGCCTATGGCGGCGGCCAGGCTGTCGACTCCGACCGGGCCGCCGTCGAATTTATGGATGATCGCTTCGAGCAGTTTGCGATCCATGAGGTCGAGGCCTTGCGGATCGACTTCGAGCATGGCAAGGGCCGCGCCGGCCACGGCGGCGTCTATCTTGCCATTGGACTTGACCTCGGCGTAGTCGCGTACGCGCCGCAGTAGCCGATTGGCGATGCGGGGCGTTCCGCGCGCGCGTTTGGCGATTTCGATGGCGCCGTCGCTGGTCAGGCCGGCATTGAGCAGGCGGGCGCTGCGGGTGACGATGTGGGTCAGGTCGTCGGTGTTGTAGAACTCGAGGCGGGATACGATGCCGAAGCGGTCGCGCAGCGGATTGGTCAGCATGCCGGCGCGTGTCGTGGCGCCCACCAGGGTAAAGGGTTGGAGATCGATCTTGACGCTGCGTGCCGAAGGCCCTTCGCCGATCAGGATGTCGATTTGAAAATCTTCGAGGGCCGGATAGAGAATTTCTTCCACCACCGGCGACAGCCGGTGAATTTCGTCGATGAACAGCACATCGTTTTTTTCCAGATTGGTCAGCAGGGCGGCAAGATCGCCGGCACGCTCCAGTACCGGGCCGGAGGTTTGCCGCAACTGCACCCCCATTTCGTGTGCCACGATGTGGGCCAGTGTCGTCTTGCCCAGCCCGGGCGGCCCGAACAGCAAGACATGGTCCAGCGCCTCGCCGCGGTTTTTCGCGGCCGTGATAAAGATATCGAGCTGTTCGCAGACGCGCTGCTGGCCGACATATTCGCTGAGCGCGCGCGGCCGCAAGGCCCGTTCGACCGATTCTTCATTGGGCGAGGTGCTCTGCGGCGCAACGATGCGTTCGGCGGGGGGCGTGCTGGATAGCGAGTCGGAATGAATGGCCATGGTCTTGGTGAAAGGCAAGTATAGATATCGTACACTACTCGATCGCAGGAGCGTATTTACCTTTTGGCGAGCGATTTAAGCGCCTGCCGAATGCCTTCGGAAACGTCGATGCCCTCGGGCAGGCCTTTGAGTGCGGCCAGCGATTCGCTATTGGAATAGCCCAGCGAAAGCAGGGCATTCAGGATGTCGTCCGTGCTGGAGGGGATGCTTGCCGCGCCGTGGCCCAGATCGGCGCCCAGCTTGCCGCGCAGTTCCAGCAACAGGCGTTCGGCGGTTTTCTTGCCTATGCCTGGAACACGCGTAAGGTGCGTGGTTTCCTGGCGTGTAATGGCGCTGGACAGTTCTTCGACAGTCATGCCCGATAGCACTGCCAGCGCGGTGCGCGCGCCGATGCCCGTGACTTTGATCAGCGCCCGGAATGTCGAGCGCTGGCTGGCGGTGGAAAAACCGTACAGGGTATGGGCATCTTCGCGCACGGCCAGATGCGTGTAGAGCGTGACGCGCGCGCCGGTTTCGGGCAGGTCGTAGAGGGTGCTCATGGGCACGTCGATTTCATAGCCTACGCCGCCCACGTCGATGCAAACCATGGGGGGGGTCTTTTCCAGCAATGTGCCGGTGATGCGTCCGATCATCGGGGCGTCCTCAGTAAGTGGTTAACCGATCAGGCGTCCGCCGCGCAGGCGGCTGCCCTGATGGCCGGTCAGATCGCCGGCCTGCTTCAGGCGCTGCGCAAGCGGTCCGACGTGGGCATGGCAGATGGCGCAGGCCAGGGCATCGGCGGAGTCGGCGGCGGGCAGGCCGTCGAGGCTCAGCAAATGCTGCACCATTTTTTGCACTTGCTCTTTGGCGGCATGACCGTTGCCCACCACCGCTTTCTTGATCTGTAGCGCAGTGTATTCGTGAACCAGCAGCTGGCTGTCCGCCAGGGCGCACATGGCGGCGCCGCGGGCCTGTCCGAGCAGCAGCGTGGATGTGGGGTTGGTGTTGACGAACACTTTTTCCATGGCGGAAACCGTCGGCTGATTGGCCTGTACGATTTCGCGCAGATTGTCGAGTATGACTTTCAGGCGCTGCGCCAGCGGTTGATCGGCAGGAATGACGATGGTGCCGCTGGTGATATAGCTCAGGCGCATGCCCTGGGCTTCGATAACGCCGAAGCCCGTGCGGCGCAAACCCGGGTCGATTCCGAGAATGCGCATCAGTGGCGGAAGTGACGGGCACCGGTCAGCACCATGGCGATGCCCCGCTCGTTGGCCGCCGCGATGACTTCATCGTCGCGCATGCTGCCGCCCGGTTGAATCACGCAGTTGGCACCGGCATCGATGACGACGTCCAGCCCGTCTCGAAACGGGAAGAACGCATCGGAGGCCACTGCCGAGCCGGCCAGAGTCAGGCCGGCATTGGCCGCCTTGATCGAAGCGATACGGGCCGAATCGACGCGGCTCATCTGACCTGCGCCCACGCCGACCGTCATGCCATTGGCAACGAAAACGATGGCGTTGGATTTGACGTATTTGGCGACTTTCCAGGCGAACATCAGGTCTTTCATTTGCTGTTCTGTCGGTGCCTTGCGCGTGGCCACCTTGAAGTCGCCCGCGGCCACCTGGTAGTTGTCGGGAGTTTGCACCAGCCAGCCGCCGCCGATCCGTTTGACGTCGAAAGCGTTATGAGCCTGCCCTTGCGGCACTTGCAGGACCCGCACATTTTTCTTGGCGGCGAAGATTGCCAGGGCGTCGGCATCGTAGCCGGGGGCCAGCAGAACTTCGACAAACTGCGTGCTGATTGCCTGGGCGGTGGCGGCATCGACCTGGCGGTTGAAGGCAATAATGCCGCCGAACGCCGAGGTCGGGTCGGTCTTGAAGGCTTGTTGATAGGCGGCCAGAGGGGCGTCGGCAATGGCCACGCCGCACGGATTGGCATGCTTGACTATGACGCAGGCGGGGGTGTCGAAGCTGCGCACGCACTCCCAGGCCGCATCGGCGTCGGCAATGTTGTTGTAGGACAGTTCTTTGCCCTGCAACTGCCGGTAGCCGCCCAGCAGGCCGGCACCCTGATGCGGGTCGATATAGAAGGCGGCGGCCTGATGCGGATTTTCGCCGTAGCGCAGGATTTGCTGCTGCTGCATTTGCAAGGTAAGGGTGCGCGGCCATGGATGGCGGGCGGGAGCCTGCTCCTGCTCGGGCTCGGCCACGGCCAGGCTGCTCAGGTAATCGGCGATCGCGCCATCGTAGGCCGCGGTATGGGCGTAGGCTTTGGTGGCGAGCTCGAGGCGCAGGCCGTATGACGTTTGCCCCGCGGGGCTGTCCATTTCGGACAGCACACGCGCATAGTCGCTCGGGTCGATGACTACCGTGACTCCGCCCACTGCCGTGCCGTGATTCTTGGCGGCGGCGCGCAGCATGGCGGGGCCGCCGATATCGATGTTTTCGACGGCATCGGCAAAGGAGCAATCGGGTTTGGCGATGGTTTCGCGAAACGGATACAGATTGACGACCAGCAGGTCGATACGCTCTATGTTGTGCTGTGCGAGTGTATCCAGATGTTCCTGGCTGTCGTGGCGCGCCAGCAGGCCGCCATGGATTTTGGGGTGCAGGGTCTTGACCCGGCCGTCGAGAATTTCAGGCGAGCCTGTGTGGGCGGCCACTTCGGTGACTTCGAGTCCGGCCTGCGCCAGCAGTTTTGCCGTGCCTCCGGTCGAGAGCAGCCGCACGCCGCGCTGGGCAAGTGTCTGGGCAAATTCAACAATGCCGGTTTTGTCCGAAACCGAGAGTAAAGCTGTCTGGATCTTCATGTGTGGGGCGGGAATAGGGAATTAAGGTTGCAGATTGTGGGCGAGCAGCTTCTTGCGCAGCGTGCTGCGGGTAACGCCGAGTATCTCGGCGGCTTTCGATTGATTGCCCTTGGATTTTTCGAGGGCGACTTGCAGGACAGGCCTTTCTACGCAATTTACAACCATGGCCAGTATGTCGCGCGGCTCGGAGTCGCCGAGGTCGGAAAAGTAAAGTTCGAGGCGGTCGCGTACCGATTGTTCTAAGGGATTCTTGTTACTCATGGCGGATAATTAAATAAGGTTGCGGCATTCGCGGTTCAGGCGGCTAGGGCTTGATTCGGCAGGGGCGCAACGAGCTCGTCGGAAAGATGATGATCGAACCATTGCTTGAGGGCAGAGGTTTGATCGCGGGTGTTGTCTATTTGGTTAATGCTGCGTAACAGTGTTTCGCTATCGGGCAGGTCGGCAAGATACCAGCCGATATGCTTGCGCGCGGAACGCACGCCGGTGAATTCTCCGTAGAACCGGTAGTGGTCGTCGAGATGATCCAGCAGGCATGAGCGCAGTTCGCCGTAACTGGGGGGCGGCAGGCGCGACCCGGTTGCCAGATAATGCGCCACTTCGCGGAAAATCCATGGACGGCCTTGTGCGGCTCTGCCGATCATGACGGCATCGGCACCGGTGTACTGTAGTACGTATTGCGCTTTTTCGGGAGTATCGATATCCCCATTTGCAATGACGGGAATTTTGATTGCGTTTTTCACTTCCTTGATCGTATCGTACTCGGCGTGGCCCTGATACAAATCGGACCGGGTGCGCCCGTGCAGGGTCAGGGCGGCGATGCCCGCCTGCTCGGCCAGAGCCGCGATGCGTAGCGCATTGCGATTCTGGCGGTCCCAACCGGTACGGGTCTTGAGCGTAACCGGCACGCCCAGAGGCGAGCAGGCTCCGACCACGCTGTCGAGAATGCGGGCGACCAGATCTTCGTCGCGCAGCAGTGCCGAGCCGGAGGCGACATTGCATACTTTCTTGACCGGGCAGCCCATATTGATATCGATGATGCAGGCGCCTTTCTCGATATTGAACAGGGCTGCCTCGGCCAGCATGCCGGGATCGGAGCCGGCGATCTGCACGGAAATGGGGTCGATTTCACCGTCGTGATTCAGGCGGCGCGATGTTTTGACGCTTTCCCACAGGCGCGGGTTGCTGGCGGCCATTTCCGAAACGGCGTAGCCGGCACCCAATTTTTTACACAATTGCCGGTAGGGGCGATCGGTTACCCCTGCCATGGGGGCAACAAAAACAGTATTGGGAAGGGACCAGGGACCAATGCGCATCGGGGGATTTTAACCCCCTATTTGAATTCGTCAGGCTATTTCGTAGCGTCGGGGGTTTGTGTCCGGGGCCGATCGGCGGTAAAGCACGCTGTTAGCGCATTTTTGCTTCGAGTGTTTGCTGCACTGGACGCTTTTCAGTCATTTTATTTTTGAGTTGTTTTGGCTTGAGCTTATGACTTTGGGTTGTGTTTGCCGTGTTGGCTGGGGGGGTCTTTCTATAAAGACGCCGCAGGGTGGGCGGTGCTGTGCAGTCCGGCACGTCCAGCGGTCGTGGTGCTG
>NZ_BAAGUZ010000023.1:0-45821 GCF_054781135.1 Paralcaligenes ginsengisoli
GCCGCTCCCTTGCCTCCCGATCCAGGCGCCGGCCGCGGCGGACTCAAGCTCGCTCACCCTGCCTGGGCCGCCACCCCCGCTCGCGTTGAAGTTTTTGTACCGTTGCAGGCCTGTTTTTACGTGCCTATGAGCCAGCGCAAGCCAATGCGACCATGAGATCGCGTGGGCACTTGGTGAGCTTGCCTGGGTTTGTGTGCAAGTGGCAGGTCTTGTTTGTATATGCCTGACATGAAAATATCGAAAACCGCCACGAGGCAACCTTCAGGGCGGGGGCGTTGCAAATTCATCGAATATTAGGGTAATCCCTTGTGTTTGGAGGGCAATCGGCCTAAAATTATTGACTTGTCAATGATTGTGGTATCAAGGTATTTAATGGCGCCGGTAGCTGCTCCTGGTATGACCGAAAGCGGTCGCGTATTGTCGGTGCGTCAGTCGTTCATGGCGATGCTGGGTTTGTGTTTCGTCACTATGATGGTGGCGGTCGATCAGACGGTGGTGGGCACGGCCTTGCCGACCATTGTTGCAGAGCTCAACGGCTTCGAGCTGTACGCCTGGGTTGCCACTTCGTATCTGCTGACCTCGGTGATTACCGTGCCGATATTCGGCCGGCTCGGCGATTACTACGGGCGCAAACGGTTTGTGGTTGCGTCGATCGTGGTGTTCACCGCTGCCTCGGCTTTGTGCGGCATGTCCAATTCCATGCTTCAGCTGGTACTGGCGCGCGCCCTGCAGGGCGTGGGCGGCGGCATGCTGGTGGGCACGGCTTTCGCCTGCATTCCCGATCTTTTTCCCGATTCGTATGTACGCTTGCGCTGGCAGGTGCTGATGAGCGCGGCATTCGGCATTGCCAACGCGGTTGGACCCTCGCTGGGCGGGTTTCTGACCCAGTACGCGGGCTGGCGTTCGGTATTTTATGTGAACCTGCCCATAGGCCTGCTCAGCCTGTGGTTCGTATGGCGTTATTTGCCCTTGATACGCCAGGTTCAGAAGGGCGTCATCCGGCTGGATTGGCCGGGTGCCCTGATGGTGGCTTTAGGGCTGGGCAGCCTGCAGCTGTTTGTTGAGTTGCTGCCCTCGCGTGGCCTGGGCCTGTCGATGATCTTGCTGTGCGTGTTCAGCCTGCTGGTGTTTGTGGCCCTGTTTTATTGGGAGAAGCGCTGTCCCGAACCCTTGCTGCCATTCGAGATGTTCCGCAACAAAAGCCTGGCGGCCCTGTTTTCCCTGTCGCTGCTTGCCGGCTTTTCCATGTTTGCGGTCTTGTTTTATGTTCCCCTGCTGTTGCAGGGCGGGTTTGGGCTGACCCCGCAAGAGGCCGGTGTGCTTATTACGCCACTGGTGGTGTGTATTACCATCGGCAGTATTATCAACGGTCGAATAATTACGCGCCTTCCCAATCCGAATGGCATGCTTTATGCCGGATTCTCGCTGCTCATCCTGTCCTGTCTGGGGATTATCAGCATGGGCCAGGGCACGCCGGGCTGGATCGTCATCATCTATATGATGCTGGGCGGCCTGGGCCTGGGATTTGTCATGCCGAATTTGACTGTCTTCGCTCAGGAAACGGCGGGGCGATCGCATCTGGGGATTGCCACAGCCTTGCTGCAGTCGGTGCGCATGATAGGCGGCATGCTCGGCACCGCCATAGTCGGGACCCTGGTCACTCACTATTATATCAGCGGGGTGCGGCAGGCGGCGCAGGGTCATCAGTCGGCCGTCTGGTTCAAAACCCTGGAAGATCCTCAGATATTGGTGAATATTTCAGTGCAGAACCGTTTTCTGACACAATTGCACCATCTGGGGCTGGACGGAGGCAGTTTCATTGAAGCGGCCCGGCTGTCGTTGGTCGGCGCGGTTCACTCCGGCGTTGCCCTGGCGTTGCTGGTGGCGATTATTGCCTTGGTGTGGGTGCGCCGAGTCCCGTTCATAAGCTTGTCGCGTCGCGCGACCGTCACTGTTCCGGCTGGAGAATAGTATGCCCGATGACGATTTTCCGCAGATCAGGGTGATGCAGAAGCTGGGGCGGACGTATCGCACCCTGCTGGCGGCCTTCAGCGCCAGTATCGGCCAGCCGATGCCCCGCTGGAGGGTAATGCTGATGCTTTATCAGCAGGGGGAAATGTCGCAGAAGCAGTTGTCTGAGTTGCTGCGCATGGACCCTGCCGCCCTGACCCGGCAAATCAAGGTCATCGAGCATCTGGGATGGGTGCGGCGCCATAACGATGCGCTTGACAACCGCCTGACCAATGTCGCGCTGAGTCCGGTGGGAATCCAGGTGGTGGAACAGGCCATGCCCGCACGGAAAGCCTTCATACAAAGGGCGCTTTCCGATTTGTCGGATGCCGATCTCACGGCCCTCAGCGGTACGCTTGATACGCTCGAGCGGCGTCTGCGCGACGAGCTGGCCGCAGGCAATGCGGACAAGCCCTGAGACTTTGAGGGCATTCCATAATTGTGGAAGTGTGCGTTTTGGTAACGCCCGATAACAGGAATTTGACCCTTGGCCTTGGATGTTTCTGGCGGCCATCCCTCGCGCAGTCACGGATTTTGGCCTATCCAGTGGCCTGAGTTGTGGTCAAATTTTAGTGTGGCGCATTAAAATTCATGGCCTGTGAATTCAAACCGGGCCCCATCGGGCCTGGCGCAGGTACAATCGAACCTTTATCCGATTTTTCGCCTGGGCATGGTGCCCGGGTGAATGCCAAACCCATTAATTCAGGCAGGACAGTCAATATCATGAGTGCAATCGTAGATATCATTGGGCGCGAAATTCTGGATTCGCGTGGTAACCCGACCGTTGAATGCGATGTGTTGCTGGAGTCCGGGGCGATGGGCCGCGCGGCTGTGCCTTCGGGGGCTTCCACCGGTTCCCGCGAAGCGATCGAGCTGCGCGACGGCGATGCCGCACGGTATTCGGGCAAGGGCGTTTTGCGCGCCGTTGAAAACCTCAACACCGAAATATCCGAAGCCCTGATGGGGCTCGACGCACAAGAGCAAACCTTTGTCGACCGTACCCTGATCGATCTGGACGGCACTGAATCCAAGGGGCGCCTGGGTGCCAATGCCATTCTGGCGGCCAGCATGGCCGTGGCGCGCGCGGCGGCTGACGAATCCGGCCTGTCCCTGTACCGTTATTTCGGCGGCAGCGGCCCCATGCAAATGCCGGTGCCCATGATGAATGTCATCAATGGCGGCGCTCACGCCAATAACACGCTCGATCTGCAGGAGTTCATGATCCTGCCTCTGGGGGCCGGCAGTTTCCGCGAGGCTCTGCGTATGGGCGCCGAGGTTTTCCACGCTCTCAAGACGCTTATCAATAAACAAGGGATGTCTACGGCGGTTGGCGACGAAGGTGGCTTTGCACCCAGCGTGGCCAATCATGAAGCGGCAATCCAACTGATACTGCAGGCTATTGCCGATGCGGGCTACGAGGCCGGCTCCCAGATTGCGCTGGGCCTGGATTGCGCCAGTTCCGAGTTCTACCGCGACGGCCGCTATCATCTGGCGGGCGAGGGCGGCGTAGTCCTGACTTCGCAAGACTTTGCCAATTTGCTCAGCACCTGGTGCGATAAATATCCCATCATCTCCATCGAAGACGGCATGGCTGAAAACGATTGGGAAGGCTGGAAAATCCTTACCGACCAGCTTGGCAAAAAAATACAATTGGTGGGCGACGATCTGTTCGTGACCAACACCAAGATCCTCAAGCAGGGTATCGATCAAGGTGTTGCCAATTCCATTCTGATCAAAATCAACCAGATCGGCACCCTGACCGAAACCTTTGCAGCCATCGAAATGGCCAAACGTGCCGGCTATACCGCCGTGATTTCCCATCGCTCGGGCGAAACCGAAGACTCCACCATTGCCGATATTGCCGTGGGCACCAACGCCATGCAGATCAAAACGGGCTCATTGTCGCGTTCCGACCGCATGGCTAAATACAATCAGTTGCTGCGTATCGAGGAAGAGCTTGCCGAAGTGGCTACCTATCCCGGACGCGACGCCTTTTATAATCTGCGCTAGGCTTGTGCGCCCGGCCTGGCCGCCGGGCGATCCCGGTTCCAGCAGGCCACGTTTGTTCCGGATTGATATTTCGAGAAACCCGTTATACCGAAGCTCCATTTTCTAAACACAATGCGATTGCTATTTCTCGTTTTGCTGCTGCTGGCGCTTGCCGTCCAATACCCGCTCTGGTGGGGCAAGGGAGGGTGGTTGCGTGTGCACGATCTGCAAAAACAGGTCGCCAGCCAACATGAAACCAACGATGCATTGCTGGCACGCAATAATGCGCTGCAGGCCGAAGTCCAGGATCTGAAATCGGGGACACAGGCCATCGAAGAACGCGCGCGCGGCGAGCTTGGCATGATTAAAGACGGCGAGATCTTTGTGCAGATCCTGGCTCCTCATGAAAAAGAGCCCACTGTCAATACCCCCGTACTCGCCTCTCCCGAGCAAAAGAAGGGCAACTGAGCCTGCATGCCTTCACGGCTTGTTCAAGGCATGCCGCCCGGCCGAACGCCGGAACAGTCAGGGGAAAATGTCGCGAGTTTCAGCCGCTTCCATTTGATCCGCGGCGGATGTGGCCTGGCTGGCCGTCGATACGGTTTGAGTGCTCAGGAAGTTATTGGCGATATGCTTGCCCAGGCGGTGCGATAAGGCCATGATCGTCAAGGTAAGATGTTTGTCGGGGAGCACGGGTATGACACCGCCGTCGCAGACGAACAGATTGTCCATGTCGTGCACTTTGAGATTCGCGTCGACGATGCCTTCGCCTTCGCGGGCAGAGATTGGGGTTGTGCCTGCATAATGTATACCGGTGCCGCTATTGTCGCGCGAGGTGTGCAAGGCGGTCGCCGAGGCTGAGCGCAGCACTTTGCGGCCCCAGGCCATCATGGCGTCCATTCTGGAAACCGCGCCGGGCGGTGTCGAGAAGTCGACATGCACCTGTGGTACGCCATAGCGATCCACGGTGTCGCCAGGGCGCACGCGGTTGCCTGATGTGGCTTCCCCTGCGCAGAACAGGCCAAGCGTCGCATAGCTGTGAAACATCATTCGCGCCAGCCGCTCTTTCAGGAACGGGGGAAATGGCTTCAGGCCTCCCAGATAATGGGGTACGTCGGGCAGCCCGTGGATGGCGTGGCCGATGAATGGAAACGATGAGCCGTCGGGAAGCTTTCCACGCGACAGGAGTATGAGGAGATCTCCGTAGCCGATATCGTAATTGCGCCGCTTGCCCCACAAACGCCACAAGGAAGTCGACAGCACCACTTTGGGATTATCCTGCAGGCCGCGGCCCAGCAGCCCATTGCGGTTGCCCAGGCCAGCCGGATTTTGCTCATCCGCGGAATTGAACAGAATGCGGGGTGTTTCGACGGCGCCTGCGGCCAGTACCACGATTTTGGCCCGCAGCACCCGCCGCTCGCCGGTGGCTGTATCCAGGTATTCCACGCCCGAGATGCGCTGCGTGTCGGGCTGGCGGATCAGCCGTGTCACTTTGGCGTGGGTGCGCAATTCATAATTTGGCAGGTCCGCAATTTCCGGCAGGAGCCTGGACGAGAATTTATAGACGGAACCCACCGGGCAACCTGAAGTGCATATTCCGGTCGATATGCACGATGTTGCCATGCCTGCCCGTGTATTGATTGCCTTGCGGTTCGGGATGGCATGGGAATCGGGGTCGTTCAGTCTGTCGACCGCGGCGACTATCATTTTGTCGACTGGCCGCAAGGGTTTGGGCGGTACAAAAATGCCGTCCGGCAATTCCGCAATGCCTTCAGCGGTCCCGCATACGGTGATGAGCCGCTCGACCGCCGAATAATTCGGGGCAAGCGTGGCGTAGCCTATCGGCCAGTTGCTGAAGTCGCTTTCTCCAAACCGGACGCTGACTCCGTTCCAGAGGTTCTGCAGGCCGTTGACGGCGAGGATCTGGAAGTGCTGGAAGCCGCCTTGCGGACGTTGGGTCGAACCGATTGAACCATCCGCGAACAGGGCGTGCGTGAACAGGCTGTCGTGAGGGTCGTTCGGCCATACCGTATGCGGGTCGATGCCGAAATTCTGCGCGCCGGTGAGCGGCGATATGGCCTTGAACTGGTCGGTGGGCAGCATGCCGCCTTGTTCCAGGGACACTACCCTGAACCCCGCCTGGGCCAGCTCATAGGCAAGAATGCCGCCGCCGGCCCCGGTCCCGACGATACAGACGTCGCAATCCTGGATTTTATCCACGCTTGCCTCCCGCGGGCAGTTCGCCGACCGACTCCAGAAATGCGGGAGAGGCAAAGCGTACGTGCTCCAGAAAAGCTTTGAGGGTGGCGGCTTCCGAACCCAGGTCTGTGGCGCTTAGCCGGCCTGTGTTTTCAAAGTTGGTGCGTATCGAAACCGATTGGAGCGCGCCTCGGACCTGATGGTTTTCGAGTGCGATCCGGGTGACCTGGTCGGCCAGGGGCATGAGCACGGATTGATAGGGGCCAAGAGATATCAGGGCGCGTATCAGCATCCCGGTGTCGTGGCGCGGCGCCAGGCCGCCCGGACTCGCGCCAGTCGTGCCGCCTTGGTCGCCGCGGTCGTGCGGAGCCTGGCCAAGCAGACGCAAGGGCCGGCCTGATTTCAGGTGGCGTTCGATTTCCTCGAGTGAGACGCCGTTGGTTTCAGGAACCAGCTTCAAGGTGAAGAGGATCCCAATAAGGCATGCCAGGGTGTATATCGCGAAGACACCGCCCAGGCCTAGCGAGGAGACCAGGACCGGGAAGGAAAACACCACGATGAAGTTGAAGCCCCAGTTGGCGAGCGAGGCAACGCTCATGCCCAGGCCGCGGGCGTGCAAAGGGAATATTTCCGACATCATGACCCATGGCAAGGGGCCGATACTGGCGGCAAAGGCGGCGATGTAAAGCACGAGGCCCCCCAGTGCCAGCATGTCCAGCGACTTCGCCTCGGTTACCGCTCCGACGGCAATCAGGCCCAGGCTGAGTGCCGTGCCGGCAAAGCCGATGAGAAGCAGGCGCCGGCGTCCGATGCGGTCGATCAGCATCATTCCCACGACCGTCATGGCGACGTTCACGACGCCCACGCCTATGGTTGCGAGGATTTGCGTGGCATGTGAGTCGAATCCGGTTTCCTTGAAAACGGTGGGCGCGTAATAAATGACAGCGTTGATGCCGCTGAGCTGTTGCAGCAGGAACAAGCCCACGCTGACGATCAAGGCGGGGCGGACCGAGGGTGTCAGCAAGTCGGCCCAGGAAGCGGCATGCCTGTCGCTCTGGGCGGTGCGGTTGATGTCGGCCAGCTCGGCGGTGATGGCTGGCGCATCGGGCGAGACGCCATGCAGGCGGGCCATGGCCGCTCTCGCCTCCGGCTGCCTGCCTTTGAGGGCAAGCCACCGTGGCGTATCGTGCAATACATACATGCCGAAAAACAGGGCGATCCCGGGCAGCGCGCCCATCATGAACATCAGGCTCCAGGAGTGATCGAAAGCGAAACTGACCAGATAGGCGCTCAGGATGCCCAGCGTGATTGCCAATTGATAAATGGAGACCAGCATGCCGCGCTTGGCGGGCGGCGCGCTTTCGGAGATATACAGCGGCGCCACCAGGGCGGCAACGCCTACCGCCACGCCCAGCATCAGCCGTGCCAGGCTTAGCATCCATATTGCGGTAATCAATGCGGAAAACACCGCTCCGAGTATGAACAGTATGGCCGCCCAGAGCAAAAGGGCGCGGCGGCCGAAGCGTTCCGATGCCCGTCCGGCAATGAGTGCGCCAAAAAGCGCGCCGAAGGGCACAGCGGCCGTCATCAGCCCCTCGTCCAAAGGGGTGATGCCAAATTCCCCCCGCAGCAGGCTGAGGGCGCCGGCTATGATGCCTTCGTCAAAACCAAACAGAATGCCGGCTATGCCGGCGACAGCCGCAACAAAATAAATCATCTGGAGCCTCCCTCGGGGATCAGGACAGAGCGTTTCATCGCAGAATGCTGTTGGCGACTTTGCGGGCGGCGGTGATGATATCGTCGACATCCTGATCGGTGAGTGTCGACGCAATGGCGAGCAGGGCGCCGCGGGCATGGAATTCATCGCATTTGGCCAGCGCCCCGTGCCGGTAGTCGTAGCCGGCCGCAAAGGCATTCTGCGGATGCGTCCAGGGATAGCCGTCCCGGCTATTGGAGCGGCGGTGAACCAGGCTTGGAATATTTGAATACCAGTGCATGCCCCATTCGCGCATGGTGATGCATGCCAGGCTGCCTTCAGGCCCTGCAATGCCCTCGGCTTTCAGCGCATCGATAAACCGCCGGGCGGTGGCTTCGTCGGGCAGCGTCATCAGCAAGGCGGGCCCGGTGTCGCCGGCGGGATCCGGGACGTGGCGCCAACCCAGGCCCGGGATGTCTTTGAGTGCATTGCGGATTTTCCATTTCGCGCTGCGCATTGCATGGGTGATTTTGGGCAATTTGCGCATCTGGGCAAGCACCATGGCGCCTGTAAGTTCCGACATCCGGGCTCCGATGCCCCAGAGCTGGCAGTCCTCGACAGTGGTATCCAGGCGGCCTGCCTCGTTTCGCGGGTAGCCGAGGTCATGCAGGGCGACGATACGGCGAAAGAGGGCGTCGTTTTCGCAGACGATGAGTCCGCCATCGCCCGACGTCATGTTTTTGTTGAGCTGGAAGCTGAAGATGCCGATATCGCCGAATCGGCCCACCGCACGCCCATTTTGGCTGGCCCCCGCAGCCTGTGCGCAGTCTTCGACGAGAAATAGCTTGTGCTCGCGGCAGATGGCGGCGATTTCGGCAATATTGCCGGGAGCGCCGCTCATGTGGACACACAAGACAGCACGGCTTTGCGGCCCGATCTTGCGTTTCAAGTCTTCCGGGTCGATGCAGAATGTATCATCAATGTCGATCAGTTTCGGTATGGCTCCTGTCCGTACGACGGCTGACACGCAACTCACCCAAAGATATCCGGGAACCAGGACTTCGTCTCCCGGTCCGATATTCAGCGCCGACATGGCGATAGTCAGGGCCGCGGTGCCCGACGACACCCCCAGCGCATGGCGATGGCCGTAAACCTGGCACCATTCGTTTTCGAACGTATCCACCATTTTTTGCGGATCCAGTCCGTAATAGCGAAATGGGCTGCGGGCGCTTATGACGCGATTGACCAGTTCACGCTCTTCTTCGCCGATCCAGTAGGCGCCGGGCAGTTCCCAGGGCAGGGGCGTGGTGCGCACCGGCTGACCGCCATCAATGGCGAGCCGAGTGTCGATTTCCGAATTTATCGGCTGATCGGCGGTCATTGAAATAGCCATGGCTTGTCTCCTGGACGGTTGTTGGTGTTGCTGCGACAGTCAGCGCGAACCCGCACCGGGATCGGCTTCCGGATGATAGTCACAAATTGTAAATTCAGCGTAGGCGCCGCGTTAGGTAAAGCGTCTCAAGGTTTAGTCTATTTGTTGCATCGTGCGCTCTTTTCCGCCCCCCTGCGCGAAGCTATCGTCATGATGCGTTTGTAATGTGGCAAGATGCCCAATTCGGCCGTTTCCCGACTGTGCGTGTTCAGCGAGGTATCCCGAGTTGTCATTTTCAGGCCCGATCTTACGCAGCCCAACCTTACGCATATCGCTTCTTGTGGTTTGCTTCGGGATGCATTTTGGATTCAGCATCACCTCCATTACCGGGGTTCTGGATGCCCTTGCCCGAAATTTCCAGCTCACGCTGCAGAGTGAGCAGATTCTAGTTGCGTCCCTTGTTATTTCGTGTTTTTTTGGAGCCGCCCTGGCCGGGCCGGTGTCGCTCAGGGCAGGGCGCCGATTTACGATATTCCTTACTGTGGCGCTTGCCCTGGCCGGCTACGCCATCAAGCTCGCCGTACCCGATTATGGCTGGCTTATAGTCTCGCGCATGCTGGTCGGACTGGCCACGGGGCTTTCGTCGATGGTCATTCCCATGTATGCCGCCGAGACGGCACCCGCTCGCCATCGCGGTGCGATCGTTGCGCTGTTCCAGCTTGCGATCACCGCCGGAATACTGGCCGCTTACGGTATCGCGCTGGCCTTTGCGTCAACCGTCCCCTGGTCCCGGATTCTTGCCGCCGGAGCCGTACCCATGCTGCTGGGCCTGGTGGCCATTCTGCTGTTGCCGGAGAGCCCGCGCTGGCTGGCCGCGCGGGGCGATTTCAAGCGGGCGCGGAGCGCGGCGGCTAATCTGGACTTGTTGGGCGACTGGGCCGAAATTTCCGCCACGGCCACGCATGGCCGCAAAGAAACAGCATGGGCGTGTTTGAGGCACGGCAGCACGGCAGCCGTGCTCGCGCTGTGCAGCCTGTTGTTCATATTGCAGAATTTGAGCGGCATCGACGGCATTCTCTACTATGCGCCCCGTATATTTCATACGCTGGGTTTTTCTCCCGGCACGGCGGCGCTTTCCGCGACCTTTGGTCTCGGGTTCGCCAATTTCGTGGCGACGCTGGTGGCGCTTGCCGTTGTTGACCGAGCCGGACGGCGGCCACTGCTGATTTGGGGATCGGCCGTAATGATCCTCGGGCTGGCAGCCGTCGTGGCGGCGGCGACTTTCGATTGGCCGTGGGTGGGGCTTGGCGGCCTGTGTCTGTACATTACGGCTTTTGCCGTCAGCCTCGGGCCTTTACCTTATGTCTTGATGTCGGAACTCTTCCCCACGCCTATCCGTGAGCAGGGGATCGCCGTGGCTTCCGCCGTCAGCTGGCTTTTTAACGCACTGATCGCTTTTACATTCCTGTCCATTGTCGAGAGTATCGGGCTTGCCGCGGCCATTGCGCTGTTTCTGGCGGTATGCGTGTTGTCCCTGGTGGTCTGCGTCCTGTTCGTGCCCGAGACACGGGCGAAACCCCTGGAACTGATCGAAGCCGATGTATTGGCCGGCCTGCCCTTGCGTCAGTTGGGTTCTACCCAGCAAGAAACCGGTTTCGACACGATTCCCGGCATGGCTCGCGAGTGCAGAACAGGCCCCGCACAATAATTTGATTCGGTATTTTTTTGGGGTAATCGGTGTCGAAAAAGAATAGAATGGGCCACTGCCAGTAATTTCGGCAGGCGGGCTGGCTGTTTGCCAAGGATCGACACAATGTCTATACACGACCATTCTTCTCCGGAC
This sequence comes from Paralcaligenes ginsengisoli, assembly GCF_054781135.1. Classification (NCBI taxonomy): domain Bacteria; kingdom Pseudomonadati; phylum Pseudomonadota; class Betaproteobacteria; order Burkholderiales; family Alcaligenaceae; genus Paralcaligenes; species Paralcaligenes ginsengisoli. The sequence goes on from NZ_BAAGUZ010000023.1 coordinate 11,110, forward strand.
AGCCATAGTCCGGACGGGTTTGAAGAAGGGCATATGCCGGCTTTTGTTGCGTGCCCGAAACCCGCAAACGAGAATTACCGGTACTACAGTGCCGACATATCCGATTTCAGTCCTCGAGATCGTTTTGAAGCATGGCGCCAGACCGCCTTTCAAACCGTCGACCTCCTGCGGCCCGTAGAAAAAGGCAAGGAGTTTCAGGGAAAAACAAGCTGGGTAAATGGCGTGTCGGGAAGTTTTCGCAGTTATGCCGGATCGGCGCATCAAACACATGCCAAGCGTCATTACGACTGGCATGACGGGGTGATGGTATTAATGCTGCTTGAAGAAGGGGCGGTGGATTTTCAAAGCCGGACGGGCGGCTGGCTGCACATGGAGGCGGGCTCGCTGGGTTTGTTCGATTGCATGCGGCTCGAGCGTTTCCGCTGGAGCGATTCGCGGGAAATTCATCTTATGCTGCCGCGGGCGCTCGTTGCCACGGCATTTGGCCGGGATCCAGGGCATTTCAGCGATGCCATTTCCTTGAACTCGGCGGCGCTGTCGCCTTTTCTGCAGGCGCAAATGATCGCCCTGCATCAATGCGCGGGCACTCTGGACAAGGAAAGCCTGGCCAGCATGCTGAACCTTACCATCGACATGGCCTTGATGCTGCTCGGCACCATGTCGGCGCACGGCCATCTGGATCGGGATAAATCGCCTTCCATTTGCTATGCCAGTGCAATCCGTTTCATCGAGGCAAATTACCATCAGCCCGGTCTGGATGCGGATGTCATTGCTCAGGCTTTGGGGGTTTCGCGCGCCAAGCTGTACCGTTTGTTTGCCGGCCAGCAGGCAACGGTCGGCGCCGTGTTGCGCGATATCAGGCTTGATCGGGCACGGCGGCTCATCGAAAATTCGGGGCCAGGCGCGAATATCGGCGCGCTGGCATATGCCTGCGGTTTTGCCGATCACTCAGCCTTCGGAAAATTGTTCAGGAGCCGTTATGGCGTGTCTCCGAGCGAGTGGCGCTCGTCCTGGCTTGCGTCCCGGATGCGGGGAGAACCCTCGTTGACCGCGGCCGGCCGGATATCAACTGCCGACACAGCACAGCGCCACGCCGCAGGCGGGATCGTCTGGCGCAACGGCGGGGCCGTCGGCGAGTCCCTCCGCGGAGGGCGGAGCTGAAGGTGCCGGTGCTACGTCCGAAACGGGCGAGGAAGAATCGAGGCGTGTACCGTCGGGCGGCATTTGGCCCGGCTCGGGCGCCACTGCGCCAGGCAGCGTGAATAGCGGCAGATTCAGGCACCATAGGCCATGGCAAGGGTCGGCCGCAGACATCGATTGGGCCTTTGCGGGGACGTGTTGCCAGACGATTTTCCGATTCGCCGATACCGGCCAGTCCACCGGGTGCGACTGCATGGTAAGTTCGAGTTCCTGGCTGATGGGCAGATAGCCGCCATGCGCCATGGCCTGGCCGGCATAAGACGACTGCGTGCCTAGCTGTTTTATCAATGCCTTCATGCCGGGCAGAATTGGTTCGTGCAGATACGTGACGCGCAAGGCAAGTACATTGGCCTGATAGATCGAAAGGCCGGACCGAGGGCCCTGGCCTTGAGGCCAGCCGAGCGCGCGGTAGCGCTGGTCCTGCTCCGCCTGATAATTGTTGTTGATGGCCGCCAAACCGGTTTTGCGCGCGATGTCCAGGCGCGAATCCGCAAAGTCCTGGAATGACGCTCTGCTGGGAGAGAGGAGTTCGATTTGCCAGGGTGGATTGCCGGTCGTTTGCATCCGCCTGGCGAATGCGATTTTCATCCGGTCGCCGGCAGTTTGATTGGAACCCGATATATACAGCGGCAGCAGGGCTTGCTCGAATGCCGCTTCGATTGCCTGCGGGCTGGCGTGCTGGGTAATGCCGGCGCGGGCCGCCTGCAACAGCGCCACGCTGACGACTTGTTTGACGTAAAACCATTGGGCAAGTTCTATGCTGCCCATGCCGATCAGCAGGATCGGAATGGCACTGACCGAGAATTCAATCAGGCTGGTACCGCGTTGTGCTGTTTTTTCCTTGCATGGCGTACGAGCCGGCAGGCGGGGCCCGCGACGGCTGTCTGGACCGGGAGCACGGCGATAGGGATAGGTGGGCCACATGCCCTCAAGTGTGCCTTGAGCGCGATGCCGCGTCGATTGTGGATTATGCGCAGCGGGATGTGGCTTAGTGTGTTTTTTGAAGTGTTTACGGGATTTGGTGGATTGGTCGCTTTGGTATTTGAAGACGCCGTCTATCGGGGCTTGGGGTCAGGCCCGGCACGGCGTGCTTCATCCGGATTTAGCTCGTCAAGGCGGGCGTCGGTCGAACTCACTACGCCTCGCACACTGCGCGAGGCTCCGTTCAGACAGCGCCCGACGACTTCCCCCGCCTTGCCGAGCTAAATCCGGCGCACGCCTTACGCCGGTCCTGACCCCAAGCCCCGATAGACGGCTCGCGTTAGGGCATGCCTGGAATTCACTTACTCGTATTCGCAGTTATAGGCCTGCACTCATGTCTTTATCGCGTGGCCACTACATCACGATGTGCCAAACCCTGGATTTATTAAGCGCCCGACGCCTCAACGTAGCCTGTGATTGGCTCAACGCGGCTTTCCCAATGTATACCCCGATGCATTACCTCAACGCGAGCCGCAGGGTGGGCGGTGCTGTGCAGTCCGGCGGTAGTCCAGCGCCGGGTGCTGACGAAGGGAAGGCGGGGGCTTTCGGCGGGCGCTGTCTGAGCCCGGCCTCGCGAGGCCGGGCGAGTTCGCCCGACGCCCGCCTGGACGAGGCAGACCCGGGCAGTCGGCTAGCGCAGCTAGCCGACCGCTGGACGTGCCGGACTGCACAGCACCGCCCACCCTGCGGCGTCTTTATAGAAATACTTCCGCCCAGACAGACAACACAGCAACACAGCCCAAAGCCACAGACCAAGCCTAAAAACGGCTCAAAACAAAAGTCACTGAAACGCGCCCACCCCCGCGAACACTTAAACCAAAAATACTCTAGTGCACCGATTTGCGGTCGGGCTGCGCAATGTTCGCGCTTTCCACGAATAGGCCCGCGCAGTCGACCGCGTCGAATTGGTATGGCTTGCCGCAAAAATTGCAGGCAATATCGATATGATCTTGTTCGCTGAGCATGCTTTCGATTTCGCCTCGGCCCAGCATGCGCAGCATATCGGCGACGCGTTCGCGGGTGCATGGGCAATGCCAATGTACCGCCTGCGGTTCGAAGGCGATCAGCGACTCTTCCCAGAACAGGCGGTGTATGAGTGTATCGGTATCCAGGGCCAGCAGTTCGTCGGTTTTCAGTGTGCCGGCCAGATGACCGGCGCGCTCCCACGTGCTTTCATGTGCTTCGGCGCTGGTCGCCGTCGTGCCTCCATGATTGGGCAGGCGCTGCATCAGCAGCCCGGCGCAGTGCTCCGCGTTCGATGCCAGCCACAGGCGCGTGTCCAGTTGCTCGGAATTGCGCATGTAAAGCTCCAGCACTTCGGCGACAGTAGCGCCTTCAAGAGGCACTATGCCTTGATACGGCTGCATATGGGGCGCTTTCTTGCCCGGATCGAGCACGACGATAAAGCGTCCCTGACCGTGGGCGTTGAGCAGGCTTTGCAGCGTTCCGTCCACGGGAATGTCGTGGCCTTCGCGCAGCGTGGCTGTGGCGCGTATTGACAGGTCGGCATTGCATTCGACCACGATGAGCGCAACCGGCCCGTCACCCTGCAACTGCAGAACCAGGGAGCCTTCAAACTTGATATTGGCGGTGAGCAATACCGAAGCTGCAACGAGCTCGCCCAGCAGCTGCCGGACGCATTCGGGGTAGTGCTGATGAGCCAGCCCGGTTTGCCAGGCATGGGTGAGCTTGACGGCCTGGGCCCGTGTACTGTGGTCTTCGAAAAGATATTTTTTCAGTTGATCGGTCATGGAGCCATTTTAGCGTATGGGCATGATATTGCGGTTCAGGGGGCGCTCAACCGGGCGGCCAGCCAGCCCCTATCATGCCTCATCTGTAGAGGGCCTTTTGTCTGGGCCCCGCCGTTGCCATGCCGGCATACGGCGGTATGTCAGGGCAGGCGCTTGAGGCTTTTGCGGTATTGACGGCCCCGCTCTACATAATGGCTGGTATTCTCGTGCATGTTGCGAATTTCGTCGGCCGATAATTCGCGCACGACCTTGCCGATGCCTACAACCAGGGAGTTGTCCGGAATCTGGCGGCCCTCGGGCACGATGGCGCCAGCGCCGATCAGGCAGTTGCGGCCTACATGGGCATTGTTCAGCACGATGGCCTGCATGCCGACCAGAGAGCCTTCGCTGATGGTGCAGCCGTGAAGCATGGCCTGATGCCCGACGGTTACGTTGTCGTGGATCGTCAGCGGGCAGCCGCCATCGACATGCAGCACGCTGCCTTCCTGCACATTGCTGTTGCGTCCTATCCTGATCGGGGCATTATCGCCGCGAATGTTCACATTGGACCAGATGCTGACCCCGGCCGCTATCGTTACATCGCCGATAATGTCGGCGCTTTCGAAAATAAAGGTGTCTTCATCGATGCTGGGGCTTAATGCTTCGAATTGGTAAATCGCCATCGGATATCCAAATAAGTCGGGTTGCTGCGCGTAAAGTCGCCGGCCTGCGCCAGCTGCCTTCTGGATTGTACCGTTTGCACAGCCTATTTTTTGTGCGGCTGGCCGTGCCCGGAACTGAGTTGCTGTTCGCGCGCCCGCAATACATGGCGGCGGATTTTCCCGGTTGTGGTCATGGGCAGCGCGTCGACGAACTCGATTTCCCTGGGACTCTGGTAGGGAGCGAGACGGGACTTGACGTGTTCCTGCAGCGTCTTGACCAGGCCCGCCTTGTCTGTATCGTGAAAGCCGGATCGTAAAACGACGTATGCCTTGACCAGGGCGCCTCGTGTGGCGTCGGGCTTGGGTACGACGGCGGCGTTGGCCACGGCCGGGTGGGTGATGAGGCAGTTTTCGACTTCGCCAGGCCCGATGCGGTATCCTGAGCTCTTGAAAACATCGTCGCTGCGGCCGGCATACCAGAAATAGCCGTCTTTATCGACCTGGGCCAGGTCGCCGGTTAAACACCAGTCGCCGATGAATTTTGCCTGAGTGGCCAGGTCGTTGCGCCAATATCCAAGGAATAATACGGGATCGGGATACCCGTGCATATCGTAGCGGTTAAGCGCGATTTCGCCGATCTGCCCAACGGCGCAGGGCTTGCCTTGCGCATTGAGGACGGCAAGCCGGTGGCCCGGATACGGGCGGCCGATGCTGCCTGGTTTGGCGGGCCATTTATGGCGGCTGTTGCCGATCAGGTAGTTCATTTCGGTTTGGCCGAACATTTCGTTGGGGGTAATGCCCAGTTCGCGCTCGCACCAGTCGAAAACGGCGGTTCCCACGCTTTCCCCGGCGCTCATGATGCAACGCAAGGCAAGTTTGTAGTGCTCGCGCGGCGCCCGGATTTCGTCCATCATGATTTTGATGGCTGTGGGAAACAGGAATGTATTGGTGACCTGATAGCGCTCCATGATTTCGAAGGCGCGCGTGGCGGAGAATCGACCCAGGGTGCCCACGATGGAGTGCCCGAAATACAGAGTGGGCAACAGCGAGTCGACGAGCCCGCCTGTCCAGGTCCAGTCGGCCGGACTCCAGAAAATGTCGGACTTTTGAGGAAACCAGTCTTGCGAGGCGACAAAGCCGGGCAGATTGCCGATCAGGGCGCTGTGGGGCAACAAGGCGCCCTTGGGGGCACCCGTGGTTCCCGACGTGTATAGCAGCAGGGCGGGGTCGGACGATTTGGTGACGACGCTTTTAAAACTGGTGGCTTGCCGAGCCAGAAGCGAACGCCACGGAATGATGCTGTCGTGCAGAAAGCCCAGCCCTATGACTTGCGTGAGCGCGGGACATTGCGTTTGGGCCTGGAGCAAATCGGGCCCGGTGGTGTGGTCGACAATGGCGACACGGGCCTCGGAGTCGCGCAGGCGCACGCTCAGGCCGTCGGCGCCGAATAGCGCCGACAGAGGCATGGCGATGGCGCCGACGCTGAAAATGGCCATGTAGGCCGCGGCGGTTTCGGGGCGTTGCGCCATGACGACAGCCACGCGGTCGCCGGGTACGACCCCCATTCTGCTAAGGCCATTGGCCAACTGATTGGCGGTTTCAGACAGGCGGGCGTAGGTCCAGACTTCGCGGTGGCCGAGTTCGTCTTCGAAGTAGATCGCGATGCGCCGGCCTTCATGCGGATTTTCCGCCCAGCGATGCACGCACGCCTGGGCGATATTGAATTGAGAAGGGACAAACCATTGGTAAGACGGGTACAGATCCGAGTATTGGTCGTTCATTGTCTTCTGTATCGAATGGCGCGGGGGGAGGTGCGACCTACCCTAAAGCATGACGGACAAGCAGGTTCTGTGCAATCCCCCTCGATAAGAAAGCCGAATACCCTAGGGTTTATACGGGGTGTTTGGGTGTGTCCGGCACTGCGATCAGACGTGTCCCCAGCAGGCGGTCGTGGAGAAACTGCTGATCGGCATCGATCCAGGTCCAGAGAAACAAGGTGAATGGGGCCGCGACGATGAGCAGGTCGGTAGAGCTGTAACCGCTGGCATGCGAGGCGGCGCGCACCAGCATTGCCGCAACCAGGGGAATCGGCCAGATCAGGATATAGCGCAGAATCAGACGAGAGAGCGGCGGAGAGGCGCCGTTGCGATCGACCAGCCGGATGTTCCAGGTTTTCATGGGCAGGGTTTGCCCCTGCTTGCGCCAGCAAAGCACAAAATACAGGCCGATTGCAACAAATAGCAAGGCTTGCCGGGTATGGCGCAGCATGAGTCCGCTGCGGCTTTGCGTAAGCGTGTCGAACAGGTAGCCCGCGAGGAAAATCACCCCGAACAACAGTACTGCTTCATACATCATGCAGGCGAACCGGCGCCAGCGCGAGGGGGAGGCGGACATGGGGGGCGACATTGGTTGCCGGACGGCGTCAGCGGATAAGGATTTGCTTGAATTCATAGGCGCTATTATCCCGCAATTCGTGGTCCCACAGAATAAAAGCCGCTGAGCGCGGCTTTTATGTGCTTAGGGCATTGGATGCCCTGCAAGGCTGTCATGGCAGCCTTGCCGTCAGCTTTTAGCTGGCGGATTTGACCTGAGCGTGGCTCGGTGCCGACTGAAATAGGCCGGCAATCCTGCCTGCCAGGTTTTTGAGCGCGACGGCCGGCTTGAAGCGGAACTGCTCTTCAATCGCTTGCAGCATCAACTGGCGTTCGAGTTCGTCGGTAAGGCGGATGTTTTGGTTCAGGTCTTTCATGGCTATTTACTCTACTTAAATTGAGCGTTTCGCTCAGGGTTAACCCTATTATAGGGGTTAACCCTAGATTTAAGCAAGAATTATGTTGCACTGCCATAAAAATGTTGCGCTACAGCACAGTATGTGTCAGGAGCCTGGGCGGCGATAGCCGGCCGCGACCATCTCGAAGCTGAACAAGCGGCAATCCAGGGCCCCGTTGTACAAGGGGTAGCGGCGCTTGGGCTTGAGGCGCAGCAATTGCGGCAAGTCCATGTCGCTGGAAATAATGCTGATTTCCCAGCCACTGTAGTTCTTTTTGAGATTTTCCGACCAGGCGCGCCACAGGCCGGCCTCGTCGTTGACCAGGCGTTCACCGTAGGGGGGATTGGTAATAAGCCAGCCCGATTCGGCCGGTGGCCGGACCTGTCGGGCATCGCCTGATTCGAAGCGGATTGAATCGGTGGTCAACCACGCGCGTTCCATATTGAGCTTGGCGGCGTCGATGGCGGCGGGGTCGATATCGTAGCCGACCAGCGGGCTTTCAAGCTGCGGCGCGATATGTGTGCGGGCCTCGTCCTTGATGTCGCGCCAATGCCTCGCGTCGTGGTTGCGCAGGCGCTCAAAGCCGAACGGGCGCCAGATGCCGGCCGGCACGCCCAGCGCGATCCAGGCCGCCTCGATAAGTATTGTGCCGCTGCCGCAGAAAGGGTCCAGCAGAGGCTGGGACGGGTCCCAGCCGGAAAGCGCCAGCAGGCCCGCCGCCAGATTCTCGCGTAGCGGGGCGCTGCCCTTGTCGAGTCGCCAGCCGCGTTTGAACAGCGATTCACCCGAAGTATCGAGATAGAGTGTGCCGGTATCCTCGGTGAGGAACAGGTGTACTCGGGCATCGGGCCTGACCGTATCGATATCGGGGCGGCTGCCTTCGCGGTCCCGCAGGCGGTCGCAGATGCCGTCTTTGGCGCGCAGATTGCAGTATTGCAGGCTTTTCATGGGGCTGCGTATGGCCGAGGTATCGACACGCAGGGTTTGTTCGGCGCCAAACCAGCGTTCCCAGGGAGTGCGATAGGCGAGATCGAGGATGTCGTCTTCATGATGAACCGGGCCGTGGGCCACTTGCACCAGAATGCGCGTGGCCAGCCTGGAATACAGATTGGCACGTTGTATGCCGGTCCAGTCGGCGTAAAAGCTGCATCCCGCGCGGGCGGGCTGGACCTGGTCGAAACCCAGGGCTTGCAGTTCGGCGGCCAGTGCTTCTTCGATACCTTGGGGGCAGGGGGCAAAGACAGGAAATATTTCGGCGCGCGACTGCGATCGGGAGCCCCGATGCTCGGTGTGCCGGGCATGAAATTCGTCGGTTTCGGGTGTGGCGGCCGCTGGCGCGGCGTGTTCCTGGCTGGATGCGTTGCGGGAGCGCTGTTTGCGGGGGGCGGACGCCACGGCGATGGGAGGAAGAGGAGCAGGCTCGCGTGTGTTGCGCTGCTGATCGCGTGCGCGCTCGAGCTGGGCAACCTGGCGGGCCCGTCCTCCGGCTCGTTTGCGGCGTTCAGCCGGCGCTTCGGAGGGGCGGGTGGCCGCTGTTTTTTTGAGCGTAAGCGTTTTTTTGGGCTTGGGACTATCGGTCATGGTCGCCTGGACTTAAAAGGGTCGGACTACGACCAGAATAATGATGATCAGCAGCAGAATAACGGGTATTTCGTTAAACCATCGGTAAAACCGGTGGCTGCGGGTATTTTGCCCTGCCGAGAATTTTTTGAGTATTCGTCCGCAGGCATGATGATAGCCGACGAGCAGGACGACGAAAAAAAGCTTGGCGTGCATCCAGCCGCTGCCCTGGCCTATTTTGTAGCCCAGGAAAAGCCATAGTCCGAAGATCACCGCCAGAACCGCCAGGGGAGTCATGAACCGGTATAACCGACGGGCCATGCCCAGCAGGCAGTCGAAGGTTGCGCCGTCTTGCGTTTGCGCCAGATTGACGTAGATGCGCGGCAAATAGAACAGGCCCGCAAACCACGAAACGACAAATAGAATATGGAAGGTTTTAATCCAGAGCATGACGCCGTTCAATAAAAAATGACCTGCGCGCAAACCGCGAAAGCCGCGCGGCTTGCCGGTGGGAAGCCGGCGTTTTCAGCCGCGCAGTTGGCCTTCGCCGGTAAGTACCCATTTGAGCGTGGTCAGGCCTTCGAGGCCGACCGGACCGCGGGCGTGCAAACGATTGGTCGAGATGCCGATTTCGGCGCCCAGGCCGTATTCGAAGCCATCGGCGAAGCAGGTGGGCAGATTGATGTAGACCGAGCTTGAGTCGACTTCGCGCTGGAACTGCGTGGCGGCGGGCAGGCTTTCAGTGACGATCGATTCGGTATGGCCGGAGCTCCATCGCGCAATGTGCTCGATGGCCTGATCCAGGCTGTCGACGACTCGGATCGCCAGTATGGGCGCGAGGTATTCGGTGGCCCAGTCTTCCTCGGTGGCCGGTATGGCGCTTGCAACCAGGGCCCGGGTTCGTTCGCAGCCGCGCAACTCAACCCCTTTGTCGCCCAGTGTTTTAGCCAGGCGCGGCAGAATGCGGGCGGCGATGTCCTGGTGCACCAGCAGGGTTTCCATGGCGCCGCAGACGCCATAGCGGTAGGTTTTCGCATTGACGGCGACATTGTGCGCCTTGTCGAGATCGGCGGCGGCATCGATATATACATGGCAATTGCCGTCCAGATGCTTGATGAGCGGCACCTTGGCCTCGGCCGAAAGCCGTGCGATCAGGCCCTTGCCGCCGCGCGGAACGATGACGTCGATATAGTCGGTCATGGTAATCAATTGACCCACCGCCGCGCGGTCGGTGGTGCCCACGACCTGCACGGCATGGGCGGGCAGCGCCGCATCGGCCAGGCCTTCCTGGATAATGGAGCCCAGCGCCAGGTTGGAATGCAGGGCTTCGCTGCCGCCGCGCAAAATGACGGCATTGCCGGATTTCAGGCAGAGCGCGGCGGCGTCGATGGTAACGTTGGGGCGCGATTCGTAAATAATGCCGATCACCCCAAGAGGTACGCGCATCTGCGCCACACGCATGCCGTTGGGCCGCGTGGTGGATGCCGTCTGGCTGCCGATGGGGTCGGGCATGTCGGCAATTTGCAGCAGGCCCGTGGCCATGGTGTTCAGTGCCTTGTCGGACAGCGTCAGGCGATCGATCATGGCCGGGGCCAGTTGATTCTTCCTGGCATGGTCCAGGTCTTTGGCATTTTCTTCCCGCAGATATTCTTTATTGGCTTGCAGGCGTGCGGCCATGGCGCGCAGGGCGTGAGCCTTGGCGTGGCCCGCGGCTTTCATCATGAGGCGCGAGGCCTGGCGGGCCTGCATGCCCAGAACGGTCATGTCGTGGATGACTGCGTCGGTTGACACTGCGTCGAGAACGGTGGAGTCGGTCATGATTCAAATAAAACAGGGGATACCGGGATTATCCCAGCTTTCCGGGCTTTCACAAAAACGGGCGGCGACGGTCAATGTGCGGCCCTGGGTTTGCCGGCGGCGATACGCAGGGCAAGCCGCCCCATTTCTTCCCATGGGTCGTCGAGCCGGCCGGGCACCTTCAGCCCTTTGATAAGGCGATCGACATCGTGGGCGTGCTGGACGGCGGCCGGCCACGCCTTGTGCGGCACGCGCGCCAGCGTCTGGCGCACCAGCTGTTCGCGTGCCCCGAAAATCCGTTGATTGCGCATCTCGCTTCCCAAGTCGCGACCCAGCGACTGGGCCAGCGCCAGCCGGGCCATGATGCGGATTTCGTCGCCGACCGCCCAGAGTACCAGGGGCAGCGCTTCTCCTTCGGCGCGCAGTCCGGCCAGTATGGTCAGGGCCTTGGCTGCCTGGCCGGCCAGCATGGCATCGCGCAGGCCGAATACATCGTAGCGCGCCACGTTCAGGACGGCGCGCTCGACGTCGGCGGCGTCGATCTTGCCTTCGGGGTACAACAGGGCCAGTTTCTGTATTTCCTGAAAAGCCGCCAGCAAGTTGCCTTCGACCTTGTCGGCCATCCATTCGAGCGTTGCCGGATCGAGCTGCTGATTCTGCCTGGCCAGCCGTTGCTGTATCCAGCGGGGCAGATCGGTGCGCTCGACGTTGGCCAGTTCAATGGCTGTGCCGCACTGCATCAGGCCCTGTGCCCATTTGCTGGTGCGGGTTGTCTTATCCAGCCGCGGCAGGCTGACCAGCACAAGCGTATCGGCAAGCTCGCCGCTTTGCGCCATGCCGGCCAGTTTGAGGAGGACTTCGCCGCCTGTCTTGCCAGGCTTGCCGGTGGGGATTTTCAATTCGATCAGGCGTCGATCTCCGAACAGCGAGATGTTCTGCGTTGCCGCGGTAACGGTGCTCCAATCGCTGCGCGCGTCGAGCATGAGGCTGGTGCGCTCGGCATAGCCCGCCCTGGTGGCCGCGGCACGCAAGCCATCCATGGCTTCGGTGATCAGCAGGGGTTCGTCGCCCGACACAATGTAAAGCGGATCGAGCGCGGCTTGAGCCTGCTGAAGGCTTTTCAACAGGCTGTCGATGTCGAGTCGGCGTCCCATGGCAGCCTTACTGCAGCCCGGTTCCCGGCGAGATGCGCGGCGTGATCCAGGGCGTGGGTTTGGGCGTATTCTGGTACCGTGAAGAGCCTTTGGGGTTTTCTTCGATCGGCTGCTGGTCCAGGTTCTTGACGGCTTCGGTCACATCGGGCGAGCTCAGGCGCCGAACGACGCGGTCCACCAGGCTCTTCTGCATTTGCTTGAACATGGTGCCGATTTCTCCCTGCTTGGCCTGGATCGCATTTGGATCGTAAGGCATGTCCTGGCTGGAAGTGAGAGTGGTGGGCGGCAGCAGTATGTGGCCCTTGGCATCGATCAGTTCGAAGACGAAGGTCAGGTTGAGCTCGTATTCTTCGACCAGGCCCTGGGCATTGATGGAAACTTCGCGCAGGGACTGGTTGTTGGCCAATTGAATCAGCTTGGCCTGGGCATCGCCCGGTTTGTCGACAAACCGGGTATTGGGCGAGCTGGCCTGGATGGCGCGCCGCATTTGCGCGCCGAATTCCGAGTTTTCGGGAATATTGGTATACAGCGTGTCGAACGGCAAAGGCGCAGTGCCCCGCAGCTTGAAGCCGCATGCCACCAGCAACGCGCATAACACAACGCAGACAAGCCCCCGCAAGCCGCGTTGCGTCGATGGGGAAGGGTGCCTGAGCTGGAAATTGTGCATAGCTGATTTTATCCGACAATATTGACGAGTTTGCCAGGAACCACGATGGCTCGCTTGACGGGCCGACCCTCGAGAAAGCGGGCTACGGCATCGTGGGCCACCGCCAGTTGCTCGATGTCGGCCTTGTTGGCGCCGTTGGCGACGGTGAGAGAGCCGCGCAGCTTGCCGTTGACCTGCAGCATGAGTTCGATTTCATCGGCAATCAGCGCCGCTGCGTCGACGTCGGGCCAGGGTGCATCGAGCAGGTCGCCGTAGGCGCGATCGAAACCAAGATCCTGCCAGAGCTGCCAGGTGATGTGGGGCACGACCGGATACAGCACGCGCAGCAGGATGCTCAGCGTTTCGGCCACGGCCTGCGATGCGGCCTGGCTGTCGCCCAGTTTGGCCGACTCGATGGCGTTGAGCATTTTCATGCAGGTCGAGACCACCGTGTTGTACTGAATGCGCTGATAGTCGTAATCGGCCTGCTTGAGCAAGCCATGGATTTCGCGCCGCAGGGCCTTGATGGCTTCACTGGCCTGGGACCAGTCGGCGGCGGCAGCCGGCGCGCCCAGTACGGTTGACTGCCTGTCGAGGCAGAGCATCCAGAGTTTGCGCAGGAAACGGTTGGCGCCTTCCACGCCCGAATCGGACCATTCCAGAGTTTGTTCCGGCGGGCTGGCGAACATGACGAACAGACGGGCGGTATCGGCACCCATGGAGTCGATGAGCGACTGGGGATCCACGCCATTGTTTTTGGATTTGGACATGGTGCCTATGCCGCCATACTGGACGGCCGATCCGTCCGATCGCAGGTGCGATCCGCTGATCGCACCCTTGGCGTCGTAGGTGTTTTCGATCTCTTCGGGCCAGAAGTATTCGATGCCGCCCTGCGCGTTCTTGCGCGAGTAGATGTGATTGAGCACCATGCCCTGGCATAGCAGCCGGGTGAAGGGCTCGCTGAATTTCACCAGGCCCAGGTCGCGCATGACCCGCGTCCAGAAACGGGCGTACAGCAGATGCAATACGGCGTGCTCAATCCCGCCTATGTATTGATCCATGGGCATCCAGTAGTCGTTGCGGGCATCGACCATGGCCTTGTCGTTGTTGGGCGAGGTGTAGCGCATGAAGTACCAGGATGAATCGACAAAGGTATCCATGGTGTCGGTTTCACGCCGCGCCGCTGTTCCGCATTTCGGGCATTTGCAGGACAGGAATGCCTCGTGCTTGGCCAGGGGGTTGCCGCTGCCGTCGGGGATCAGGTCGTCGGGCAGCACCACCGGCAGGTCTTGCTCGGGCACCGGCACCGGACCGCAATCGGGGCAATGGATAATGGGGATTGGCGTGCCCCAGTACCGCTGGCGCGAAATCCCCCAGTCGCGCAAGCGCCAGGTGGTTTGTTTTTCACCCAGGCCCTGAGCAGCCAGATCGGCGGCCACGGCATCGACGGCCGCGGCGGTGCTCAGGCCGTCATATTTGCCCGAGTGGACGGTGTGCCCCTGCTGCTTGTCGCCATACCATTCCTGCCAGGCGTCGGTGGAATAGGTTTTGCCGTCGATGGCAATGACGTCGCGGATGGGCAGGCGGTATTTTTTGGCAAAGGCAAAATCGCGCTCATCGTGGCCGGGCACGCCCATGACCGCGCCGTCGCCGTAGCTGATCAGCACATAATTGCCGACCCATACATCGACCTGGGCCCCGGTCAACGGGTGCGTGACGGTCAACCCTGTGAGCATCCCTTCTTTTTCGCGCGTGGCCAGTTCGGCCTCGGTCGTGCCTCCTTGCTTGCAGGCTTCGATAAAAGCCGCGAGCTCGGGGTTGCCGCGTGCCGCGTGCATGGCCAGCGGGTGCTCGGGAGCGACGGCGCAGAATGTAACGCCCATGATGGTGTCGGCGCGGGTCGTAAAGACATACATGCGTCCGTCTTGTATGAGTTCGCCGGTATCGTTCTTGATGTCGTGCGTAAAGGCAAAGCGCACGCCCGCGCTTTTGCCTATCCAGTTTTCCTGCATCAGGCGTACGCGCTCGGGCCAGCCGGGCAGGCCGCTTTTCACGTGATCGAGCAGTTCATCGGCGTAGTCGGTGATGCGCAGGTAGTAACCCGGAATTTCGCGCTTTTCGACCAGGGCGCCCGAGCGCCAGCCGCGTCCGTCTATGACCTGCTCGTTGGCCAGTACGGTTTGATCGACCGGATCCCAGTTGACAACCTGGGTTTTGCGATAGGCGATGCCCTTGTCGAGCATCTGCAGAAACAGCCACTGGTTCCATTTGTAGTATTGGGGGTCGCAGGCGCACATTTCGCGCGACCAGTCTATGGCCAGACCCATCGCCTGCATCTGCTTTTTCATGTACGCGATATTGTCGTACGTCCATTTGGCGGGCGGCACCTTGGATTTGATGGCGGCGTTTTCGGCCGGCATGCCGAACGCGTCCCAGCCCATGGGCATCAGCACGTTATAGCCGCGCATGCGCAACTGGCGCGCCATCATGTCGTTGATGGTGTAGTTGCGTACGTGCCCCATGTGCAGTTTGCCGCTCGGGTAGGGCAGCATGGAGCAGGCATAGAACTTGGGCTTGGCCGTGCCGTCCGGGAACGTGGCGTTTTCCACGACGCGATACGCGTCGCGTGCTTGCCAGTTTTGGTGGGAGGCCGCTTCGACGGCAGTGGGGTTATAGCGTTCCTGCATGGGATCCGGGGGTTCAGTGAAGTTCAGTAAGGTAAACCCCGCATTATAGGGCGGCGCGGCCGCCGAGGTCGAATGCGGGGTTGGCCCAAGGGGCGGCGTGTTTGGGGCGGGCATGAAAAAACCCCGCCGCGGCGGGGTCTTCGATAAAAAAACCGCTTTTTTTATTTAAGCTTGGTTTCTTTGTAATCGACATGCTTGCGAGCAACGGGATCAAATTTTTTGATCAGCATTTTTTCGGGCATGCTGCGTTTGTTTTTGGTGGTCGTGTAAAAATGACCAGTACCGGCGGTCGATTCGAGTTTGATTTTCTCGCGTATACCTTTTGCCATGATCAGCTCCTGATGGTTAGAACGCTAGCGTGGCTTAAGCCAGTTCGCCGCGGGCGCGCAAGTCGGCCAAAACGACATCGATGCCGTTTTTATCGATTGTGCGGATCGCTTTGGTGGAAACGCGCAAGCGTATCCAGCGGTTTTCGCTCTCGACCCAGAAGCGGCGCGATTGCAGGTTAGGTAAAAAGCGACGCTTGGTTTTATTGTTTGCGTGCGAAACATTGTTGCCCGTCATTGGGCCTTTGCCGGTAACTTGGCATACGCGTGCCATGGTCATACCCCTTGATAATTTAGATTGGCCTATCACCGTCACTTGCCCCACCGGCGACTCGGGCCATACATACATTGCATGCGGTTTGGCATGCAGCTTGGTATTCGGGCCTGTGCCTTGGTGGATAATCGTGTAGGCTAATTAAAAGACCGGTACATTCGTAAAGCCTAGTATTCTAATACGAAATGCCCAGTCTAATCAAGCGGTACGTAAGGCCACGCGCCCAAATAGCCACGACAGGCAGGCACAAAGCGCCAGCATGCCTGTCAAAGGCAGGGGTGTACTGGATTGCCATTCACTGACGGCCAGGCCCGACAGGGCTCCGCACAGCATTTGCAATGTACCCATGAGGGCGGATGCCACTCCCAGGCGATTGCCCTGCTCGGACAGGGCCAACGCGGCGGCATTGGGGCTTACGAACCCCTGGCTTCCCATGAAGCCGATCAGGCAAAGCATGAGCAGAGGCAGCGTCATTGCGCCCGCGAGGGTGACCATCAACGCCGCCAGGGTTATGCCGGCCAGGCAGATTTGCGCGATTTTAAGCAGGGTTTCGGGGGAGTAGCGGTTCAGCAGCCTTGCGCTGATCTGCGAGGTAATGATGAGCGCCGCTGCGTTAAGTCCGAATAAAAATCCGAAATATTTCGGATCGACATGAAAAATCTCGATGAATACGCGTGGCGATCCGGAAATGTAAGCAAACATGCCTGCCGATCCGAACCCTCCGGCAAGCGTGTAGCACATGAATCCCCTGTGGCGCAGCAATCCCGTGTAGTTGCGGGCAATCGTGGAGACTCTCAGCGGAATGGCCTTTTCGGGTGGGAGCGTTTCGCGCATGTAGCGGATTACGCCCACCAGCAAGAGCACGCCGCAGATTGTCATGATCGCGAACAGGCCGCGCCAGCTTCCGAAAATCAGGACTTGTCCACCTAGAAGCGGGGCCAGTATGGGAGTAACTCCCATGACCAGTATCAGTACGGACAGGGCCTTGGCCGCTTCGCGGGTGTCGAAGTTGTCGCGTATGACGGCCCGTGGGATGACCATGCCCGATGCTCCGCCAAATGCCTGCACGATACGCCACAAGGTCAGGTGTTCGATACTGCTGGTCAGGCCGCAGGCGATCGAGGCGATAATGAACAGGGCCAGCCCCATGACGAGAGGCAGCTTGCGGCCGTAGCGATCGGCAAAGGGCCCGTAGAAAATCTGCGCGATGGCCAGGCCGAACAAATAACTGGCCAGTGTCCGCTCTACTTGCCCCTGTGTCGTGTTCAGGCCTTGCACTATCGCGGGGAATGCGGGCAGATACATATCGATGGCCAGCGGGCCGAGGGCCGTAAGCAGGCCCATCAAGATCAGCCACCGGGGGAAAGCGTGTTTTTTTTGCACAGAAGACATGTCTGGAAAGGGTAAGGCGCCGGGGCGCCGGTGGCGTGGTCGCTGGTGTGTCAGGGGTGGCGCGCAGCCGGCAATCCTGCTGAATTAATGATACGGGAAATGGGGGACAGGGTGGTGGCCGGGTATTCGCGATCGGCCATTTGATGATAAATTGGACACAAATTGAGGGTGGCTGGCATCGTAGCACGTCTCAATTCGTCTTATTTTTGTGAAAACTTGGCTTTATTCAGAATTTCATCGCTTAAAAATAGGAGATTGCTTGTGAGTTCGGTTGTGTCTGCTGTCGAAAGTAAGCTTGCGCTGTTACCGTTGCCCGTAGAACTCGTCATGCCCGATGGAGCGCGTTTGGGAGCGCCCAATCCGCAGGTTCGCATGACTATCAAAGATAGAGCAACTCTGGCGCATTTGGCCACTGGTGAAGTGGGAGTACTGGGAGAAGATTATGTCGAGGGGAAGCTTGATATCGACGGCTCCATGCGCGATCTTATGCGGGTTGCCGCGGCTATTTTGCCCGGCTCGCCTGTTGATGCGGCTCGCGGCGGTTGGCTGACGGGACTGGTGCAGCGCCTGGTGTCGGTGTGGCGCCATTCCATCGAACGCGACGAACGCCAGATTCAGTTTCATTACGACTTGTCCGACGAGTTTTATGCCTTGTGGCTGGATCCGCGCAGGGTTTATTCCTGCGCTTATTTTCGCGAACCCGGCATGTCTGTCGCCCAGGCGCAGGAAGCCAAGCTCGATCATATCTGCCGCAAGCTCATGTTGAAAAAAGGCGAACGTTTCCTGGATGTCGGCGCCGGCTGGGGAGGGCTGCTGATGTGGGCCGCCGAGAATTACGGGGTTGATGCAACAGGCATAACCTTGTCCAAAAACCAGCATACCCATGTCAATCGCCTGATCGAGGCCAAAGGCCTGGGTGGGCAGGTACGCATGCATCTGCTCGACTACCGCAAGCTCGACGAATCGACGCCCTACGACAAGATTGCCTCGGTTGGCATGTTCGAACACGTGGGCAGGGCTCAGCTCAACGGCTATTTTTCCAAATTGCGCCGTCTGGTGCGCCCGGGCGGCCTGGTGCTCAACCATGGAATTACGGCCGGCGGTGTAAAGAACGCCGAACTTGGCGCCGGCATGGGCGAGTTCATCGAGAAATACATTTTTCCGGGTGGAGAACTGACCCACATCAGCAATGTGCTCGCCAATCTGACCGACGGCGGCCTTGAAGATGTCGATATCGAGAACCTGCGGCCGCACTATGCGCGTACCCTGTGGGCATGGAGCGATGCGCTCGAGGCATGTTTGCCGCAAGCCCGGGCGATTCTCGGAGGCGAGCAGGGTGAACGCTCGCTGCGTGCCTATCGAATGTACCTGGCCGGTTGCGCGATGGGTTTCGAGCACGGCTGGATAGCGCTGCATCAAATATTGGCCCAGCCCATTTCGATAGGGCGCACCGATGAACTCGACAGCCCGCCGGACTTGAGCTACCCATGGCGCCGCGACTACATTTATTCGTAGAAGCGTCGCCCGCAAGGGCCGGCTCTTGTGGCCGTCCCTTGCGGGCCTGCATCAAGCGGCTTGGCGGGAGTGGCGCTGACCGTGAATCCGCACCACGTGCCAGTACCAGCTATGCAGCAATAAGGCCGACAGGCCCAGTCCGGTCAGCGCCATGAGCCACATGGTTGCGGCACCGGTCGGTGCGCCGGGCATGAGGGCGTTGATGAGGGGGCGCAGGGCGCCGGCTCCAGCGCCGAAGCCCAGCCACCAGCCTCCGACCAGTCCGATGCCGGTCAGGGCCACGATCTGCAACAGCAATGGGACGACCGCGACTTTATAGGCCCGCAGCAAATAAGACCCTATGCATTGCATGGCGTCGCATAGATGGAAAAAAGGAATGATCTGCAATAACGTTGCCGCGACGGCGGCGACCTGCAGATCGTCGGTATAAGCCTCCAGGATGAGCGGGCGGCCAACGATCAGCAGGGTTGCGGTGATCAGCGCACCGCCGAGCACCACAAGCAGCCCCGCCAGCCCGGTTTTTTTTGCGCGCTTGAAGTCATTGGCTCCTATCGCTTGCGCAGTGAGCGATGCCGAGGCGACCCCCACCGCCATGGGCATCATGTAGCACAGCGCGGCCAGATTGGCGGCAATTTGATGCCCGCCTGAAACAAACATGCCTTCCCGCGCAATCAGCAATGCCATGAAGCTGAAGGCGCAGACCTCAACCAGGTAAGAGCCGCCCATGGGCAGCCCCAGCCGCAGCAATTCCTTCAGAACGGGCCAGTGCAGGCGGCCGAGGGTGGGCTTGAATCTTGTGTAGTAGGGGTCGCGTCGCAGCACCCAGAGGCCCGTGCCCAGGCAAAGCCAGCTGACTACCGCAGTCGACAGGCCGGCGCCGGCGGCCCCCATTGCCGGCAGGCCGAGCTTGCCGAACATGAACAGCCAGTTGAAAAGGAATTTGAAGACGATGCTGATCAGGTTGATCGTCATTACGGTTTTGGGCCGCGACACCGCCGCCCCCAGTGCGTAAATCGTGCGAAAAACCAGTGTGGCCGGCAAAGCCAGAATCAGGGCGCGCAAGTACCAGGTGATTCCGTTGCGCACGGCAGGCTCGACATCGCCCGACAGCATCAACCAGAAATCGGGGAACAGCATGGTCACGGCACCCACCAGCGACAGCCCCAGGGCCAGCCAGACACCCTGGCCCCAGGTTCGGCCTACTTCCAGATAGCGCCCGCCTCCGTAATGTTGGGCAAGAATGGGGATCAGGGCGTGCACGACGCCCATCAGGCCGACAAAAATGGTGATGTAGATGGACACGGAAAGCGCCATGGCCTGGAGGTCTGCGGCGCTTGCGTGGCCGGCCATGGCGGTATCGATCACGCCGAATGCGATACCCGCCCAGGAACTGACCAGCACCGGCCAGGCCTGCCTGAGTGTTTCCTTGATGTAAAACCCCAACGTTACCGGTGAAGGTATGGTGGATCTCATTTCTTGATTACGCGCAGCAATCGGAAGATTTCATGGCGGTCCGGCCCGCGCTTGCCCTGCCACAACACTTCGGCTGTGCCGGACTCGGCCGCTCCCGAATAGGCCGCCGTACCATTTTCGAGGCTCTGCGGCGAGGTTTGCTGCAGAATCAGCGTGCAATGGGAATCGTAGCTGAAGTTAATTTGGTTGAAGACCAGGAACGAGGCGCGCTGGCCCGATCCGACTCCTTGTGCGCGCACGCATTCGTGCGGCTTTTTATAGGTTTGCAATGCTGTTTTCAGTTGGGCCGACACATCGCGATAACTGCGCACGTAGTCCAGCGCCGGCATCCAGAGCGTGGCCAGCAGCACCCAGGTGACAATCAGGCCTCCGGCCGACAGGACTGTTCCACGCCACAGGGCAAGGGGTTTTGAATGGAGCCGCCAGCGCACCAGCCCCACCCAGGTCAGGGTAGCCGCCAGGGCGATCAATACGGCTGCGGGCGCCACATGGGCCTCGTAGCCGGTCGTTTGTCGCGCGATGTTGTGGGCAATTTGCCGCGGCCAGCCTGTTTGCAGGGCAACCCATCCGAGCCATACCGTGGCGGCGGTGAGCGAAAAGCACATGACGGCAAACCAGTCCAGCGAATTGACGACTCCGCGCCTGAGGGTGGGCAGCGAGAAGGCGGCAAGCACGGCCACCGGTACAGCCATCAGGCTGTATTCAGGCTCGAATACGTCGGCCAGGAAAAACATGGTCAGCAGCGGCCAGGCGGCGAACATCAGCGGGATCCAGATATGCGGTGCCGCCAACCATGAGCGCCAGCGCCAGATCGCCAGCAGCGCAAAGGGCCAGGTGGGCCACAAGAACCAGGGCAGATCGCGCAAAATGCTCAAGCTTGTTTCGTAGCTGGGCCAGGAGAAGGAGCCGAGATTCCATCTCCACCAGTTTTGCATCCAGTAGTCGCCGACCCGGTTGGCCGGGATCCACCACAGGGCAATCAGCGATACGGTCACTACTATTGTGATGACGAGCCAGTGCTTGGCATGCCACAACACGCTGCGCGGCTGAAATATAAAGGGCACCGCCAGCATGATGGGCAGTGATCCGATCCAACCCCGTGTCAGGAAGGCCCCGGCCAGTGCGACGCCCAGGGTAATCGCGCCGGACAATGGCCGGTCCAGCATGCGGGCCACGGCGTAAAAAGCCAGGGCCTGGAATGCGATAAGGGCGGGCACCTCGGAGGTTTCGTGCATGCGCCACAGGATGCCCACCGTAGCGACAATGAGCAGGAGTGCGGCATCGGCAATCATGCGCCCGTAGTCGCGCACGGTGGGTTCCCCGCCAAACGGCAGGGCCAGCGGTTGCGGTTCCGGACGGCGGCCCAGCAGATAGGTGCCGTACCATATCGAGCTTGTAACCAGCCCGAACCACAGCAGATTGGGCAGGCGCGAGGCAATCAGGGCGGCGTTCAGGGAGGAGGTGAAGTACTCGAAAAACGGCCCGAAAAGCCAGATGCTGAAAGCCCCGACCCAGGTAATGAGGGGGCCGTCCTGCGCGTGGGCAAGCACCCCGACCTGCGGCAGCAGCCAGGCCTGCGCCGGGCCGTGCAAGGCGGTGAGCATCGTGGCCAGCCCCACCACATCGTCGGTTTTCCAGGGGTCTCGAAAAAACAGCCCCGCAAAAATGTAAACGACTCCAAGAACCAGGAGCAGGATTCTAGGCAGCTTGATCGTAGCCGGCGCAGTCAGGCGAGCGGGGGTGGATCGGGAGTCGTTGGGTGACACGGAAATGGGCGCCCCGAGAGGTAAAAAGACAATGCTATCTTAAAGTAAAAAGGCAGCCGCTAGGCTGCCTTCAAGGAACGACGCAGGATCGTTCGATTTACGATGCTTTCTTGGTTGTGCCAGCGGTGCGGGCAAAACGGGCGCGGAATTTTTCAACGCGGCCGGTTTCGACGATGCGTGTTTGAGCGCCCGTGTAGAACGGATGCGATTCAGAAGTTACGTCGCACTTGAAAAGAGGGTATGTTTTACCGTCGAGTTCGACTGTTTCGCGGCTGTTGAGCGTAGAGCGCGAAATAAATTTAGTGCCTGTTTGCTGATCCAGAAACACCACGTCGCGGTATTCGGGGTGGATGCCTTCTTTCATGTCGGTTTCCTGTTATTCCTGGGATGCTATCCCAAATAGTCCGGGTCGCCAGCCAGGCTTGAAGGCATTTTGCGCAAAACCCCAAAGGGCGCCGCAGCTGTTTTTGCCAAACCTAACCACGTATCCAATAATTAGCCAGAAATTCTAGCATGGAAAGCCGAGGTTTGTAAATCGGTTGGCAAACTGTTTTTGGCGGCCGGGCCATTGCCTGGGGTATTTTGGGTTTAAGTGTTTTATGGCGGCTGGGCGCGATTCAGTCGATTTTTTTTGGGGCCGTTTGGGTTTGATATTATTACTTTGGACGGGTAATTCTATAAAGACGCCGCAGGGTGGGCGGTGCTGTGTAGTCCGGCACGTCCAGCGGTCGTGGTGCTGCGCACCCCGACTGCCCGGGTCTGCCTCGTCCAGGCGGGCGTCGGGCCAACTCGCCCGGCCTCGCGAGGCCGGGCTCAAACAGGGCCCGCCGACATCCCCCGCCTTCCCTTCGTCAGCACCCGGCGCTGGACTACCGCCGGACTGCACGGCACCGCCCACCCTGCGGCTGCGTTACGGGAATGCATTGAGTGCCGTAAACGCTTGAATCCAAAATGTTCTAGTTCAGCGACCGCAGCACGGCGCGCACCGGGCTGGCGTCGGCCTCTATAAAAGCCAGGGGTAGCGCAATAAGTTCGTAATCGCCTGCCGGAACCGCGTCAAGCACCAGGTTTTCGAGTACTCGCATATTGTGGCGCAAAATGGTCTGGTGGCTGTCCAGGGTTTTACTCGATGCTGGGTCGATGCTGGGGGTATCGATGCCGATGAGCAGGACGCCTTTATCGGCCAGGTACGCGACGGTTTCCGGGGCGAAGGCTGAAAACTCGTCGCTCCAGAGCTCGGTCGCGGCCCGCATGCTGGTTCGCACGAGTATCCGGGGTGGGGCACCGGCCAGGGACGGCAGCAGATCGTCGATGGTTATCAGGGGGCGGCTGTGGATGGCGTGGATGACCCGGCAGGGCCCCAGAAATGGTTCAAGCCCCAGCGTGCCGACGGGTGCTCCTTCGGCGTCGTAGTGCAGGGGGGCGTCGGCGTGGGCTCCCACATGCGGCGACATGGTTATTTCGCTGACATTGACTGGGCAATTGGCGCCGATGGACCAGCGCCAGTGTTGTTTATAAGGCGTGTCGCCCGGAAATACCGGCGAGCGCGACGATACGGCGGGTGATATGTCCCACAGATGTTTCATGGTCTTGTGCGGGAACCTCCGAGGCGTGGCTCGGAGAGGGATAGCGTGCCATGTGCGGCCCGGCCCCCGCTTCCTTTATGCGAGTGCTATCAACAGTTTGCAGGTGTTTGAAGCTTATACCATTCCGGCGGTTTTTGTTTGGAATGGCGGAGTGTTTGCACAGGGCCGCCACTACGTGTCCTCTGCGGATTGCCCCAATTCCTGATCGTGGGGCAACTCTTGCGGGCCCGCTGTCGCGTAAACCCGCTTGTGCAAGCGCGGGCGGCGAGCTGCGTTTAAATCTGCCCCCGTTCGGCCAGTGAAATGGCTTGGCCGCCCGTTACGATAAGGTGATCCAGCAATCTGATGTCGACCAGCGCCAATGCATGTTTCAGGTGCCGGGTGAGGGTCAGGTCGGCTTCGCTGGGTTCGGCCACGCCCGAGGGGTGGTTGTGGGCCAGGATCAGGGCGGCGGCGTGGTGCCTGAGCCCGGCCTTGATGACCTCGCGCGGGTATATCGACGCCTGGGTGAGGGTGCCTCGTGATATTTCCTCGCTGACGATCAGGCGGTACTGGCTGTCGAGGTACAGGGCCATGCAGTGCTCGACCCGCAAATGTCCCAGAGTGGCGGTACAGTAATGCTTGACACGCTGCGGCTGATCCAGGGCGTGGCCGGCCTTGAGGTCTTCGGCGAGGGCGCGCCGATTCAGTTCGTTGATGGCCAGGAGTTCGCAGGTTTTGGCCATGCCTAATCCGTCGATGGACAGGAGCGTTTGCGCGTCGGCCGCCAGCAGGCCGCGCAGGCCTCCGAATTGCGTCATCAGGCGATGTCCCAGGCTGACGGCGTCGCAGCCTTTTATTCCGGTACGCAGGATGATGGCCAGGAGCTCCGGCGAGGTCAGAACCGCTGCGCCGTGAGCGATCAGGCGTTCGCGCGGACGCTCGGGATTCGTCGGGGACGTGTGAAGTGTCATAAGAGGCTCTAAAATAGATCAATAGCAATGACCTCCACGGTGACAGATTTTGACTTCCATTTCCGATTCAGTGAACGCTTTTGTCCGCCCCGACTCCTACTTGACCCTGCATTATCGTATCGTACTGGCGTCCGGCCCCGGGGCGGGATCGGTGTTTGCCGACACCTTCGATGGCCGCCCCGCCACGCTGCAGATGGGCAACGGACAGTGGGCGCCCGGCATGGAAGAGGCCTTGCTGGGCCATGAAGACGGCACGCGTTTCAGCGTCGAGCTGCCGGCGGCCCAGGCTTATGGCGAGCGCAATCCCGATCTCCTGCAGCGTGTAACGCTGGCCATGCTGGCCGAGCACACCGAGCCCGGATCCCGGTTCCAGCCTGGCGATATGGTCGAGTTTTCGGCGCCCAACGGCGGTCGCTATTCGGGGGTATTCAAAGAGCAGGGCGATACCTGGGCGCTTTTCGATTTTAATCATCCGCTGGCGGGCGTCGATCTGCGCATCGATGTGTCTTTGTTGGGAGTATTGTAATGTCTGCGACACGCAACGAGACGCAGTCCGATGTCGAAGTCGTTCTGGCCCAGCCCCGGGGTTTTTGCGCCGGCGTGGATCGCGCCATCGATATCGTCGAGCGGGCGCTTGAGCTTCATGGCGCCCCTATCTATGTGCGTCACGAGATTGTTCACAATCGTTATGTGGTGCAGGATCTAAAAGCCAAAGGCGCCATTTTCATCGACGAGCTTCACGAGGCCCCCAAAGGCGCCATTGTCGTGTTTTCAGCGCATGGGGTGGCCAAGACCGTGCGTGCCGAGGCCGAGCTCATGGGTTTGCAGGTCTTCGATGCCACGTGCCCGCTGGTTACCAAGGTGCATGTCGAGGTTGCCAAAATGCGCGCAGCCGGGCGTGAAATCATCATGATCGGCCATCGCGGCCATCCCGAGGTCGAAGGAACTCTGGGGCAGGCGGACGGCGGCATGTATTTGGTCGAAACTGCCCAGGATGTGGCCCAGTTGCAGGTGCGCGATCCCGACAATCTGGCGTTCGTCACGCAAACCACTTTGTCGGTCGACGATGCCGCCGCGGTGGCGCACGCTTTGCGCACGCGTTTCCCGACTATTACCGAGCCCAAGAAAAGCGATATCTGCTACGCCACGCAGAATCGCCAGGACGCGGTCAAGATCATGGCGCCGGGGTGCGACCTGGTCTTGGTCGTCGGCAGCCCCAATAGCTCGAACTCCAATCGTTTGCGCGAGGTGGCCGAACGCAAAGGAGCGGTCGCGCACCTTATCGACGACCCAGGGATGATCGATCCGGCCTGGCTGAACCAGGCCCGGCGGGTTGGCGTAACGGCAGGTGCGTCGGCGCCCGAGGTGCTGGTGCAGCAGGTGATAGGCCGTCTTAAGGAGCTGGGAGCGGTTTCGGTGCGCACCTTGCCTGGAGCCCAGGAAAACGTGGCTTTTCCTCTGCCTAAAGAATTGTCGCGCAAACGTTAGGACGATGTCATGAAGCTATACAGCTACTTTCGCAGTTCCGCCGCGTATCGCGTGCGTATAGCCCTGAATCTGAAAGGCCTGAGGTATGAAACGATGCCGGTGCATTTGCTCAGGCACGGGGGGGAGCAGTTGTCGGACGCGTATCGCGCCTTGAATCCGACGGCGCTGGTGCCTACGCTGGTCGATGGCGATCTGACGGTGGGCCAGTCCATGGCCATACTCGAGTATCTTGAAGAAACTCATCCCGAGCCGGCGCTGCTGCCGGCCGATGCGCCGGGCCGCGCGCGGGTGCGCGCGATTGCCCAGATTATCGCCTGCGATATACACCCGCTGGATAATCTGCGCGTGCTCAGGTATCTGAAGCACGAGATGAATGTTTCTGAAGAAGCCAAGAATGCGTGGTACAGGCATTGGGTGGTCGAGGGTTTGACGGCGGTTGAAAAGCTGCTGGCCGGCAAGCCGCAGACCGGCCGCTATTGCCACGGTGATCGGCCCGGTTTCGCCGATTTGTGCCTGGTGCCGCAAGTGGCCAATGCGCGCCGTTTCGAGTGCGATCTGGGCGCCATGCCGACTATTGTGCGGATCGACGCCGCTTGTGCCGAGCTTGCTGCGTTTCAACAGGCCGCGCCCGCCAATCAGCCGGATGCCGAGTAATCGCTGGCGTAGGTGTTGTCTTGGAAGTCAGGAGATCGTGACGCGGGGGGCTATCCTCGTGAAGTGCTTGTGGATGGCGTAGGTGGCTTTTGCGGCCAGTCGCCCTCTGTGTTCTTGAGACGCGGGGGTGGCGGCCCAGGCGGGGTGGAGCTCGCATCGTCCGGTCCTGGCGTTGCCAGGACTGCCCGCGGCCGCAGCCTGGATCGGGCGGTCGCGGAACTCGCGTCGTCCACAGCCCCCCGGGCTGTGGACACCCTTGACGCTCAAACAACCGCTCCCTTGCATCCCGATCCAGGCTGCGGCCGCGGCGGACTCAAGCTCGCCCACCCCGCCTGGGCCGCCACCCCCGCTTGCATTTGAGTTTTTTGTACGATCCAGGCCTGCGTTTTTCGGATGATCACAGGCTTGCGTTTTTTGCACGCTTATGGGGCTGCGTTTTTTGCATATCCCCTATGCCAGCGTTTTTTGTAAGCGCACGGTGCTTCAGGACAATGCGGCAATAGGGGCTCGTACAGGTCCCTTGTGGCCGCCTGTCAGGTCAATCCGCCCGTACCCTTGCTGGGCGCCGCAGCCATTTGCGGATGTAATCGAAGCGGTCGTAGCCCCAGAACGGTTCGTTGTCCACGAAGACGAACGGAGAGCCGAATACGCCGCGCGCGATGGCCGCATCGATACTGGTTTTGAGTGAGGCTTTGATGTCGTCCTGCTGGATTCCCTCGGCCAGCCGAGCCGGTTCTACCTGCGCTTTCTCGGCCAGTTGCAGCACTGTATCCAGCTTGTCGATGTCTTGTTGCTGCGCGAAGTAGGCGCGGTATGCCGCGTGTGCGAACTGCCTGCTTTGGGCGGCGCCCAGGTTTTGTTGGATCCAGAGCATGGCGCGGGCGGCCAGCAGAGTGGAAATCGGAAATCGGGCCGGATGGTTGTACGGAATGTCGAAAAGGGCGGCGGTGCGGTCGAAATCGTGCCGCGAGTAATCCCCTTTGATAGGCACTTCGATCAAGGGCGGAACGCCCATTATCTTGAACATCGGGCCAAGCAGAATGGGGTGCCAGTTCACGGTACGGCCAAATTCCGCCGCCAATTGGTCGATGCGGGTACTGGCAAAATAGCCGTACGGCGATGAAAAATCAAAATAAAAATCGATGGGAGTGCTCATGGGTGTGGCTGCTCGCAACAAATGTTATTGGGATGGACGGCAACGGCCCTGGCCTTGAAGCGCCTGTTCGCAAAAACATGTAATTCTGGCTCGGTGCCGACAGGTCTGTTTGAGTGTATAGCGATTTTTGCTTTCTATTGGTTATGATTGTGGATTGCATGGCTTTTGCGCCATGCGTCGAACCATCATAAATCGGCAGGCTATCAATGAAAAAAAGCGCGAAGGTACTGGGTGTAGTGCTTGTTCTGGGAGTCGCCTACCTGGGCGCCTCCTGGTATGTGGGCAAGCGCGCCCAAGCCGTAATAGAGCAGTCCGTCCAGCAGGCCAATGTGCGCCTGGCCAAAATGTTGGGGCCGGATCTGGGCGGTAGCGGCCTTAAGGTTTCCATCGGCGATTACAGCCGCCATGTATTTTCATCCGATGTGACGTATGTGCTTGAAATGAAGGGCGCTGACGGCAAGCCGATCGATTTCAAGCTGGCCGATCATTTGCAGCATGGCCCCTTTCCGTTCGATGCGCTCCGTTCGGGCGATTTTTCTCCCATGCTGGCGTTCAGCCGCGCCCGATTGGCGCCCACGGCAGCCTCGCAAAAATGGTTTGATAGCCTGAAGGGGCAAACCCCGGTTGCGGCCGTGACCAAAGTCGATTTTTCAGGGGCAGGTCATTCGCAGTGGACGCTGCAGCCTTTGGATTACGCCAATGGCGGCGACAGCGTCAAGTTCAGCGGCGGCAAAATCGATATGGTGTTTTCCCGGAATTTCGACAACAGCACGATTACCGGGCAATTCGATTCGTTTGGCCTGGCGCAGGCCGACGATCATGAGAATCTGCAGTTCAAGAATATCGAGCTGAAAAGCAAAACGATCACGGCTGGTGAAAACGATACCCAGGTGCAGAGTTCCGCGAGCGCCGACAATATGGTTTTTTCATCCGATGTGAATGAGCCGCTGCAGGTTGAAAAGTTGACGGTCAACCTGGAAAGCCAGCAGAAAAACCAATTGCTCGACGGCGCCTTGCGATACGATTTCGGGCGCATCGTTGCCGGCAAGGCCGATCTGGGCAGCATTTCGGCCGGAGCCAAGGCCAGCCATTTCGATGTGGCCACGCTGAGCGCGCTGGCCAATCAGTACGATGCCATTAAAGCCAAGCACGGCAATGCTACCGATGAAGACTTGACACTGACCGATGCTGAGTCGGCCCTGCTGCGCCAGAAGTTCCTGGACGTGCTGGCCAGCAATCCTTCTGTGTCGATCGACCCTCTGGTCTGGAAAAACGACAAAGGTCAAAGCACAATTGCGCTGAATGTGAATCTGGTCAGCCCCGCCGACAAAGAGGCGGCTCTCAACGCGGGCGCCGATACGCTGTTGCCGCAAATCCTGAAACTGGTGACGCTGGATATCTCGATATCCAAACCCATGTTCATCAAGACAATGAGCCAGTTGCAGGGCGGCGGACCGGCCGGCGGGCAGGCCGATATGCTGGGCGCCATGCTTTTCGATCAGTATCTGGGCAAGCTGCAGACCACCGGCCTGGTCAAGCTCGACAGCGACAAGGCCGTGTCGGCGATTCGGTACGAAAACAACAGTATCGATGCCAATGGCAAGAAAATGTCGGTGCAGGAATTTGTGCAAAGAGCCATGGCCGCGGTCATGTAATTTCGACAAATGTGTATAATGGCGGGCTTGGTCGGAACGGTCATCCGCCACGCCGATGTAGCTCAGTTGGTAGAGCAGCTCATTCGTAATGAGAAGGTCGAGGGTTCGACTCCTTTCATCGGCACCAATAGAATCAAGCACTTGCGCCAATCTTCACAGATTGGCGTTTTGTTTTGCGGCTTGCCCGCCCTCAGGGGATCAGCAGCACGCTGCCGGTGGTGCGGCCTCCTTCGAGGTCGGCTTGTGCCCTGCCGGCTTCGGCCAGGGGATATTCGTTGCCGATCTCGGCCACTACACCTGCTTGCATTACGGCGATGAGTTCCTCGGATGCGGCCAAATAAGTATTTGGGTCTCCCGAATAGGCCATGATGCTGGGGCGGGCGAGGGACAACGAGCGGCGCGGGCCCAATTGGTCGACGCTGATCGGCGGTATCGGGCCGGCCGCCTGGCCCATGCTGGCGACTGTACCGAAGGGGCGAACACAGGCAAGCGTCTTCAGGAGCATGTCGCCGCCTATGCCGTCGATGGCGAAGTCGACGCCGCGGCCATCCGTCAAGGCTGCGATCCCAGAGACGATATCGGCGTCGCGCCCAACGATGACATGATCGGCGCCGTGCATTTTGGCGGTCTGCGCCTTCCTGGCCGATCCGGCGGTGCCGATTACCCTTGCGCCAAGATGCTTGGACCAGCGCACCAGCATGGCGCCCAGGCCGCCTGCCGCGGCATGAATAAGAACTGTGCTTTCGGCATTGACCGGATACGTGCGCGTGAACAGCATATGCGCCGTTAGCCCTTTTAGCATCGAAGCCGCCGCAATGCGCGGGCTGATGTGGTCGGGCACCAGGATTGCCCGCACCCGTGGCAATAGCCGTGTCGTTGCATAGGCTCCGACCGGGGCGCCTGCGTAGACGATGCGATCCCCAACAGCGAGATCCGCGACGTCGTCTCCCACGGCTTCGACCACTCCGGCGCCTTCGACACCGAGGACCGCCGGCAGCGGCGCAAGCGGATACAGGCCGATGCGGTGGTAGATGTCGATGAAGTTGACGCCAATTGCCTGGTGCCGAATGCGCACTTCGCCCGGCCCGGGTGCCTGCGGCTCGCACGAGACAACTTCCAGTTGATCCACGCCGCCCGTGCCCCTCATTCTGATCATTTGATCCATTGCTTCCTCCATTAGGTTGGAGGTATTTTCATTGATTGCAGTTTGTTTGAAAATTCCCTAATATTTGTCATGTTATGTGAAAAATTTAACAATAATGGATTGGGAAAACCTTCGTCATTTCGCCGCGCTGGCGCAAGCGGGCACCTTGTCCGGGGCGGCTCGCGAGCTTCACGTCGAGCACGCGACCATAGCGCGCCGCATTGCCGCGCTTGAAACCGAGTTGAGTCTCAAACTTGTGGATCGGCGCGGCCGCAGGCTGTCGCTTACGGTGGATGGCGAGCGCGTCGCAGCCCTGGTCGAGCGCATGGAGACGGGCGCCCGGGCGATCGACCGGGCAGCCGGAAGCGCCCGTTCCGCTCTGGCGGGAAACGTTACCATCAGCGCGCCGCCGGCCTTGGCCGCGGCAATGCTGGCACGCCCGCTGGTAGCCCTGCGCACGCAACATCCCGCGCTTACGATTCGCCTATTGGGCGAAACCCGCCAGGCTTCGCTGGACCGCCGGGAAGCCGATATAGCCATCCGGCTCAGTCGGCCCGCCGAAGGCGAGCTCATCATCGTGAAGCTCGCGGAACTTGCCTTTCGCCTGTATGGCAATCCTGCTTACTTGGGCCAGACGCAATCGCAGGATTGGGCCTTTGTTGCTTATGATGAAGGCCTGGATCTTGCTGCGCAGCAAGCTGCCCTTATCCGGCAGGTGGCGGGCCGACCCATCCGGTTTCGGGCGAGTACGCTGGAGATCCAGCGTGCCCTGGTGCGAGAGGGGGGAGGCGTGGGAATGCTGCCGGATTTCATGGCAGAGGACGATTCGGCACTCGTTGCCGCGGTACCCGGCCAGCCGCCGGTGATGCGGGATGCGTGGCTGGTATTCCACGCCGACATGAAAGGCTCGGCCGCCATCCGCGCCGTCGTCAAGTCTATTCGTGAAGGTTTCGGAACAGTTTCCTGAAGTACCTTGAGCTTGAAGCGACTCCCTGAATCAGCATGCTGAAAAAGAAAAATCGCCGCAAGCCGTCGATGGATTGAAATCTTGTTCCGGTTGCGTACTGCGGCCAAGCTTCAGCTAAGCCACATTTCCTGCTCCAGGGCCAGCTCCCTGATGATCTGGATAATCAGGTAACGGCGATGTTCCGTCAACAAGCGCATTTTTTCAATCAGCTCGCGCTCCTCGTCGCTGTATCCGACGCTGCTCGCCGCGGGCTCTTTGGACACCAGCCGAGTTGGCTGCGCACGTATCTTTTCACCGACGCCGTAGCGCAGCCACTGAGCGGACACGCCCAGCCAGTCAGCGAGCGTTTCAATCTTGTCCGGCATGGGGCGGGACTTGCCCGACAGCCACTTTTGAGCCGCCTGCGGCGTGACAGGTTCGTTGGAATGCCGAAGATTGAATTGCAAGGCGAGATCCGCCGCCGTTTCGACTTTCTTCCGGCTGCGTTTCAAGGCTTGTTTGAGCCGTTCCGCGAAGGCAATTTTTTCATCATGAGATGGCATGCCGAAAGTGTGGCCCAAGAGAATCCGCAATTGAGAACCATTCGGTTGTTTAATAAAACCAAATGGTTTATATTGGCAACCGTTATCTTCTGAATCAAAATGTAAATATGCCTGTGCAACACCCCGCATCGCCAGATAGCGATGAAATAGATTTGTTCGAGTTGTGCCGCATATTATGGGAAAAAAAATGGGTGATTCTGGCGTTTACCATGTTGGTAACCGCCGTGGCGACGTTCTATGCATTCACCGCCGCGCAGCGGTGGACGTCCGTGGCCTATGTCAGTCCTCCCAGGGTCGAGCAGATAAAAGCCTATCTGGAGCAGCGGCGGGCGCTGGCCCGCGCGGATGGCACCAAGACGGTGGATACCGATCTTCTTATCAAGAACCTGTTTGCCAGTTTTGTTGATTTGAGTTCCGCGCAGCGCACCAAGCTGGAGTTCCTGGCCACCGCGCAATACTATAAAAATTTGAGTGCCAATGCCGATCCCGAGAATGCCAGGCGGATATTGACTCGCCTGGCCGACCATAGCCTATTGGTAAAATCTCCCGGCAAGGATCAGATCGCTCCGTATTACACCGTTTCCTTCACAGCGCTCACCGCCAGGGCGGCGCAAGAGGTTCTGGGCGCGTATATCGCGATGGTCAATAAAAAAGCTTTTGATTTGATCGATGGCGAGTTTGAAGATTCCCTCAATGCGAGCGTCCAATTCAGGAAAGCCGAACTGGGGAGTATTGAATTCAAGCTCAAAAGCGCTCGCGAGAATCAAATCGCCACGTTACAGACGGCACTGGCCACCGCGGGCAAGGCAGGCTTGAGGGATTACGCAGTAGGGCGAAACAATGCCGGCAACACGGTGATTGAATTGAGGGACGCCAATCATCTGTTCATGCTGGGCGAGAAATACCTGTCCGCCGAGCTTGACACAGCCAAAACATACCCTTTGATTTTTCCGGCCCGTTATTACGAGATCAAGCGCGAACTGAGCTTGCTGGAGCCTTTGCTGAAATACAGTATTGCGACATCCAACAGTTACAGTTTCCAGCTTTCCCCGACCTTGCCTGCATCACGCGATGCGCCAAAAAGGTCTTTGATCATCGCATTGGGCATCTTGTTGGGCGGAATGCTCGGTTGTGGGTGGGTTCTTGTGAATGAGGCCGTGCGAAAATACAAAATTGCAAGCCTGGAACGGACGGTGGCCGGCATGGAAAACAACCAGGGCCGTTCATAAAACGGACAGAATGACGCGGGTATCCGGTCGAGCGCGTCTCTTGATACTATTACCGGCAGAGCAGGGGCGAACAAGCCCGGTGTCGATGGCATGTCTGCCAGACACGAAAGATCTGCACGCGTACAGGAATCGTCTCGATGGATACACTCACGGCTCAGGAAACGGATGACTTGCGCAAGGCGGTGCGCCTGCTGGAAGAGCCTGGCCTGGGGATAAAGATTGCCAATTATGTCGGCAAGCCGCTGGCCCTGGGGGTCGACAGGCTGCCCCGCAATTGGCAACGAAAAATAGGCGAATATACAAAAAAATCCCTGCTCAGGGTTACGGACGCCGCCATTTTCACGATGGATGCGCGGAAAATACAAAAGGCATCGTGGGATTCGTCGCACAAAATAGCGGCGACGCTGGCTGGTGCGGCGGGGGGCGTGCTGGGCCTGGCGGGCCTGGCTGTGGAACTGCCTCTTTCGACGACCGTTATGTTGCGTTCGATTGCCGATATTGCCCGCAGCGAAGGGGAGGATCTGTCCCGCCCTGAAAGCCGGCTGGCTTGCATCGAGGTTTTCGCGCTGGGCGGCAGGTCCAAAGACGATGACGCGGCGGAATCCGCCTATTTTATAGTCAGGACCGGCTTGAGCCAGGCCCTGGCGGCGGCCGCCGATTATGTGGCCGCGGCCAAAGCCGGCGAACTCGCGGGCAAGGCCGCCGCGGCGCCGCTGGTAGGTCAATTCATTGAAAAAGTCGCCAGCCGTTTTTCCGGGCAAGTGGCGGACAAGGTATTGGCGCAGGCCATTCCTGTGCTGGGGGCTTTGATGGGAGGTGGCGTAAATTATATTTTCATCGACCACTTCCAGGATATGGCCCGAGGCCATTTCATTGTCCGGCGACTTGAGCAGCGCTACGGGAAAGCGTTTGTCCAGGCGCAATATCAAGAGATATTCGCCGAGATTCTGGCTCGGCAACGTGGGCGTTAGTGTATTTTTGGTTTGAGTGTTTATGGCATTCGATGTTTTGGTCGGTTTGGTATTTACGGTTTGGTATATAAAGACGCCGTCTATCGGGGCTTGGGGTCAGGCCCGGCACGGCGTGCTTCATCCGGATTTAGTTCGGCAAGGCGGGCGTCGGGCGAACTCACTGCGCCTCGCACACTGCGCGAGGCTCCGTTCAGACAGCGCCCGACGACTTCCCCCGCCTTGCCGAGCTAAATCCGGCGCACGCCTTACGCCGGTCCTGACCCCAAGCCCCGATAGACGGCTCGCGTAATGGCATGCCTGGAATGAACGTGCTGGCCCCAGCGTATACCTCGATGCATGACCTCACCGTTTCTCTCAGTGCATGACCCCAATGCTTCTCTCTATGCATTGCCTCAACGCAAGCCGCAGGGTGGGCGGTGCTGTGTAGTCCGGCG
>NZ_BAAGUZ010000024.1:0-39205 GCF_054781135.1 Paralcaligenes ginsengisoli
CCGGCGCTGGACTACCGCCGGACTGCACAGCACCGCCCACCCTGCGGCTTGCGTTGAGGGAATGCATAGAGAAGAAGCATTGGGGTCATGCACCGAGAGAAACGTTGAGGTCATGCATCGAGGTATACGCTGAGGCCGGCAAGTTCATTCCAGGCAAGCCCTAACGTGAGCCGTCTATCGGGGCTTGGGGTCAGGACCGGCGTAAGGCGTGCGCCGGATGCTACCGTAGGGAAGGCGGGGGCTTTCGGCGGGCCATGTTTGAGCGTAGCCGCGCCAGCGGCGTAGCGAGTTTGGCCCGACGCCCGCCTGGACGAGGTAGATCCGGATGAAGCACGCCGTGCCGGTCCTGACCCCAAGCCCCGATAGACGGCGTCTTTAAATACCAATACCCACCCACCGAATCCCGTAAACAACTCGAACCAAAAATGCATCTAGATGCCGCCTCACCGCACTTCTTGCCGACGGCTCAATACCGGTCGAAGTACGACTGGATTTGCGCAATGTTCCCGGTGACACCCAAGGCCAGCATCAGCAGAATACGCGCTTTTTGCGGATTCAGGGAATTGGCAGAAACCAGGCGCTGCCTGGCATCGTTGGCGCTGGCCGACACGATTCCCGAACCGACGCGGCTGGAGCGTACGCAAATCACCTTGTGTTTTACGGCAAGCCTGGCGCCTTTGCGCGCCTGGGGAGACAGGCTCCCGTTGCCGCAGGCGGCGACAACAATCCCTTGGGCTCCGGCCGCTATCGATGCTTCGTAAAAATGCAGGCCGGCATTTTGGTGGTCATAAATAATATCTACCGAGGGCAAAGCCTTTGTGGCCGATATGTCGAAGTCCGTCTGAGTGGTATGCAGCCGTGTGGGAGTTTGGTACAGGTGAACCTGCTGGTTGTTGATGTGGCCGATACATCCTTGTTCGTATGAACGAAAGGTATCGACCTGGGTCGTATTGGTTTTGCTGACAAAACGGGCCGCGACGATGCGATCGTTGAGCGAGACCAAAACACCCAGGTGGCTGGCCTGGGGATGGGCGGCCAGCAACACTGCGTTGTAGAGATTGAGGGGGCCGTCGGCGCTGATCGCCGAACCCGGACGCATGGCGCCCACAAGAACCACAGGTTTATGGCTTTTCACTGTCAGATTGAGGAAATACGCGGATTCCTCGAGTGTGTCGGTGCCGTGTGTGATGACAATGCCATCGATATCCGGGTCGGCCAGCAACTGGTTGACCCGCGTCGCCATTTTGAGCAGCATCTTGTTGGTGATGGCAAAGCTTTCGATATTGAACAGCTGTTCGCCGCCGATCCGGGCCAGCTTGGCGATTTCGGGCACGGCCTTGAGCAATGAATCGATGCCTTCGGTGACGCTGTAGTCTGTCAGGGCGGTCGAGCTTGGCGCGGTCGAGGCGATGGTGCCGCCGGTTCCTATGATGACAACGTGGGGCAGTTTTGATTTGTTCATGCGAGGCGATTTCCTTGATCTGCGGGAGCGGTGTATTCCAACCAGGCGGGCCGGCAACAATTTTACTTCCGGAATGCCGCACTGCGCGACCCCTGGGCCTCAACGGCGATCGGCTTCTTTCTTGATGAGTTCGTAAAGCACCTTGGCCGCCGGAGACAGCGGGCTGTGCTTTTTGCAAAGCAGGCCGAGCGTTCTCGAGACTTCGGGTTCGATCAGGGGGATGCCTTTCAGCGTGGAGTGGTTTTTTGCGGGCAAGGCAAGCTGCGGCACAGCAGCGACTCCCAGGCCTGCTTCAACCAGGCCCAGCAGCGACGACACGTGCGCGACTTCGAAAAAGCTGCTTGGACGGCGTGCGCTTTGCGCCAGGGCGGAGTCGATCAATACCCTGTTGCCGCTGGACTTTCCGACGCTCATGAAGCGTTCGTCGCATAATTCCTCCCAGCGCACCTTGCGCCTTTTGGACAAGCGATGGTCCTTGTGCACCGCCAGTACGAAGCGTTCGGTGAATACCGGCTCGAATTCGAGATCCGCTTCCTGGGTGCCGATAAAATTGATGCCGAAATCGGCCTGCCGATTGATGACCGCATTCAGGACCGTATTGGCGCTTTCATCCAGGATTCTCACGCGGATTTGCGGGTAGCTCTTGGTGAATTTTGCGATCACCGCGGGTAAGAAGTAGTACGCGGCCGAGGGCACGCAGGCTACGGTTACCACGCCGCGCCGTTGGGCGGCCAGGTCGGCGATCCCCAGCATCGCTCCTTCCAGTTCATCGAGCGCGCTGCGCGAATGGTCCAGGAATGTACGGCCCACATTGGTAAGCACGACGTGGCGGGTACTGCGTTCGAACAGTTTGACGCCCAGTATGGACTCCAGCTTTTCGATACGGCGGCTCAGGGCCGGAGCCGACAGATGGAGATCGTCGGCGGCAGCCCTGAATGAGAGCTTTTCGGAAACGGCTACAAATGCCTGGAGCTCTTGCAGGTCGAAATTGATGCGTGCCATGCAATAGTCCTTGTTAAAGTTGCAATTCACTAATTTTCAAGGCAATTGCATCATACTCGCATGGAAAAAGAAATACCTTGCGTACTGATGCGTGGAGGCACCTCCCGGGGGCCTTTCTTCTGCGCCGATGCCTTGCCTGCCGATGTTGCCGAGCGTGATCGGGTGCTGATTGCCGCGATGGGTTCGCCCAACGATTTGCAGATCAACGGATTGGGCGGCGGAAGCACGCTGACCAGCAAAGTGGCGATTATTTCGCGGTCGGCCCGGCCCGATTGTGACGTGGATTATCTGTTTGCCCAGGTTTCGGTCAATCAGGCTCTGGTCGACACCCGCCCCAATTGCGGAAATATGCTGTCGGCAGTGGGCCCGTTTGCGCTGGAGCAAGGGCTGGTTCACGCCAGCCGGGATGAAACCATGGTCCGGGTTTTCAACGTCAATACGCAGACGGTTATCGAGGCCATTGTCAAGACACCCGATGGCCACGTGACCTATGAAGGCAATACGCGCATCGACGGCGTACCGGGGACCAGCGCGCCGGTAATCCTGAATTTCCTGAATGCAGAAGGCAGTCTGACGGGAGCCTTGTTCCCCACCGGATCGCCTGTCGATATGATCGACGGGATCGCCGTAACCTGCATAGACGTGGCCATACCCCTGATGATTATCGCCGCCGATTCCCTGGGCTTGGAGGGCAACGAAGCCCCCCAGGAGCTGGACTCCAATGCGGACCTGATGCGGCGGCTTGAAAAGCTGCGCCTTGAGGCGGGGCTGCGCATGGGGCTGGGGGACGTGGCGCACAGTGTTGTTCCCAAGCCGGTGCTGGTCAGTGCCGGCGCGGATGGTTGTTCAATACAGTCGCGCTACTTTACGCCGCATCGTTGCCACAATGCGCATGCGGTGACCGGTGCGATCGGCGTGGCCAGCAGCTTTATTCTTCCTGGCACGGTATCCCATGAATTGAGGGGGGCGATGCCGCCCTCGGGGGGAACCGTGACAGTCAGGCATCCGGCAGGGCAGATCGAAATCTCGCTTCAAACCATAATGGAGGACGGGCAACTGCGGATCAAGAGGGCCGGGGTAGTTAGAACGGCAAGAAGAATCATGAGGGGAGCGGTATCCGTACCCGGGCCGACTTCCTGATCTACTTATATAGCAAGCAAAAGGAGTTTGAAATGAAATTCGCGATAGCGGCAACGCTGGCCATTATGTGCACGGCGACAACCGCAGCCTGTGCGGCGGACGCCGATTTTCCCGACCGCCCCCTGACCATAGTCGTGCCGACGGCTCCTGGCGGCGGCAACGACGCCATGGCGCGTATCGTTGCTCAAAAAATGGGTGCCGAGCTGGGTCAGACGGTAGTGGTCGAAAACAAGCCAGGTGCCAATGGCGCGATTGCTTCAGGCTACGTGGCTCGCGCCAAGCCCGATGGATATACGATTTTGTTCGGCTATATTGCCACGCATGCGATCAATCCGGCCATACAGAAGGTCAATTATGATCCGGTCAAGGACTTTGCTCCGATCGGCGAAGTGGCTACCTCGCCGACCTTGCTGGTGGTGAATGACGCCGTGCCGGCCAAAACCGTGCAAGATCTGATTGCTTTGTCCAAGAAGCCTGGTTCAAACCTGAATTACGCCTCGGCGGGTACCGGGACCGCTCCTCACGCTGCGGGCGAGTTGTTCAAGCTGGCCACCGGCGCTGTGATGCAGGATGTGCCCTACAAGGGCTCGGCGCCCGCCATGATGGATACGGTTTCAGGGGTCACGCAAGTTATGTTTCCGAGTCTGTTCACCGGAGCGCCTCAAATCGAGAGCAAGCGGGTGCGTGGCCTGGCGGTTGTGGGGGATAAGCGTTCGCCTCTGTTTAAAAATTTGCCGACTTTGAAAGAACTGGGCATCGATGTGTCGGTTGATCAGTGGTATGCCCTGTTTGCGCCGGCCCAGACGCCAGCTCCCATTATTGCCAAGCTGAACAAGGCGTTGAATGGCGCGTTGAAGGATTCGGTCGTTGCACAGAAGTTCGTGGATCAAGGCGCTACGGTGGAAGGCAGTACGCCGGCGGCATTGGGTGATCTGGTGAAGAATGATTTGGCCAAATGGAAAAAAGTCGTTGCCGCCACGCATATGACCGCGAACTAAAGTGTTTTCGGTTTACGTGTTTACAGAGCTGAGCGTTGCTGTGTAGGCGACGGTTAATTCTATAAAGACGCCACAGGATGGGCGGTGCTGTGCAGTCCGGCACGTCCAGCGGTCGTGGTGCTACGCACCCCGACTACCCGGGTCTGCCTCGTCCAGGCGGGCGTCGGGCCAACTCGCAGTGCCTCGCGCGCGAGGCACTGCTCAGACAGGGCCCGCCGAAAGCCCCCGCCTTCCCTTCGTCAGCACCCGGCGCTGGACTACCGCCGGACTACACAGCACCGCCCACCCTGCGGCTTGCGTTGAGGCAATGCATAGAGAGATACGTTGGGTAATGCACCGAGAGAAACGTTGAGGTCATGCATCGAGGTACACGTTGAGACCGGCAAGCTCATTCCAGGCATGCCATTACGTGAGCCGTCTATCGGGGCTTGGGGTCAGGACCGGCGTAAGGCGTGCGCCGGATGCTACCGTAGGGAAGGCGGGGGCTTTCGGCGGGCGCTGTCTGAGCCCAGCCTCGCGAGGCTGGGCGAGTTCGCCCGACGCCCGCCTGGACGAGGTAGATCCGGATCAAGCACGCCGTGCCGGGCCTGACCCCAAGCCCCGATAGACGGCGTCTTTAGATACCAATACCCACCCATCGAATCCCACAAACAACTCGAACCAAAAATGCATTACACAGGCATTGCATCGTAGGGGAAGCCATTGCGGCCTCCCGCAGTCAACGCATCGGCCTTACGGATACAGGCCGCGCACTTCGCGGGCTTCCAGTATGCGTGAGCATGCCACGATAAACGCGGCGGTTCGCATGGTGACCTGGTGCTCTTTGGCGACCGCCGAAATCGAGGTGTAGGCCGAGCGCATCATGGTTTCAAGGCGATGGTTGATTTCGGGTTCAGTCCAGTAGAAGCTGGAAAAATCCTGCACCCACTCGAAATAACTGACCGTGACACCGCCCGCGTTGGCAACTACATCGGGTACGATCAGAGTGCCTTTCGATGCAAGGATATCGTCGGCTTCTGGAGTGGTCGGGCCGTTGGCGCCCTCGACCACGATCCTTGCGCGGATGGAGTTGGCATTGCTGCTGTTGATCTGGCCTTCCAGGGCCGCCGGGATGAGGATTTCGGTTTCGAGAGCCCAGAAATCGGCGGGATTCAGGCTTTCCGCTTCGGCGGCTCCGGCGATTCCGCCGGTTTGTTCCACATGGTTGAGCAGGGCCATGACGTTCAGGCCATTGGCATTGTGCACGCAGCCCGTATGATCCTGGACTGCGATGACTTTGGCGCCCAATTCGTAGAACAGGCGCGCCGCCGTGCCGCCCACATTGCCGAAACCTTGCACGATGACCCGGGCACCCTGCAGGGTGATACCCAAGTCTTGTGCGGCTTCGCATCCCACCACGAAAACCCCCCGGCCTGTCGCCTCGACACGGCCCAGGCTGCCGCCCAGCGACACTGGCTTGCCTGTGACGACCCCTGTTGCCGTGGAGCCTTCGTTCATGGAGTAAGTGTCCATCATCCAGGCCATGGTCTGGGCATTGGTGTTGACATCGGGTGCGGGAATGTCTTTGTGGGGGCCGATGATTACACCGATTTCGCTGGTGTAGCGGCGCGTGATCCGTTCGAGTTCGGGGCGCGAGAAATTGCGCGGGTCGATGCGGACCCCGCCTTTGGCTCCGCCGAAGGGCAGGTTGACGGCGGCATTTTTCACCGACATCCAGGCGGCCAGCGCCATGACTTCGGAGAGCGTGACATCCTGGTGGAACCGCACGCCGCCTTTGCCCGGACCGCGCGACACATTGTGCTGCACTCGGTAGCCCTCGAAGTGGGCCACGGTACCGTTATCGAGTTCTACAGGAACATCCACGATCAGGGCGCGCTTGGGACGTTTGAGCGTTTCCAGCCATTTGCTCAGGCGCCCCAGGTATGGCGCAACCCGATCGACCTGCTCTAGATAAATACCCCAAGGACCCAGGTCCTTGGGGTCGAGATAAGAAGGAAGTGCATGCGTTGGGTGCGTCGACATTATGTGGCCTCTAGTGTTGAAAGGAATGCCTGTTGAGAGAGTTTGGTGTTTCGTCTTGAAGCTGCAAGCTTACTATGTCCCTATTTAATTTTTAAAATATTTAAATAGGGACGTATATTGTTGCGTGCTTGTCATGGCTTTCACGCAACGCTGAATCCTGTGCCGATATCA
This sequence comes from Paralcaligenes ginsengisoli, assembly GCF_054781135.1. Taxonomy (NCBI): domain Bacteria; kingdom Pseudomonadati; phylum Pseudomonadota; class Betaproteobacteria; order Burkholderiales; family Alcaligenaceae; genus Paralcaligenes; species Paralcaligenes ginsengisoli. Next base: position 6,796 of record NZ_BAAGUZ010000024.1, read on the forward strand.
CAACAAGGACGAGAGGAAGCCGCTCGATGTTCAATCCGCGGCGGCTTTCATTCCGGACTTGCCGCGCCGGAAGTTTCCTGGCGGAAATACCGAACGAGCCCGCCGGCCATCATGCATGAGCTTATGTGTTTTCGGATTAATGCTCAATAGCGATAAACAGCTAACCATTAATTCGTTCCTTCGCGGCTCATATGCGTCCAGACTACGTTTTTGCATAGAGTCATTGCGGCATCGGCCATGAGCCCGATACTGTGGGCCGGATTGCTTCCGGCATCGGCGCAAGGGACTGAACCAAGGCATGTCGTGAGTACTTTATTACATTCTTTCCCGGATACTGAAACATCCAGTCAATGGACGGCGCTGGTCGATAGGGTGGCCGGCATAGCCGCCGACCATCCCGATGCCGTGTTTGCATCATCGCTGGCAGCCGAAGACATGGTGTTGCTGCACGCCCTTGTTCAGGCCAAGGCTCCGATCGAGGTGTTCACGCTGGATACCGGGCGGCTGCACCCGCAGACCCTGGCCATGATAGACACCATTGCGGATCGCTACGGCGTAGCCGTTCGTGCAGTCAGGCCCGATCCGGCAGCGGTACAGGAACACGTGGCGCAGTTCGGCGAGTTTGCCTTCTACGACAGCGTGGACTTGCGCAAGGCCTGTTGCGGCATTCGCAAGGTCGAGCCGTTGCGTCGTGCCTTGCAAGGCCATTCAGCCTGGCTGACCGGGCAAAGACGCGATCAATCCATTACGCGCACCGAATTGGCCGAATCCGAATTCGATACGGTGTTCGGCTTGCAAAAGTACAACCCCCTGGCGAGCTGGACCACCGATCAGGTATGGGCCGTCGTACGCGCGCTGGATATCCCCTACAACCCGCTGCACGACCAAGGCTATCCCTCGATAGGCTGCGATCCCTGTACGCGGGCGATCCGGCCGGGCGAGGATGCAAGGGCCGGCCGCTGGTGGTGGGAGCAGAAATCGTCCAAAGAGTGCGGCTTGCATGCCGGCAATTTGAAGACGATGGAAGTCCAGGCCGGCTAGCGCTTGCCGGGACTGATGAATTGAGTTGATGCCGGATTTGAAGAGGAAGATTATGGGTGACATTACCGCACGGACACATCTGGACTGGCTGGAGTCCGAGGCGATTTATATTTTGCGCGAGGTGGCGGCCGAGTGCGAACGGCCCGTGCTTCTGTTTTCAGGCGGCAAGGATTCTGTAGTGCTGCTGCGTCTGGCCGAAAAGGCATTTCGCCCGGCTGGCTTTCCATTTCCCTTGATGCACATCGACACCGGCCACAACTTCGACGAGGTCATCGAATTCCGCGACCGTTGCGTGGCCGCACTGGGCGAGCAATTGATCGTACGCAATGTCGCGGATTCGATTGCCCGTGGCACGGTGGTTTTGCGCCGCGAAACCGATTCGCGCAACGCCGCGCAGGCCACGACTTTGCTTGAGGCGATAGAGGAATTCGGCTTTGACGCATGCATTGGCGGCGCCCGGCGCGACGAGGAAAAGGCCCGGGCCAAGGAGCGGGTTTTCTCGTTTCGCAACGAGTTTGGCCAATGGGATCCCAAGGCCCAGCGCCCGGAATTATGGAACCTGTTCAACACCAAGGTTCACAAGGGCGAGAACATGCGGGTCTTTCCGATCTCGAACTGGACTGAGCTGGACGTGTGGCAATACATACAGCGCGAAGGCCTGAGCCTGCCTTCGATCTATTACGCGCACGAGCGGCAGGTGATTCCCCGCAATGGGCTGCTGGTTCCATTGACGCCGCTTACTCCGCTCAAAGATGGCGAAACGGCCGAGACCCGGACGGTGCGTTTCCGGACGGTGGGCGATATTTCCTGCACCTGCCCGGTGGCTTCCACGGCGGGCAGTCCGGAAGCGATTATTGCCGAAACCGCTATTACAACCATCACTGAGCGCGGTGCCACGCGCATGGACGATCAAACTTCCGAGGCTTCGATGGAGCGTCGCAAAAAATTGGGGTATTTTTAATGAATGCAATCAATGAGTCCTGGCTGTCGACCGCCGATACCGGGGTGCTGCGCCTGATCACGGCCGGATCGGTCGATGATGGCAAGTCCACGCTGATCGGACGCCTGCTGTATGACAGCAAGGGTGTTTTTGCCGATCAGCTCGAATCCATCGCGCGTTCCAAATACAAGCGCGTGGCGGCCAGTGAAATCGACTTGTCGCTGCTGACCGACGGGCTTGAGGCCGAACGCGAGCAGGGCATAACGATTGATGTCGCGTATCGCTACTTTGCCACGCCTTTGCGAAAATTCATTGTGGCCGATGCGCCGGGGCACGAACAGTACACGCGCAACATGGTTACTGGCGCCTCCACCGCCCAGGTTGCCATTATTCTGATTGACGCCAGCCGGGTCGTGAATGGCGAACTGTTGCCGCAGACCAAGCGCCACAGCGCGCTGGCGAAAATGCTGGGATTGCAGCATATTGTGGTGGCCGTCAATAAAATGGATCTGGCTGGCTGGGATGCCCGGCTTTTTGAACAAATACGCGAGGCCTATGCGGCACTGGCCGAAAAACTCGGCATAGCCCAGTTTCATATTGTGCCGATATCGGCCCTCAAGGGCGACAATGTGGTCGAGCGTTCCGGGAATACCCCTTGGTACGATGGCCTGCCCTTGCTTGCCTTGCTGGAAAATCTGCCCTCGGCCACCTCGGCTGCGCAAACCCCCGCGCGGTTTTTTGTGCAGTGGGTCATCCGCCACGGAGGCCACGACGTGAACGATTTCCGCGGCTATGCCGGACAACTGTCGGGCGGCAGCTTGCGGGTTGGCGACGAGATCAAGGTACTGCCTTCCGGTGAAAGCGCCAAAGTGGCCCGCCTGGTGCAATTCGATCGCGATGTCGATCTGGTGATCGGCGGCGACAGCGTAACCGTGGTTCTGGATCGCGATATCGATGTGTCGCGCGGCGACCTGATTGTGGCTGCCGACGCGCCCGTTCGAGTGACCAAAGAGTTCGAAGCGGAGCTATGCTGGCTCGATCAGCAGGCACTCAGCCCGGTGCGCCAGTACTGGCTTAAACAGGGTACGCGCATCACGCAGGCCAAGGTCAAGGCGGTGCACACTCGTCGCGACATGCGCGAGTTGCTGCATGTGGAGGCGGGCGGGGCGCTGGCCATGAACGACATCGGCCGCGTGACACTGGTGTCGCGCGATCTGCTGGCGATCGATTCTTACACGGATCAACCGGTTACCGGTTCATTTATCCTGATCGACGCGGCTACCCATCAAACGGCCGCGGCCGGCATGGTGCGTTAGGCAGGGGCGCGGGTGCTCCGCGCAGCCCCCCTCAGTTCGGCGCCTGCTTGATTTTCATATGGCGGCGTTCCATTTCCTGGCGCAGCTCGCGGCGCAACAGCGCCGCGTTGAAGCGCCCACGCTCTTCGTCGTTGCCTGGCTCCAGCGGCGGCACCTCGACCGGCGTGCCCTGGCTGTCGACCGCGATCATGGTGAAATAACAGCTATTGGTATGGCGCACGAGTTTTCGGCGTATATCTTCCGTGACCACCTTGATGCCGATTTCCATTGATGTGCGGCCGGTGTAGTTGACCGAGGCGTAAAACGTCACCAGCTCGCCTACATGGATAGGTTGGCGAAACATGACCTGGTCGACCGACAGGGTGACGACATAGGTTCCCGCATAACGGCTGGCGCAGGCGTAGGCCACCAGATCCAGTTGTTTGAGTATGGCCCCGCCATGTACATTGCCCGAAAAATTGGCCATATCGGGTGTCATGAGAATGGTCATGGAAATCTGGTGTGTGGCGTCGTTCATTCTTTGTGCAGGGATATTGAGTGGATGGTTCGGGCGGCCTGGGGCGGCCGGGCTTGATGTGTCGTTGCCGAAGGAGCGGACACAAGGCCCGCCCCTGGCAATGGGGAATGCCGCCGATGCCGAGCAAAAAAAAACCAGTTGCAGTACTTTTAGGGTATATGAAAGATGCCACTGTAAAGAAGTAATGTGAGGTTGTCGATGTCTGATTCCATGGAAATTCGCCTGGCCGGGGTGCGCGAACGCATTGCGGCGGCTTGCGCCAGAGCGGGGCGTTCACCGGACGAGGTCGTGCTGCTGCCGGTAAGCAAAACCTTCGGGCCCGACTCAATACGCAGCGCGATGGCATTGGGCCTGACGCGATTCGGTGAAAACAAGACTCAGGAAATCCGCCAGAAGGCACAGGAGTTCGGCGCGGCGGATCTGGCCTGGGTGATGATAGGCCATCTGCAAACCAACAAGGCCAAAGAGGCCGCCCGCCTGGTGGCTGAAGTCCAGTCTCTCGATCGCTTGTCGCTGGCTCGCGAGCTCGATCAGCGTTTACAGCAGGAAGGTCGGGCCATCGATGTCCTCATACAGGTCAAGACCTCGGCGGAGCCCAGCAAGTTTGGCCTGCCGGCGGAGGAACTGCCGGAATTCCTCAAACAACTGGCGGCGTTCGACTGCTTGCGAGTCCGGGGCTTGATGACGCTGGCCGTGAATTCCGCAGATGAAATGGCGGTGCGGATGTGTTTTCGCACCTTGCGCTTATGGCGGGATCGTTTGCGGGCCGACGGGGCGGCCGGCTTGACGCGATTGTCCATGGGCATGAGTGGGGATTTTGAATGGGCCATTGAGGAAGGTTCGACAGAGATTCGCGTGGGATCGGCGATTTTCGGCCATCGCACCTATGCGAATGCTGCTGCACAGGAAGGATCTCCGGTCTGCTAAAATTCGCCCAGGCCCATCGACGCGTACCGCGTACGAAACAATAATGCGGCTTGCGTTTTTCCAGCGGTCGAACCCAGATATCGAAAACAGGAGCAGCAATGCGAACCATCCGGAAATTTACATTCCTCGCTGCGCTGCCGGCAATCTGGCTCGGCTGTGCCTTCTCCCCGGCGATTGCGGCAGACACGATTGCCGCCGGCTCCATCACCAACAGTCCGCCGATGATTTCCTATGCGTCCGACGGCACTACGCTGCAGGGCGTTATCGTCGACCTGGCCGCGGCGATGAGCAAGCAGATGGGCAAGACAATTGCCTTCAAGCCCATTCCTTTCAATGGGCTCTTGCCGGCCATGCAGGCGGGACACATCGACATTACCTTTACTCTCATGAACGACACGCCCGAGCGCGAGAAGATCATCGACTTTGTCGACTTCTTCAATCTGGGCACGATGCTGCTGATCAAGAAAGGCAATCCGCAGCATGTGGAAAGCCTGGAAACCATGTGCGGCCAAACCGTCTCCACGGTCCAGGGGTCGACGCAGCTCGCGCTGGTTGCCGAAATGAGCGGTAAATGCACCGCGGCCGGAAAGCCCGCGATCCAGAATCTGCAGTACGCGCAGCCTTCGGATGCGCGGCTGCAAGTGCAAACAGGCCGCGTTGCGGCGTTCCTGGGCAATTCGCCGGTCATGGTCTATTTGGCCAAGACGGCGGGTAATGGCTCCATCTTCGATGTCGTTCGCGGCCACGAATATCAGCCGGTGCCCTTGGGAATCGGTGTGTCGAAAACCAATCAGCCTTTGCGCGATGCCTTGCAGAAGGCGCTCAATTCGCTGATCGCCGACGGCAGCTATCGCAAGATCCTCGAAAAATATCAGGTCGAGGGCGGCGCCGTGACATCGGCCGCGATCAACGGCGGTCAGAACCTCAAGCTATGAGGCGCGGCTCGGGCCATGCGGCCCGCGAAGGCGGCCGCGGGAGGCCGGCGTGAATCGCGTTGTGCCGCTGCGGCGCCCCTGGCTCTGGCTTGGGAGCGCCGTGGTGACGGTGGTGCTGGCCTTGCTGGCCGTTTCAGTCTATCGCAATCCGCACATCGACCATTCAGTCATTATGCAATATCAGTTCGCGCCGGCGATCCTGCAGGGCTTGCGCACGACTGTCGTGCTTGCCGTCCTGGCGGCGATCATTGGTCTTGCGCTGGGCATTGTGCTGGCTTTCATGAGGCTGTCCGCCAGCCCGGTCCTGCGGCTGGGCAGCGGTTTCTATACCTGGCTGTTGCGCGGCACGCCGCTGCTGGTGCAAATCCTGCTGTGGGGTAATCTCGCGCTGCTCTTCCAGCACATAGGCCCGTTCGACACCAATGCGATCATGACTCCGTTTGTCGCTTCCGTCGTTGCCTTGGGCCTGAACGAGGCCGCCTATATGGCGGAGATTGTCCGGGCGGGGATTCTGTCTGTCGATCGAGGCCAGTACGAAGCTTCGCTTGCACTGGGCATGCCGCGCACGCTCGCGATGCGGCGCATCATCCTGCCGCAGGCCCTGCGCGTCATTATTCCCCCGGCCGGAAACCAGTTCATTTCGCTGTTGAAAGCCACGTCGCTGGTTTCGGTGATTGCCGGCGGCGATTTGCTGACGGCGGCCGAGAACATTTCCTCGGCCAATCTGCACACGATCGAGCTGATGTTGGTGGCAACCTTCTGGTATCTGGTGCTGACGACGATTACGAGCGCAAGCCAGTATTTTATAGAGCGGCGGCTTGGCCGCGCGGGAACGGGGCTGCATGGCACTCGATGAGGCGAAGCCGGCGGGCCCAAGGCCGATGGTCCGCGCACAGGATGTGCACAAGCGCTACGGACGCGATGAAGTGCTCAAGGGAATCAATCTGGAAGTCTCCTCCGGAGAGGTGCTGTGCCTGATCGGACCTTCGGGCTCGGGCAAGAGCACGTTTTTGCGCTGCATTAATCATCTGGAAAAGATCGATGCGGGGCATCTGTGGGTCGATGGCGAGCTGGTCGGTTACCGCGAGCGCGGCAATCGACTCTACGAGCGTCACGAGCGCGAGGTTTGCCGCCAGCGTGCGGGCATAGGCATGGTTTTTCAGCGTTTTAACCTTTTTCCTCATATGACGGTGCTCGAGAACATTATCGAAGCGCCGCTGCATGTGAAGCATGAGTCCAAGCCCCAGGCCGTGGAGCGCGCCCGTGCATTGTTGCAGCGGGTGGGCCTGCAGGGAAAAGCCGATGCCTATCCCAGCCATCTCTCGGGCGGGCAGCAGCAGCGCGTGGCGATTGCGCGGGCTCTGGCCATGCAGCCCAAACTCATGCTCTTCGACGAACCGACGTCCGCGCTGGACCCTGAGCTTGTCGATGAAGTGCTCGCGGTGATGCGCAGCCTGGCCGACGAGGGCATGACCATGGTCGTTGTGACCCACGAAATGGCTTTTGCCCGCGATGCCGGCGACCAGATCGCCTTTATGGACGGCGGTGTAATCGTCGAATCGGGGCCGCCGGGCGAGGTGTTGTCGCGTCCGCGGCATGAGCGGACCCAGGCTTTCCTGGCCCGGGTGATCGGCGCATAGCCATCGGCATGCCTTGGCATGCCGCATCGCTGCCTGCGGTTACATTCAAGGGCGATGATCGTATCTTCTAATGCCGGATTCGGCAGAGATCGGGCATAATCAAGCGCGTAATAATGTATTTATACGCCAATGCGTAACAATATATCCGTGATTTAAGGAGAATCCGAATGTCCAAATTGTTTAAAGGGCTGCTTGCCGTATCGGCTTTGAGCGTTGCCGGGCTTGCCTCGGCCGCATCGTGGCCCGAACGGCCCGTACAGTGGGTGGTGCCTTATGCCGCGGGCGGTGGATCCGACGTCATAGCCCGGCTGGTCGCCGCCGAGCTCCAGAAAAAGCTGGGCCAGAACCTGATTGTCGAAAACAAGCCCGGCGCCGGCACGATCATCGGCGCGACTTTTATCCAGCAGTCCAAGCCTGACGGCTATGTCGTGGGCACGGCGGATTCGGGCACACTGGCGTATAACCCTTCGCTGTACTCCAAGCTGCAATACGATCCGGCCAAATTTACCTATATAGGAGGGTTGGCTCGCTTTCCCCTGATGCTTGCCGTCAACGAGAAATCGCCCTTCAAGACGGTGGACGAGGTGCTGGCCGCCGCCCGCAAAGAACCTGGCAAGCTGACATCGGCTTCGGCGGGCAATGGTTCGCCACATCACCTGGCTCTTGAAATGTTCAACCAGCTCGCGGGCGTCAAGATCGTCAATGTGCCTTACAAAGGCGCCGCGCCGGCCATGCAGGATTTGCTCGGCGGGCAGGTAGACATGGCTTTTGTCGATTCGGCGTCGGCCTATGCCAATATCAAGGCCGGGAAAATCCGTGTCCTGGCCGCGGCTACCCCGGAACGCGTCGCGATTTTCCCCAATGTGCCGACCATGGCTGAAGCCGGGGTGAAGAACTTTACGGCGTATGCCTGGCAGGGCTTGGTGGGCCCCGCGAATCTGCCTGCCGATGTTGTCAGCAAGCTCAGTGCCGATCTTGAAGCCACGCTCAAGACCAAAGTGGTCGACGATAAGATCCGTGCAATGGGCGTTGAACCCATGCCGATGTCACCCGCCGAATTCAAGGGGTACGCCAACAAGGAACAGGCCGAGTGGGCCAAGGTGATTAAAACCGCAGGCATAAAGCTGGACTGACAAGCCGCTTGAAAACAGGGGCGGGCGCAAGGGCCGCCCCTACGGCTTATTTCACACAGGCCGCCCTGTCGGCCCGCTACCTAAACGCCGTAATGCTTCAGGCCATCGAGGCTCAGCACATGGACGGCGCCGTACTCGATCTTCAGCAATTGCGCCGCTTCCAGGGCCTGCAGCGCCTGGTTGGTGCGCTGGCGCGAAATCCGGGCCAGGTAGCCGATTTCTTCCTGCGTGATATTCAGGCGCATGCCCTGGCCGGGATAGAGCAAAGGATTGAAGAGTTCCGCCAGGCAGCGTGCGACCCGCGCATCGGGCGCCAACAGGCGATCGTACTCGGCTTTGCCTATGAACTGGGCGACCCGCTCGTTCAACTGATGCAGCAGATATCGATTAAAGGGAATGCTGCTGTCGAGCAGCCATTCGAAGCAGGCGACCGGCAGCCGTGCGATGGCCGATTCGCGCAGCGCAACCACATCGTATTTGCGCGCCTCGTGCTTGAGCAGCGAGCCCTCGCCGATCCAGCCGCCGGCGGGTACGCCGGTTAGAGAGGCGAGCTTGCCGTCGGAGTTGCCCACCGATACCTTGATCAAGCCGCTGAGCACGCCTATCCAGGCATACGCTTTTTCGCCCTTGCGCTCGATCATGGCGCCGGCCGGAAAATGAGTGACGGAAATATCACGCAAGACCCGGTCTTGCTGCTCGCCTGTCAATAGGGAAAACCAGGCTGCCGCACTTAGCATCGAATCTTTCAGTTGCATGAGGATTTACCCTAGGAAATGCGTGAATGTCGTATCCGTGACAATTTTCTGCAGCCCAAGCTTATACCTTTACATCCAACTGAATAAAAAAACATATTGGTTGAACGTCTGGATCCGCTTTTGCCTGAAACTTTAAAGCAGTCCGGAGGCCGACTCAAGGGAGACATCGTGGCGCCAGATTCATCTATGGCCAGGCCTGACGGGAAACCGGATACTTTTCCGGCTCTGGTCTTGTATCATGCCCGCGTAAGGGGCGCGCGGCCGGCTTTGCGTGAAAAAAACCTGGGCATCTGGCAAACCTTGACCTGGAGCGAACTGGCCGACCAAGTGCGTGAGCTTGCAAACGGTCTGGCTGCATTGCAGGTCCAGGCCGGCCAGCATGTCGCCATTGTAGGCGAGAACAGGCCGCGCCTGTACCTGGCCATGATGGCGGCGCAGGCGATCGGCGCCATACCCGTGCCCCTGTACCAGGATGCCGTGGCGCAAGAAATGCTGCATGTGCTGCATGACGCCGAAATTCATGTTGCCATCGTCGAAGACCAGGAACAGGTCGACAAAATGCTTGAGGTCTTCGGGCAGTGTCCTGCGCTGCGGCATATTGTCTACGACGATCCGCGCGGCCTGCGCAATTACATCAACAAAGACCTGCTGAGTTTCGATCGCCTGGTCGAGCTGGGTCGCGAGCATGCCGGCCGATATCCGGATTTTTTCGATGCCTCGGTGGCGGCCATCGACCCTCATGCTCCGGCCGCCATGTTTTATACCTCGGGCACCACCGGCAAGGCCAAGGGCGTGGTGCTGACCCACCACGCCCTGATTGACCGCGCCCGCGCCATCCACGAGATGGAAAACCTGAGCGATCGCGAAGAGGTGCTGGCGTATCTGCCGCCGGCCTGGATAGGCCAGAACATGTTTTCGTATACGCAATTTCTGGTCACGGGGTTTACCGTCAACCATCCCGAGTCGCCCGAGACGGTATCGATCGATATGCACGATGTCGGACCCACTTATTATTTTGCGCCGCCGCGTGTGCTTGAAGGTCTCCTGACTCACGTCATGATCCGCATGGAAGACGCCAGCCGGCTCAAACGCAAGGTGTTCAATGCATCCATGGCGCTGGCGCGCCGCGTCGGTGTGCGCATACTCGACAAAGACCCCGGCGTCGGTGCCTGGGACCGCTTCAAATACCGCTTGGGCAACTTTTTCGTTTATGGCCCTTTGCGCAACGCCCTGGGTATGAGCCGGGTACGGGTAGCCTATACCGCGGGCGAGGCCATCGGCCCCGATCTCTTTGTTTTCTACCGATCCATAGGCATCAATCTCAAGCAGTTGTATGGCTCCACCGAAACCTCGGTGTTCGTCTGCGTGCAGGCCGATGGGCAGGTCCGGGCCGATACGGTCGGGCCGCCGGTCAAGGGGGTTGAAATCCGCGTGGCCGACAATGGTGAAATCCAGGTCAAAAGCCCCGGCCTGTTCAAGGAGTACTACCGCAATCCCGAGGCGACGGCTGAATCCTACACGGCCGACGGCTGGTACCACACGGGCGATGCCGGATACCTCGATACCGACGGTCAGCTGAAAATCATCGACCGGGCCAAGGATGTCGGCAAGCTGGCCGACGGCAGCTTGTTTGCACCCAAGTACATCGAAAACAAGCTCAAGTTTTTCCAGTTCATCAAAGAGGCCGTGGCCTTCGGCGCCGATAAATCCGAGGTTTGCGCGTTTATCAATATCGATCTCGAAGCCGTTGGCAATTGGGCTGAACGGCGCGGTTTGCCTTATGCCGGCTATACCGATCTGGCTGCCAAGCCGGAAGTCAGCGAACTCATCGGCGATTGCGTCGATCAGGTCAATGCCGACCTGGCCGCCGATCCCCGGCTGTGCGGCTCGCAGGTGGCGCGATTCCTGATTCTGCATAAAGAACTCGATCCCGATGACGATGAGCTGACCCGTACCCGCAAAGTGCGCCGTGGGTTCATTGCCCAAAAATACGCGGTGCTGGTCGAGGCGCTGTTCGCGGGCCGGACCCATCAGTATGTCGAAACCGAGGTGAAGTTCGAGGACGGGCGTACCGGCACGATTTCGGCCGACCTTCCCATCGCAAGCGCCCGGATCCACCCCGGCAATGCCAAAAGGGCCGCGTAATATGACTCAAGCCACTCGCGACCAGAGAATCGGGGCAACAATCCTCGACATGCGCAACATTTCGCTGTCCTTTGGCGGGGTCAATGCATTGACCGAAATTTCGTTCGACGTCAAAGAACACGAAATCCGCGCCATTATCGGCCCCAACGGCGCCGGTAAAAGCTCCATGCTCAATGTAATAAACGGTGTGTACACGCCGCAGCAGGGTGAAATAAGCCTTGATGGTGTGCGCTTCAAAAAAATGAACTCGCGCCGCGCCGCGGAAATGGGCATCGCCCGCACGTTTCAGAATCTCGCTCTGTTCAAGGGCATGAGCGTGCTGGACAACATCATGACGGGCCGCAATCTGCGCATGAAAAGCGGCATTCTGGCGCAGGCCTTTCGCCTGGGCTCGGCCGAGCGCGAAGAAATCGCCCACCGCGAATTTGTCGAGAACATTATCGACTTCCTGGAGATCCAGGCGCATCGGAAAACTCCCGTGGGGCGCCTGCCGTATGGCTTGCAAAAACGGGTCGACCTGGGCCGGGCGCTGGCCATGGAGCCGCGCATGCTTTTGCTTGACGAGCCCATGGCCGGCATGAATATCGAAGAAAAGCAGGACATGAGCCGCTTCATCCTCGATGTCAATGACGAGTTCGGCACCACCATCGTGCTGATCGAACACGATATGGGCGTGGTCATGGATATTTCCGACCGCGTGGTCGTGCTCGACTACGGCAAAAAGATCGGCGATGGCGAGCCCGATGCGGTTCGCACGAATCCGGACGTTATACGCGCCTATCTGGGCGCGGGCCACTGAGCAAGGACGACAGCAATGGGATTTTTCCTGGAAACCGTGTTTGGCGGCCTGATGACGGGCATGCTGTATTCGCTGGTGGCATTGGGTTTCGTGCTGATATTCAAGGCGTCCGGAGTCTTCAATTTTGCGCAAGGCGCCATGGTGCTGGTAGCGGCGCTTTCCATGGCGCGCTTTTCGGAATGGCTGCCCAAATGGTTTGGCTTCCATAGCCTGTTGCTGGCCAATATTCTGGCGTTCGCCATCAGCGCGGTGTTGATGTGGGCGATTGCCGTGGTGATCGAGCGCTGGGTGCTGCGTCATCTGGTCAATCAAGAGGCCACGACCCTGTTGATGGCCACCCTGGGGATCAGCTATTTCATCGACGGCCTGGGCCAGATCGTGTTTGGCAGCACGGTGTATTCCATCAATGTCGGCATGCCCAAAGACCCGCTTTTCATCCTCAATTCGTTTTTCGAAGGCGGTGTGCTGATCAGCCTTGAAGACCTCACCGCGGCGGCCGTGGCCGCCTTGCTGGTGGCCGTGCTGGCCTTCTTCTTCCAATACACCTCGACCGGGCGGGCGCTGCGCGCGGTCGCCGACGACCATCAGGCGGCGCAGTCCATCGGCATACCGCTCAATCGCATCTGGATCATTGTCTGGACCGTGGCCGGCCTGGTGGCCCTGGTGGCGGGCGTGATCTGGGGCTCCAAGTTCGGCGTGCAGTTCACTCTGTCGACGGCGGCGCTGCGGGCCTTGCCTGTCGTTATCCTGGGCGGGCTTACTTCCGTGCCCGGCGCCATTATCGGCGGCCTGATCATCGGCGTGGGCGAGAAGCTGTCCGAGGTCTATGTGGGGCCGTTCGTAGGAGGGGGCATCGAGATCTGGTTCGCCTATGTGCTGGCACTGGTGTTCCTGCTGTTCCGTCCGCAAGGCTTGTTTGGCGAAAAAATCATCGATCGCGTTTGATGGTTTCACTCATCCCGGGTATTTAATTATGTTTTATCGCGAAAATGGCCAGTTCAAAAGCAGTTATCGGGCCGACCAACAGATTTTTCCCATACGCCAGGACCGGATCTTCATCGCCGGCCTGCTGGTGCTCGCCTTTGTGCTGGTTCCCCTGCTGGCTTCCAGCTACTTCCTGCAGGCTGTGCTTACACCTTTCCTGATCCTTTCCCTGGCCGCCATCGGCCTGAATATCTTGGTGGGCTACTGCGGCCAGATATCCATGGGCTCGGGGGCTTTCATGGCGGTGGGCGCCTACGCGGCCTGGAATTTTGGCGTGCGCACTCCCGCTTTGCCATTGATCGTCCAGATTCTGCTGGGCGGCGTCTTCGCCACGCTGGTGGGCGTGGTGTTTGGCATTCCCAGCTTGCGCATACGCGGGCTCTACCTGGCGGTTACCACGCTGGCCGCCCAGTTTTTCGCGGATTGGGCATTTCTGCGGATTCCGTATCTGACGAATTACTCGTCCTCGGGGAATGTATCGGTTCCGGCCTTGTCGGCGTTCGGCATTCCGATTCAAACGCCTGTCCAAAAATATCTGTTCGTACTGATTTTCGCCGTCGTGTTTGCCCTGTTGGCCAAGAACCTGGTGCGTGGCGCGATCGGCCGCCAATGGATGGCGATCCGCGATATGGATGTGGCTGCTTCAGTGATTGGCATACGCCCCGTTTACGCCAAGCTTACCGCCTTTGCCGTCAGCTCATTCATCATTGGCGTGTCGGGGGCGCTCTGGGCCTACATACATCTGGGCTCCTGGGAGCCGCTGGCTTTCGACCTGAATCGTTCGTTCCAGTTGTTGTTCATGGTGATTATCGGCGGCCTGGGCTCGATTCTGGGCAGTTTTTTCGGTGCGGCCTTTATTGTGCTGGTTCCGATTGCCCTGACCAATGTGCCTGGCTGGTTCGACTTGCCACTGGCCATCGATACCGCCGCGCATATCGAACATATGGTGTTTGGTGCGCTGATTGTATTTTTCCTGATTGCCGAGCCGCACGGCCTGGCCCGGTTATGGAGCATAGGCAAGGAGAAGCTGCGTATCTGGCCGTTCCCTCATTGATTGTCGCATTGACTGTTGCATTGGCTGTATAGGTACAGAAGTTCAGGCATTTGTTTTTAACGCTCGGCTGGCTCATTCGAACCGGACTGAACAACACACGGTGCGTAGAAACACCAAACGGAGGACTTGGAGATGAAACATACTTTCAAATTGGCCACAGCCATGTTTGCGGTGGCAGGCGCCTTGAGCGCCATGGCGGCGCCTGCTACAGCGGCGGAAGATCAGTTTATTCCCCTGCTGGCTTACCGCACGGGTTCCTTTGCGCCGCTGGGCATCCCCTGGGCCGACGGGAAAATGGATTACCTTAAATTGGTCAACGCCCGGGACGGGGGTGTCAATGGCGTCAAGCTCAGCTATGAAGAGTGCGAAACGGGCTACGCCACCGATAAGGGCGTGGAATGCTATGAGCGGCTGAAAGCCAAGAACGGCGGGGCATCGGGCTTCGATCCGCAGTCCACGGGCATTACGTTTGCCATTACCGACAAAGCCATACTCGATAAAGTATCGGTTGAAACCGTGGGCTATGGCCTGTCGCAGTCCGCCAACGGTGCTGTGTTCCAATGGAATTTCCCGCTGCTCGGAACCTACTGGACGGCGGCCGATACGATGATCCAGGATATCGCCAAGAAAGTGGGCGGCGTCGACAAGCTCAAAGGCAAGAAAATCGCCCTGGTGTTTCACGATTCGCCGTTCGGCAAAGAGCCCATTCCGCTGCTCGAGGCGCGCGCCAAGGCCGATGGTTTCGAATTGCAGCTTTATCCGGTCACCGCGCCCGGCGTCCAGCAAAAATCCACATGGCTGCAGATCCGTCAGAAACGTCCTGACTACGTGCTGTTGTGGAGCGCCGGGATCATGACGCCGACGGCGATCCGCGAGGCGCAGGCTATAGGCTATCCGCGCGACAAAATGTACGCCATATGGTGGGCCGGCTCTGAAAATGACGTGCAGGACCTGGGCGATGTGGCCAAGGGCTACAACGCGGTGACCATTCAAAATAGCGCCGAGCAGGGGAAGGTTCACCAGGACATCAAGAAATACCTCTACGACAAAGGCCAGGGCACCGACACCGACGGCAAGTATTTCGGAACCATCAGCTATACGCGCGGCCTGATGATTTCGATGCTGCAGGTCGAGGCGATCCGCGCCGCCCAGGAAAAGTACGGCAAGGGCAAGCACATGACTCCAGAGCAAGTGCGCTGGGGTTTCGAGCACCTCGATCTGACTCAAGACCGGCTTAACCAGTTGGGCTTCGGCGAGATCATGCGTCCGGTCAAAACCTCGTGCGAAGATCACATGGGTACCGACTGGGCTCGGATCATCCAGTGGGATGGCAAGAAATTCAAGGTCGTATCCGACTGGTACCAGTCCGACAAGAAATTCGTCAATCCGCTGGTAAAAGAGCTTGCCGCCAAGTACGCCAAAGAGAAAAACATCACTCCTCGCACTTGCAAGGACTGATGCCCGGCTGTCCGCCTGCCGCCGCCGTGCGGCAGGCGGATTCAATCGACGGCATGGAATGCTTTTTATGAATGCAAGAGCTGACACTGAAACGCCCAACATTCTGCTTAACGTCAATGGTATCGAGGTTATTTATAACCACGTGATCCTGGTGTTGAAGGGGGTGTCGCTGTGCGTGCCGGAAGGCAAGATCGTGGCGCTGCTGGGTGCCAACGGGGCCGGCAAAACCACGACTTTGCGGGCGGTTTCCAATTTGCTCAAGGCTGAACGCGGCGATGTCACCAAGGGCAGCATCGATTATCGCGGCGAGCGGATCGAACGGCTTTCACCGGCCGACCTGGTCAAGCGCGGCGTCGTGCAGGTCATGGAGGGCCGCCATTGCTTCGGCCATCTGACCATCGAAGAAAATCTGCTGACAGGTGCGTATACACGCGCTATTTCACGCGGCGATTTGAGCGCGGCGCTCGATCGCGTTTATGGGTATTTCCCGCGCCTCAAACAACGGCGCACCAGCCAGGCCGGCTACACCTCGGGCGGCGAACAGCAGATGGCGGCGATTGGGCGTGCACTCATGGCCAACCCCACTATGATTCTGCTCGACGAGCCTTCCATGGGGTTGGCTCCGCAAATCGTGGAAGAAATTTTCGAGATCGTGCGCGATCTGAACGAGCGTGAAGGCGTGAGCTTTCTGCTTGCCGAGCAAAATACCAGTATTGCGCTGCGTTATGCCGATTATGGCTACATCCTGGAAAACGGCCGCGTCATGATGGATGGCGCGGCGCACGACCTGGCCCAAAACGAAGACGTCAAAGAATTCTATCTCGGAGTTTCAAGCGGCGAGCGCAAGAATTTTCGCGATACAAAATTTTACCGGCGCCGCAAGCGTTGGCTTGCCTGATCCCGAGGGATGCCATGATGACGTATTTCGAAGAACGCGAATCCGCGCCCGCTGCCCAGCGCGAGCAGTTGCTGCTGGAACGCTTGCCAGCCGCCTTGAAGCGTGCCCGCGTCTATGCGCCGGCGATCGCCGAGCAGTTGCAGGGAATCGATCCCAATGCTATCGGGCGGCGCGCCGATCTCGAGCAGATCCCCGTAATTCGCAAAAGCGAACTGCTGCAGGCGCAACTGGATATGCGCCAGGGCCGAACCGGCGGGCAACTGGACGAGGTCGGCCGTATTTTCGGCGGCTTTTCGTCCATAGGCTGGGGCGACGCCTTGCGTGTATTCGCCTCGCCCGGCCCCATATACGAGCCCGAAGGCACGCGCCCCGACTACTGGCGCTTTGCCCGGGCCTTGTACGCGGCCGGCTTCCGGTCGCGGCAACTGGTGCATAACTGCTTTTCCTATCATTTCACGCCTGCCGGCTCGATGATGGAAACAGCGGCCCATGCCCTGGGCTGCACCGTTTTCCCCGGAGGCATAGGCCAGACCGAGCAGCAGGTCCGCGCCATTGCGGACCTGGTTCCCGCCGGTTACACGGGCACGCCCAGCTTCCTGAAGATCATTCTTGAAAAGGCCGACGAGCTGGGGGTGGCCTTGCCTTCGATCCGGCGCGCGCTGTTTTCCGGCGAGGCGTTTCCACCCTCTTTGCAGCGGTGGTTTGCCGAGCGCGGGATTGACGGCTACCAGGCATACGGTAGCGCCGATCTGGGTATGATGGCCTACGAAACCTCGGCTCGCGAAGGTCTGGTGGTCAATGAAGATATCATTCTGGAGATCGTGCAGCCGGGCACGAATCGGCCCCTGCCCATAGGCGAGGTAGGCGAAATCGTGGTCACCACGCTCAACCCCGATTACCCGCTGGTGCGATTCGGCACCGGCGACCTGTCGGCCGTGATGCCCGGTATTTCGCCTTGCGGGCGCACGAATATGCGCATCAAGGGGTGGATGGGCCGTGCCGATCAGACTACCAAGGTGCGGGGCATGTTCGTGCATCCGGGGCAAATAGCCGAGGTCGTCCGGCGCCACCCTGAAATCGGCAAGGCGCGGCTGGTGGTCAGCGGCAAGTTTGGCGCCGACCTGATGACTTTAAGCGTTGAAACCACCCATCCCGGCCCCGATCTGCAGGCCAGGATCACCGCGTCGGTGCGTGATGTAACCAAGCTGCGCGCCGAGCTGGAATTCGTGGAAACCGGCACTCTGCCCAACGATGGGAAGGTCATAGACGACCTGCGGGATTATGAATAAGTTTATCTGTTTTTCGGTGGTCCGATTGCGGTAAGATGCCTGCTGGAGTCGTTATCTCGGGTTTCTTACAGGGGAATTTTATGCGCTACGTTAAATACGCGGCTGGTGCGCTGGTCTTGTTTTCGGGGCTGCAATGGGCTCATGCCGATACGCTCGATGTAGTCAAGAAGCGCGGCTATGTCGAATGCGGGGTTACCACCGGTTTTGCGGGATTTTCGGCGCCCGATGCCAAGGGCAACTGGAAGGGGCTCGATATCGACGTCTGTCGCGCCGTGGCGGCGGCAACCTTGGGTGATGCCAGCAAATTCAAGGCCGTTCCCCTGAATTCACAGCAACGGTTTACGGCATTGCAATCGGGCGAAATCGATCTTCTGGCTCGCAATACGACTGTTACGCAACAGCGCGATACGGCCCTGGGCGCCATTCATGCCGGTATCAATTATTACGACGGGCAGGGCTTTCTGGTGCCGAAGTCGTTGAAGGTAAAAAGCGCCAAGGAGCTCGACGGCGCGACGGTCTGCATGCAAACCGGCACATCCAACGAAAACACCATGGCCGATTGGGCCCGCGCCAACAAGATCAGCTACAAGCCAGTGGTGATCGAGCAGTTCAACGAGGTGGTCAACGCCTTTGCCTCCGGCCGTTGCGATGTGTTCACGACCGATGCTTCGGGCCTGGCTTCGATTCGGATTTCCAAGCTGCAAAATCCTGACAATTATGTGGTTTTGCCGGAAATCATTTCCAAAGAGCCCTTGGGGCCCTTTGTGCGGCAGGGCGACGATGCGTGGCTGAACATCGTCAAATGGTCGCTTTATGCGATGATCGGCGCCGAAGAGTTGGGAGTTACGTCGAAGAATGTCGACGAGGAGCTCAAAAGCAATAATCCCAATGTTCAACGCTTGCTGGGGGTTACTCCAGGGGCCGGCAAAAACATGGGGCTTGACGAAAAGTGGGCTTACAACATCCTCAAGCAGGTGGGTAATTATGGCGAAAGCTTCGAGCGCAATGTGGGCATGGACAGCCCTCTGAAAATTCCGCGCGGCCTGAATGCGCAGTGGAATAAAGGCGGGCTGATGTACGCCTTGCCGGTGCGCTGATATCGCCGATATACCGGTTTTGCCCGTTGCGCCCTTGGGTTATCCGACCCAGGGCGCTTTTTTTATGGGGTGTTATGAGTTGGCGGGCTGCTGCTGCGTAGATCGTCGATGCCGTCATTTTCGTTCTTAAGACGCGGGGGTGGCGGCCCAGGCAGGGTGGGGCTCGCATCGTCCGGTCCTGGCGTTGCCAGGACTGCCCGCGGCCGGCGCCTGGATCGGGCGGTCGCGGAACTCGCGTCGTCCACAGCCCCCCGGGCTGTGGACACCCTTGACGCTCAAACAACCGCTCCCTTGCATCCCGATCCAGGCGCCGGCCGCGGCGGACTCAAGCTCGCTCACCCTGCCTGGGCCGCCACCCCCGCTCGTGTGAGGTTTTTGGTGGGGTCGCATGCGCCGGCCCCGACAGCACCGCAGCTAGCTTGCGTATCACGCCCTCTTGCTGGAGGCGTCGCAGGCGGCGATTCACTGCGGCAGTCGACAAGTGAACTTGCTCGCCTAGCCCGCTTTGCGAAATCCTGCCGTCCTGCTGCACCAGTTCAAGGATTTTCAGATCCACTTCGTCCAATGATGTCATTTTTGATTTTTATGAAAAATTTTTGCGTTTTTGATGGCTAAATACGTAAGTATTACCTTGGCTAATTGAATAATATATCGTCATCCCTTATTTGTGGATGATATAGATGAAGCTATTGATGAATACGGCGCTTGCGGATGAACAAACCCGAGCATATGCCACAGGGCTCCCCAACCTGGACTCGGCTGACGTGCATGCCACGCTGCGGGCCGTCTTCGATTACACGCCCAGCCCATTGCGTGATCTTCCTACCCTGGCCAAGGATCTTGATATCGGCCGCCTATGGCTCAAAGACGAAGGCCGGCGTTTGGGGCTGCGCAGTTTCAAGGCATTGGGAGGGGCGTACACGGTCCTGCGCCTGGTCATGGAAGAGGCCACCAGATTGGACGGCAAGGCTATGACGACGGATGAACTTCCCCGTTCCGCGAGCGGGTCCCTGGCAATCGAACCCCGCGATGGCCGGCCTGCGCGGGACGCCCGTGCGCAACGCTTTTACCGTGCCGCCGCGACCATGACTTTTGTTTGCGCGACCGACGGCAATCATGGCCAGTCCGTGGCCGCTGGGGCACGCCTCGCTGGAGCGCGTGCCGTAATCCTGGTTCATGGAGGGGTGACGCAGGCACGGCGCAATGCGATCGCAAGATTCGGCGCCGAAGTCGTGGAAGTAAAGGGAACCTATGACGATGCTGTGGCCGAGTCGATGCGCTTGGCGCAATCGAGTGGCTGGACCTTGCTCTCGGATACGACATGGCCCGGGTACGAAGACATCCCCAGATGGGTGATGCAAGGCTACACGCTCATTTCCCGCGAGCTTGCCGAACAGCTCGACACTGTGCCTACGCACGTTTTCTTGCAAGCGGGCGTAGGCGGATTCGCCGCGGCGCTCGCAAGATCCATGGCGCTGCAGTGGGCGGCGCATCCGCCCAAATTTATTGTTGTGGAGCCGTCCCGCGCCGCCTGCCTTTTTGAAAGCGCTAAGGCCGATCACCCCGTGCGGGTGGATGCGGGCGAGCCTACGCTGATGTCTATGCTGGAATGCTACGAACCATCGCTCGTGGCTTGGCGGGTCTTGCGTCAGTACGCGGCCGCGTATATGACCATCGAAGAAGAAGATGCCATCCAGGCCATGCGTGCCCTGGCAATGGCGAAGAAAGACGAAGAAGTCGTTCTCGCCGGAGAAAGTGGCGCAGCCGGCTTGGCTGGTCTGCTGGCTTTGGCTGGTGACCGCAAAGGGCGCGGGCAGTTGGGGTTGGATCAGGATTCACGCGTTCTTCTGGTGAACACCGAAAGCGCTACCGACGAAGCGCGATTCCACAGCCTGATGGGGTTTACCGCCTCTGAAGTGAGCCAGCGCGCCGGCGTCTTGGCTTGATGGTTCTTTTTTCAATCGATTAAAAGGAAGCCGCAATGACACAGCAGATCAACCTCAATGCCGACATGGGCGAAAGCTTTGGAAAATGGAAGATCGGCAACGATGCCGAACTGATCAAGATCATCCGCTCCGCCAACGTGGCCTGCGGCTTTCACGCCGGCGATGCCACGGTCATGGCCGAAACCGTTAATCTCGCCCTGAAGAACGGCGCTTCCATAGGCGCCCATCCAGGCTTCAACGATATCTGGGGCTTCGGCAGGCGGCAGATTCAAATGAATGCCCAGGATCTCGAATACATGATCACGTATCAGATCGGCGCCTTGCAAGCTCTTGCGGGGGCAATTGGCGCCAAGGTCACGCACGTCAAACCGCACGGAGCCTTTTGAACAATATGGCGCATCACGAAGAAGCCAAGAGCGGGCTTTATGGTGAAATGTCCGGGCTAGCGCCGTCGTCGATATACCAGCGCGATACGGGCAAAGGCGACTTGCAGTTCGCGTGTGCCGGCCTGGAAGACCACGGGGCGTCCGCGGCTGGTGAAGCACACCAGGCGCTTCGAGGTGAAAAGCGGAATGAACTTGGCGAACCGGATGTCTTCCCAGGCGACCTGGCGCCGCGTAATCCACGATTGCTCGATGCCGATCCGCGTGATTCGGGTTTCGGAAACCAGCATGAATCGCGCCACTACGAGCAGTGCCAGGAAGCACACCAGGATGCTGCCCGCCACCAGGGGGCTGACGTTGTGTCCGCCGGGACTGGTGGCGGTATAGGTGATTTGCATGCCGATAATCAGCACGATGATCCAGGCCAGTATTTTGATCCAGATGGGCCAGGCCTGGCCGTGCAATGGCAGAGGGCCGATTTCTTCGAGCAGGGCGGAACGCTCTTCGGGGCTGGGCATGGCCGTATCGAGCAGGGCGGAAAGATCCTGTTCGGCAGGTGCCGGCACCTTCGGCAAGCCCATCCTAGCCCGCCTTGCGCGCGGCTAGCGCATTGCCGGCCCGGCTTGCCGTCTTGCGGCCGAGATGGCCGGATATCCACATGCCGATGTCGACCACTTCATTCAGGTCGATGCCGGTTTCGATGCCGAGCCCATCCATCATGTACAGCACGTCTTCGGTCGCGACATTGCCGGTGGCTCCCTTGGCGTAGGGGCAGCCTCCCAGGCCGGCGACCGAGGTATGGAATATGCTGATCCCCGCTTCCAGGGCCGCCAGGATATTGGCCAGCGATTGGCCGTAAGTGTCGTGGAAGTGCCCCGCAATACGCGTGGGGTCGACGACTTTGGTCACTGCGTTCATCACCTGGCCCACCCGTTTGGCGGTGCCTGTGCCTATGGTGTCGGCCACGTCGATTTCGTCGCAGCCCAATGCCAGAAAACGCCGGGCGACGTCGACAACCGATTCAATGGGGGTTTCGCCCTGGTAGGGGCAGCCCAGGGAGCAGCTGATGCTGCCGCGCAGGCGCAGTCCGGCGGCCTTGGCGGCCGCCGCGACCGGCTCGAAGCGTGCGATCGATTCGGCTATCGAGCAATTGATGTTTTTTTGCGAGAACGCTTCGCTGGCCGAGCCGAAAATAACGACTTCGTCCGACTGAGCCGCCAGGGCCCCCTCGAAGCCTCGCATATTGGGTGTGAGCACCGAGTAAATGGTGCCGGGCTGGCGTTGTATTCCAAGCATGACGTCGGCGCCGTCCGCCATTTGCGGGACCCATTTGGGCGACACGAACGAGGCGGATTCGACATTCTGGAAACCGGCGGCTGACAAGCGGTCGATGAGTTCGATCTTGATCTGGGTGGAAATGAATTCTTTTTCGTTCTGCAACCCATCGCGAGGAGATACCTCGACAATTTTGATTCGATCTGGCAAAGACATGGGGAGGTTCCTAAGTATGTTCGAGGATCTTTGTGCCGGATAAAGCCCCGAAAGACGAGTCTCGGCTCAAAATCAGGAGTTTATCCGCACTTTTCATGCTTAATGATAAGCTTTTTAGCGTTGTTGAAAGCGGCCGTCGTCAAGCCTTGCCACGGATTCGTTGAGTTCCAGCTCCAGCAAGTGGGTATTCAGTGTGGCCAGATCGAGATGGGTGCGTTGCTGGAGCGTATCGAGATCGATGGGGTCATAGCCCATTGCGTCGAGCATCATCCGGCTATTGGCGTTGCGGCTTGCATGACGGTTGCGATCGGGCTTGGGGGGAAGAGCGGGGGCCGCGGCGGTGGAGTCGGGACGCGGCAGGCCGAGTTCGTCGCGGATGTCGGCCGCTGATTCGACCAGTTTGGCGCCTTGGCGGATCAGGGCGTGACAGCCGCGCGACAGTGGGGAATGTATGGAGCCCGGTATGGCGAACACCTCGCGGCCCATTTCCGAAGCGAGCTTGGCGGTAATGAGCGACCCGCTTTGCCGGGCGGCCTCGACCACCAGGACGCCACGGGCCACGCCTGCCACGATACGGTTGCGTTTGGGGAATTGATAGGGCAATGCGCGGGTACCGAGCGGAAACTCCGACACAAGCACGCCCTGTTCGGCGATCTGGTGGGCCAGATCGAGATTGCGGGACGGGTACACGATATCGATGCCGGTACCCAGTATGGCCATTGTGCCGCCGCCTTGGGCGCCGGCCCGCAGGGCGCCTTTATGGGCAGCCGCGTCGATGCCCAGGGCGAGGCCGCTGGCGATGCACCAGCCCTGCTCGGCCAGGTAGCGGGCGAAGGCCAGGGCATTGTCTATACCGCCTGCGCTGGCGTTGCGCGCGCCGACCATGGAAATGACCGGGCTGGCCAGCAGATTGACATTGCCGTTGACGTAGAGCATCAGGGGTGGGTCGTGGATATCGAGCAAGGCCTTGGGGTAAGCCGGATCGGCCAGCGTTACGATATGGTGATTGGGTCCGGACAGCCATTCGAGCGTACGGGCAATGGTTTCCTGTATTTCGGGCGTTGGTTCGGCGGCCAGGCGTTGGGCGAGTTCGGGCGGCACCAGCCTGGCAAGAGAACCGGTCGACATGGCGTAGATATTCTGCGGCAGCCCCGCTTCGAGCAGCAGGTGTCGCGCCTGGGCCAGGCCAAGGCCGGGCTCGAGCGACAGGCGCATCCATGCGGAGAATTCCTCGGAGGGTAAATTGAGCGACATAGTCTAAGTGTGACACAGCTCGCAGAGCTCGTGCGGCAGGCGTGACATGAAAAGCCATGCCTTCGGGCCGTGGATTACAGCTTTATTGCATCTTGTTTTATTATAAGAGCCTGGATGTTTTATCGGACGAGTTTTATGGCCTTACTTCCTATTCTTCGCTACCCCGACCCGCGCCTGCACAAAGTTGCCAAGCCGGTGGAGGTGGTGGACGATCGCATACGCGAGCTGGTGCGCGACATGGCCGAGACCATGTACGAGGCGCCCGGGGTGGGTTTGGCCGCCACTCAGGTCGACGTGCATGAACGGGTTGTCGTAATCGACGTTTCCGAAGAAAGCAATGATTTGCGGGTGCTGATCAATCCTGAGATTCTCTGGAAGAGCGACGAACTTCAGGTTTATGAAGAGGGTTGCCTATCGGTGCCAGGCGTATACGACGAGGTAGAGCGGGCGGCCCGCATTCGCGTGCGCGCCCTCGACGAACAGGGTGAAGGTATCGAATTCGAGGCGGAAGGCCTGCTGGCGGTGTGCGTGCAGCACGAGCTCGATCACCTGATGGGCAAGGTGTTTGTCGAGTACCTGTCCCCGCTCAAGCAAAATCGCATCAAGACCAAAATCCGCAAGCAAGAACGCCAGGACGCGCAGCGCATGTAGCGCGGCTTTGCTCCGCGGCGGCAGTTCCTCCGTGCAAGAGGGCGCCGCCTTGGTATCATGCCGATTCAGTCATCTGAATCGGCTTTTTTATGCGCATTGTCTTTGCCGGAACACCGGAATTCGCCCGTTTTGCCCTCGACGCCATTCTGGCGGCCGGCCATGAAGTCTGCCTGGCGCTCACGCAGCCCGATCGTCCCTCGGGGCGGGGCCTGAAATTGACGCCAAGCCCTGTCAAGCAGGCAGCCCTGAATGCCGGTATTCAGGTGCTTCAGCCTCGCAGCCTGCGCCTGGACGGCAAATACCCGGAGGAGGCCCGGGAGGCCTGCAAGGTCTTGTCTGCGCTGGCTCCCGAGGTCATGGTGGTGGCGGCCTATGGGTTGATTCTGCCCCAGTGGGTTTTGTCTTTGCCCAGGCATGGCTGCCTGAATATCCACGCCAGTCTGCTGCCGCGCTGGCGCGGCGCGGCGCCGATACAAAGGGCGATCGAAGCGGGCGATATGCAGACCGGCATTACCATCATGCAGATGGATGCAGGGCTGGATACCGGGGACATGCTGCTGGTGCGCTCTATGGGGATCAGTGGCGGCCACAACGCCGCACGCTTGCATGATGATCTTGCCGCCCTGGGGGCCGATGCAATTGTGCAGGCCCTGGATGATCTGGAAAAAGGCAGGCTGAAGGCAGTTCCGCAGCCCGCGGAAGGAGTGACTTATGCGGCCAAGCTGGACAAAGGCGAGGCTGCTCTGGATTTTTCGCAGCCTGCCCGGATTCTGGAGCGGCGCATTCGTGCCTTCAATCCCGTACCTGGATCCACCCTGCGCTTGCCCGGCTTGAGCGATCCGGTCAAGGTCTGGTCGGCCAGGGCATTGGATCGGCCCGCGCGGAAGACCGCCGGCCAGATCGAAGACGTAAGCCCCGCAGGCGTGGATATTGCAACCGCCGACGGTGTTCTACGCCTGCTGGAATTGCAGAAAGCCGGCGGCAAGCGCCAGCCCGTCGAAGTTTTCGTACAGGGCTGGCACCCCGAGCTGTAGGGGCGCCCCTGCATCGATGAAGACCGCTGTCCGTGAACGAAGCCGATGAGGTGTCGGCGGAGGCGGCGGGAGGTCAGATCGCGTCGGCGTACAAATCGTATTCGTCGGAGTCCGTGACGCGCACGCGTATTTTTTCGCCGGGTTTGAGCTTGCCTTCGCTGCTCACAAATACGTTGCCGTCGATTTCAGGTGCGTCGGAGCTTGAGCGTCCGATGGCGCCGTCGGCGTCGATTTCGTCGATCAGCACGTCGATTTCGCGGCCGACCTTGTGGGCCAGACGCGCCGTGGAGATGGCCTGCTGGTGCGCCATGAAGCGTTCCCAGCGATCCTGCTTGATGTCGTCGGCGACCGGGTCGGGCAGATCATTGGCACGGGCGCCTTTCACGGGCGAGTATTGGAAACAGCCCACCCGATCGAGCTGCGCTTCGGTCATCCAGTTCAGCAGATACTGGAAGTCTTCTTCGGTTTCGCCGGGAAAACCGACGATGAAGGTCGAGCGCAGGGTGAGGTCGGGGCAGATTTCGCGCCATTTCTTGATGCGGGCCAGGGTGCGGTCTTCGAAAGCCGGGCGTTTCATGGCTTTCAGGATGCGTGGGCTGGCGTGCTGGAACGGAATGTCGAGATAAGGCAGGATTTTTCCTTCGGCCATCAGTGGGATGACTTCGTCGACGTGCGGATACGGGTAGACATAGTGCAGGCGCGTCCAGACGCCGAACTCGGACAGGGCCTCGCAGAGCTGGGTCATGTGAGTCTTGATCGGCCGGCCATTCCAGAAGCCGCTGCGGAATTTCACATCGACCCCATAGGCGCTGGTGTCCTGCGAAATGACCAGCAGCTCTTTGACGCCGGCCTTGACCAGGCGCTCGGCCTCGCCCATGACATCGCCGATGGGGCGGCTGACGAGATCGCCGCGCATGGACGGAATAATGCAGAAACTGCAGCGGTGGTTGCAGCCTTCGGATATTTTCAGGTAAGCGTAGTGGCGCGGCGTCAGCTTGATGCCTTGCGGCGGCACCAGGTCGATGTAGGGGTCGTGCTCCATGCTTGGAGGAGCCGCCTCGTGCACGGCGCGTACCACTTGTTCATACTGCTGGGGCCCGGTAACGGCGAGCACAGCCGGATGAATGTTGCGGATCATCGATTCTTCGACGCCCATGCAGCCGGTCACGATGACTTTGCCGTTTTCGGCAATGGCCTCGCCGATGGCGTCGAGCGATTCGGCCTTGGCGCTGTCGATAAAGCCGCAGGTATTGACGACCACGACATCGGCATCGTCATAATCGGGAGTGATGGCATAGCCTTCAGTGCGCAACTGGGTCAGAATGCGCTCTGAATCGACCAGGGCCTTGGGACAGCCCAGGCTGACGAAACCGACTTTGGGGGAACTCATGGATAACCTCGTAGAGCCTTCAGGCTCGGTAAAGACAGGAATTTTAACGGGTAGAGCCCAATACCGGGGAGCCCGGCTCCATTTGGTGATACAGTCCGCTAGATATCTTCACCCCAATTGATGCCATAGCTCGTGCCCGATACTTCTTTCAAACCGTCCCGAATTTCCCTGTCAGACACTATGCTGGCCAGTGCGCACAATGTCCGGGCCGTGCTGTCGGGCCGGTCGCTGTCCGACTGTCTGGCGGCTACACCGGTCGAATTGCGCGCCGCAAGCCAGGCGATCAGTTTTCATGTGATGCGCCGCCTTGGCCTGATGTGCGAGGTCAGGAACCTTCTGGTGCAGCGTACGCCTCCCAATGCCGTATTCGATGCCCTGTTGCTGGTATCGCTGGCTTTGCTCGATACCGCCGTCGAAGCCGCCGAATCGCCGGGCCAGGAGCCGTTGCGGCGCGATTTGCCGGTATATGCCGTGCATACGGTGGTCGATCAGGCCGTTCAGGCAGCGGCAGGCCAGCGCAAGATGGTGCCTTACAAAGGGTTGCTGAATGCCACCTTGCGGGGCTTCTTGCGTGAAAGAAGCGCCATTTTAGCGCAAGCGCTGCAAAATCCCGAAGCGCAGTGGAATTATCCTGAATGGTGGATAAGGCTCGTCAAGCGCGCCTACCCCCGGCAATGGGAACGTTTGCTGGAAGCCGCCAACCAGCCTGGCCCGATGAGCCTGCGGGTCAATGTGCGCCGCTCCTCGCCTGCCCAGGTGCTGGAAGCCTTGGCGACAGCCGGGATTGACGCTTCACCGCTGGGGGATGCGGGCGTTGCCCTTGCGGCGCCTCGGCCCGTCCAGCAGATTCCGGGGTTTGAACAAGGCTGGTGGTCGGTGCAGGATGCTTCGGCACAACAGGCGGCGGTACTCTTGCAACCCGAATCGGGGTGGCGGGTACTTGACGCCTGTGCGGCGCCGGGCGGCAAAACGGCCCATTTACTCGAGTTGGCCGACATAGAATTGCAGGCGCTGGATACCGATGCGAGCCGCCTGGACAGAGTCGGACACAATCTGGAACGTTTAGGCCTGATGGGTTCGAATGTGTCCTTGCGCTGTGCCGATGCCGCCGATCCGGATGCCTGGTGGGATGGCCGCCCCTTTGATGCGGTGCTGGCCGATGTGCCTTGTACGGCATCGGGCATTGTGCGTCGTCATCCCGATATACGCTGGTTGCGGCGCGAAGCCGATGTGGCCAGGACTGCCGGCTTGCAGCGCAAAATAGTGGATGCTCTATGGAAAACGGTCAAGCCGGGGGGGCGTTTGCTGTATGCGACATGCTCCATTTTTCCGCAGGAAGGCGAACAGCAGGCCCTGCAGTTCTCAAAACGCCATGCCGATGCCCTGCGTTTGCCGGCGCCAGGGCAATTATTGCCTATCACCGAGACCGGCGATGCGAGTCTGTATGATGGGTTTTTTTACGCCTTGTTTGCCAAACTGCCTTGAGTCGTCAAAAATAGCGCACAGTCTTTGCATGTAATGTGCAGGTAGCCGATGATATTCCGAGTCTTGTTCTCCGTCGTGTTATGCGTATGCCTTGCTTCCCGGGTCGGGCCGGTGTGGGCGGCGGAACCGGCTCAGGTGATGCAGGTCGAGCCGACGGCGCGAGACGGCAAACTCTATCTCGATGCGGACGTGCAGTTCGAGGTCAGCAGCGAATTGCGCAATGCGGCGCAAAAAGGCGTGCCGATTTATTTCACCGCCGATCTGTCCATTGTTTCCAGGCGCTGGTGGTGGTTCGACCGCACGGTTGTCGACAAACAGCTTACCTGGCGTATTGTCTATAACGCCTTGACGCGCCAGTGGCGTGTCGGGACGGGCGACCTGTCCTTGCCGGAGTCGTCGCTGGATGATTCCCTGTCGCTGATCCGCCATATACGCGGATGGGCGGTCGCCGATATAAAAGATCTCAGCCCCGACAAGAATTATCATGGCCGGATCCGTGTGCGCCTGGATACCTCACGTCTGGCGCGCCCCTTTCAAATCAATGCCTTCAACAGTAGTGCCTGGTCTTTAGCGACCCCATGGAAAGATTTCACGTTTTCAATCTCCGCGCACGATCCCTCCTGAAGTGGGGTCTGCGGCTGGCACTGATCGTTGCGGCGATCAGTGCTTTGGCGCTGTTGGCCCTGCTGGTCTGGTCCACCGGCAACGCCTCCCGTTATGCCCAGCAGTACGATACCTTGCTGATGCTCAATGGCGTATTTGCCGTTGCGCTGATTTTTTGGGTGCTGGTGCTCGCCGCGCGGCTGGTGCGCCAGATTCGGCGGCGGCAGTTTGGCGCCCGCCTGACGGCGCGTTTTGCCTTGTCTTTTGCCTTGATAGGAGTCTTGCCGGGCGCACTGATTTATGTGCTCTCGGTTCAGTTCATGTCCCGGTCCATCGAGTCCTGGTTCAACGTACGGGTCGATACCGCTCTCGAAGCGGGCCTCAACCTGGGCCGGGCCGCCCTCGATTCGCAACTTGCCGATTTGACCGGCCGGGCCAAAGACATTGCTTCCAAGTTGGCGAACTCCAGCGATTCCGACATGACCATTGCGATCACGCGCCTGCGCGAGTCCAGTGGCGTGGCCGAGGCGCTGGTATTTACCGGCAGCGGCCGCCTGGTGGCTTTTTCTTCTTCGGCCTACGGCCAGTTGCTGCCTGACGTGCCTCCGGCCAATGTCTTGAATCAGCTTCGGGTATCGCGCAGTTACTCGGCTGCCGAGACCTATAACGAAAAGACTCAGGAAGGGGGGGGCGACGAAACGGGTGCCGGTTTACGCCTGCGGGTCGTGATTCCCGTCAACACCATGGACCGCTTTTCGTCGGCATTGGGCGTCTCGCCCGACACACGCTGGCTGCAGGTGATCCAGCCTGTTCCCGAGCAGATCGCGCGCAATGCCAATCAGGCTCAGCAGGGGTTTCGCGATTACCAGGAATTGGCTTTGTCGCGCCTGGGCCTGCGCAAGCTGTATGCCATTACGCTGACTCTGGCTCTTATTCTTGCCGTGTTTGCGGCAATTGTGGTTGCGTTGGCCTTGTCGCGCCGCCTGGTCCGGCCTTTGCTTACCCTGGCGGCGGGAACGCAGGCGGTAGGCGTGGGCGATTACCGGCCCTTGCCTGAGCCTCCCGAGAAAGACGAGGTAGGGCAATTGACGCGTTCTTTCAATGCCATGACGCGGCAGCTCGACGAGGCGCGGCATATGGTCGAAAGCAATCGCTTGCAACTGGAACGGTCCAATGTCTACCTCGAGTCGGTGCTGAGCAATTTGTCGTCCGGCGTGCTGGTGTTTGACGAAGCTTTTCGCGTCACCATCCTCAACCAGGGTGCGCAAACCATCCTGATGACCGATTTGCGCTCGGTCAAGGGGCGTCCGCTCGAAACGGTCGATGGCGCGTTCGAGCTGTCCAAACTGATACGCCAGGCTTTTGTCGCGCACACGGCGGTGGGTTCCGAGCGCCAGTACTGGCAGCAGCAGTTCGAACTCGAAGTCGAAGCCGCCAGTGACAACGAAAAAAAGAAGCATGTCGTTACCTTGCTTGCCCGAGGAACCCATCTGAGCGTGGATGGCCGCAATAATGGCTACCTTGTGGTGTTCGACGATATCAGCGAGGTCATCTCTGCAAACCGGACAGTGGCCTGGGGCGAGGTGGCGCGCCGTCTGGCGCATGAAATCAAGAATCCCCTGACGCCTATACAGCTCTCGGCAGAACGCCTGGCGATGAAGCTTTCGAATCGATTGAATGAAGCCGATTCGGCCATGTTGATCCGTTCGACCAATACCATCGTCAACCAGGTGGCGTCACTGAAGAAAATGGTCGACGATTTCCGTGAATATGCCCGCACGCCGCCCGCCCAGATGCAGCAGATCGATATTAATGAGCTGATTGCCGAGGTATTGACGCTGTATGGCTGGGACCCTATCGGCGGGACCGTGCGCGATGATGGGCAAAGCGTCAAGATCGAGGTTGAATTCGATCCTGACTTGCCTGTGGTCGAGGGTGATCCGACCCAATTGCGGCAGGTCATACACAATTTGCTGGCCAATGCCCGAGACGCGGCAAGCCAGGATCAGCCTCTGGCCGATGCGCGGATTTATGTTCAGACTAAACTAACGCATTCGCGTACTGAAGAAGGAACCGAGCATCAGGCGGTTCGTCTTACTGTTTCAGACAATGGCCAGGGGTTTGCGTCGCAGGTTTTGCCGCGGGTCTTCGAGCCCTATGTTACGACCAAGCCAACGGGAACGGGGCTGGGCCTGGCTATTGTGAAAAAAATTATTGAGGAACATGGCGGTCGGATAGACATTTCAAACCGTCGTGAAGGTGGTGCACGCATTTCCATCCTCTTGACCCGTCTTGCGAATTCACTCTCCACTATGGACGAAGACGCACAAGGGAACGATAATGCGGGAAAAAGATAGGTGAGGCTTTATGGCCAGAATTCTGGTTGTTGATGACGAAATAGGTATCCGGGAGTTGTTGTCCGAGATTCTTTACGATGAAGGACACACGGTCGAGCTTGCCGAAAACGCGGCTCAGGCACGGGCGGCGCGGTTGCGCGCCCGGCCCGATCTGGTGCTGCTCGACATCTGGATGCCCGATACCGATGGGGTCAGTTTGTTGAAGGAGTGGGGCTCGCAAGGCCTGCTCGATATGCCTGTCATCATGATGAGCGGGCATGCCACGGTCGATACCGCCGTCGAGGCCACGCGGATAGGTGCCGTCGATTTTCTCGAAAAGCCTATTACGCTGCAAAAACTGCTGAAGACCATTGCGGCGGGTCTGGCGCGGCCGGTGCTTTCCCCTGGCCTGGCTGCTGCTGCCCGCATCCCCGAAAAACGTTCCGAATTCGGCCAGCCTCTTACAACGGCGCCGGTCCCCGAGCTCTCCGCTCCGCCGGCCAAGGAACATGGCAATTCGCTGCTTGGCAGTATTGCGCTTGATCAGCCTTTGCGCGATGCACGCGACGAATTCGAGCGGATCTATTTCGAATACCATCTGGGCCGTGAAAATCACAGCATGACGCGGGTCTCGGAAAAAACCGGCCTTGAGCGCACTCACTTGTATCGAAAGCTGAAGCAGTTGGGCATCGATTCGTCGCGCAAGAAGAATAACTAGGGTCTTTTTGGTTCGAGTGTTTACAGCGCTGGGCGCGTTTCAGTGATTTTCGTTTTGAGCTGTTTTAGGCTTGGGTAGTGACATTGAGTTGGCGCTTTGGGCTGCCTGTATTGGCTTGGACTGTGTGTGTTGCTGTGTAGGCGGCGGTTAATTCTATAAAGACGCCGCAGGGTGGGCGGTGCTGTGCAGTC
>NZ_BAAGUZ010000025.1:0-48651 GCF_054781135.1 Paralcaligenes ginsengisoli
CCAGGACCGGACGAGGCGAGCCCCACCCCGCCTGGGCCGCCACCCCCGCGCCTCAAGAAACCCAAACAGGCACCACAAAAAACAGCCCCACGGCCAGCCACAATAAACCGCCCAACTTCAGCAGCGCC
This sequence comes from Paralcaligenes ginsengisoli, assembly GCF_054781135.1. Classification (NCBI taxonomy): domain Bacteria; kingdom Pseudomonadati; phylum Pseudomonadota; class Betaproteobacteria; order Burkholderiales; family Alcaligenaceae; genus Paralcaligenes; species Paralcaligenes ginsengisoli. The sequence continues at coordinate 129 of NZ_BAAGUZ010000025.1, forward strand.
AATTCATAACGACCGCCCCACGTACCGCTCGAGAAAGGCCTTGTCCAAAATCCCCCCTTCAGTGGTCAAGTCATTCCAGACACCGCGATTATTCTTTTTACTGCGGCATTTACTGCGGCAGGCCGTTCGTAATGTACGAGCAGGGTCTATCCCAAAGCGACAATGCAATCGTGCGCCGCTCAAAGCGCCAGTTAGAGCCAGTTAAAGCCAGTTCACAAAGGCCGCCCACAAACCACTCCGGCTACACAGCAATTTCGGTAGTTTCCTTAATACGCTGCAACGTAAAACTTGAACGCATATCGACCACGGCGGGGTGCTGCATCAGCTTATCCATGGCGAATTTCGAGAATTGCGTCAGATCCTCGACCTGCACGCGCAACAAATAATCCATATCGCCGGTCATGGCATAGCACTCCACCACTTCCGGCCACAGCTGCACATCGCGCGCGAAATCGGACATAGGAGCATGACTGGCCCGCGCCGTTTTATTCAGCCGCACCGACACATACGCCAGCAAACCCAACCCAACCTTCTCCGCGTTCACCAGCGCCACATAATTTCGAATATAGCCCTCCTCCTCCAGACGCCGCACCCTTCTCAAGCACGGGCTGGGGGACAGGGCCACGCGGTCGGCCAAATCCTGGTTACTCAGCCGCCCATTGCGCTGCAATTCCATCAAAATTTGCCTGTCTGTCCTGTCTAAAGAATTTTGAGCCATATCTAACCCTAAAAACATATTATTACGACATTAAATTGCTTAATAAGCCAATATTCAAGCCATTTTTGCAATCGTCTGCTCCGGGTTTTTTCTTAAAATCTCCACTTGGCCGAGGGTATCGCAACACCACTCGTCAATCTTGACCAGGCAGGCATCTCAACCAGGCTCACCGCCTGGAACAACCCGGCCCATTTCAATCAACACTATTTGGAGCGCAGACATGAACACCGGTTTTCAGCCCTGGGACAACCCTATGGGCACAGCGGGATTTGAATTTATTGAATATGCGGCCCCCGACCCAGTGGCCATGGGCAAGGTATTCGAAACGCTGGGCTTCAAAGCCATCGCCCGTCATCGCAATAAAAACGTAACGCTCTATCGCCAGGGCGATGCCAACTTTCTCATCAATGCCGAGCCCGACTCCTTTGCCCAGCGCTTCGCCAGGCTGCACGGCCCCTCCATTTGCGCCATAGCATTTCGCGTGGACGATGCCGCCAAAGCCTACAAACGCGCGCTTGAACTGGGAGCCTGGGGCTTTGACTCGCGCAGCGGCCCCATGGAACTCAACATCCCAGCCATCAAGGGTATAGGCGATTCGCTTATCTATCTGGTCGATCGCTGGCACGGCAAAAAAGGGCATGGCGGAATCGGCGACATCAGCATTTACGACGTCGATTTTGAACCCATAGACGCCTCTACCGCCCAGGCCGACGTCAGCCACAAGGGCGCTGGACTGGCGCTCGTCGATCACCTGACACACAACGTTCACAAAGGGCGCATGGACGAATGGGCCGAGTTTTACGAGCGCCTGTTCAATTTCCGCGAAGTCCGATATTTCGACATCGAAGGCAAAATCACCGGCGTGAAATCCAAAGCGATGACATCGCCTTGCGGCAACATCCGCATTCCCATCAACGAAGAAGGCACCGAAGAAAAAGGCCAGATCCAGGAATACCTCGATCTGTACCACGGGGAAGGCATACAGCATATCGCCCTGGCCAGCACCGATATATACAGCACTGTCGAACAACTAAGGGCATCGGGCCTGCAATTTCTAAGTACGCCCGACACCTATTACGAACTGCTTGACCGCCGCTTGCCCGAACACGGAGAAAATGTCGAGCGCCTGAAAAAAAACCGGATCTTGCTGGATGGTGCTCCGGGTGGAGGCCTATTGCTGCAGATTTTCACCGAAAACCAAATCGGCCCCATCTTTTTCGAGATTATTCAGCGCAAAGGCAATGATGGGTTCGGCGAAGGCAATTTCAAAGCCTTGTTCGAATCGATCGAACTTGACCAGATGCGTCGCGGCGTCCTGAAAACGGTCGAATAACCGGAGAAGGCAACCGCCAGCAATTCCGCCGCGCTCAGGGCTTGGGTGCCGGCGCCTGATCGAGCGTCAATATCCATTCGGCAATCGCCTTGGCCTGCTCCGGACTGACCTGCGGCTGTGCCGGCATGGGCACAGCCCCCCACCGCCCCCGGCCGCCGCTGCGTATGGTCGAAGCCAGATAGTCCACGGCCCCCGCCTGTCCCGCAAAACGCCGCGCCACCAAGGTAAAGGACGGGCCGACCCGCCTTCCGTCCACCTGATGGCAGGACAGGCAATTACTGGCCCGGGCCAGATCCAGCCCCGTCGTTTGCGCGGTAGCCGGCAGTGCACAAAAAAGACTTGCAAGGCCCAGCCATGCACCAAAAAACTTTAAATTCATAGATCCTATTCCAGCCCGACGAAAAAACATAAAACAAGATTTTCGCACTACATCTTTCCAAGCTTCATCTCGGGGTATTATCGACGATATTTAATCCTAACCAAGAAAGCTTGCCCATGCTCCATTATCCCCAGTTCGACCCTATTGCCCTGCAAATCGGCCCTCTCGCCGTGCACTGGTACGGACTCATGTACCTGCTCGGATTCGGCCTGACCTGGGTACTGGGGCGATGGCGCATCAATCACGGTAAAACCGACCTGAGCGTGGGCGACCTCGAAGACATTATTTTCTACAGCGTACTCGGGGTAGTCATAGGCGGGCGTCTCGGCTATGTACTGTTCTACCAGCCATCCGAGTATTTTGCCCATCCGCTGGAAATTTTCTATCTATGGCAGGGCGGCATGTCGTTTCACGGCGGCTTGCTCGGCGTGATATTGGTGCTGTTTTTATTTGCACGCAAAAAAAACAAGACCCTGCTGGAAATCGGAGACTTCGTCGCGCCGCTGATCCCATTGGGCCTGGCCGCGGGTCGACTGGGAAATTTCATTAACGGCGAATTATGGGGCCGCCCGACAACGATGCCCTGGGGCATGATTTTCCCGCAGACCCATGACGGCATCCCCCGCCACCCCTCGCAACTCTACGAAATGGGCCTGGAGGGATTCGCCTTATTTGCCCTGGTATGGTGGTTTGCCCGCAAACCCAGGCCGGCCGGCCAGATCAGCGCTGTTTTCCTGATGGGCTATGGCACATTCCGCTTTCTGGTGGAATTTACCCGGGCACCCGATTATTTCCTGGGCCTGCTGTTCGAGGGTCTGTCGATGGGCCAACTGTTATCGATACCCATGATCATCGCAGGCGCGATCATTTTTGTGCTGAGTGCAAAAAAATCGAACCGCGCACCGAAACCGTGACCATCTCGGTTCCGCCTTCAAGCGGGACCGCAGCCTTGTCGGCCGCCATGGCCATCATGCGAGGCGCAGGCGCGTAATGCGCCCCGCCCCCGCTCAGATCGACATTGCGCACGGTATACGAAGCAAAGCCAAAGGCCTCGGTCAAGGCTTTTGCACGCTCGCGGAAGGCCTGCGCCGCCTGTGCCAGCAAGGCCTGCTCCTGCTTGGCGCGGGCTTGCGCTGACACGGAAAATGCCAGATTGGCAATCGGCATGCGATCGCTTACCTTGGCGGCCAGTTCTGATGCGGCGGCCAGATCGGTGGATTCCAGATATATTTCACCCCGGCCATGCCAACTGCTGATTTTGCCGTGATCATTATTCATGGGCCACACGCGAAAGTTGCCGCTGCTGGCCTTGACCTTCGATTTGCCGCTGACTTCCTGCATGACGCTTGCCAGCGTCATGCTGAGCTGATCGGCCACTTTGGCCTGGGACGCGCCATCGAGTTCGGATGCAAGCGTAATCTTGACGGTATCTTGCGCCACCTGTGCCGAAGCCTCGGCGCTCAGTGAAGCCTGCGGCCACTGCGCGTGGAAGGAATGCGCCGTTGACGCGGCTTCTTGCGCCTGAGCGGGAAGGATCAGGAAGCTTGCTCCGCCAGCAAGCAAGGCACCTAACAGCCATTTACGTTTTTCTTTAGACAGATACATATGGATCTCCATAAATGAAAAGCCCGCCGCGATGGACGAGCTTTTCAAAATTGCCCCGCATGTGCCGTCAAGGCCGGCATCCTGGAACCGAGGGTTCAAGGTGGTCGCTTTCAGTCAAGCTTCGGGTTCGCCTAAAAAGGAGATCACACCTACTTGCCAATCCAGCAACCTGTATGCCAATAGCATTGGTTCAAGGAATGTATGGCCATGTCACGAACACTGCAGGGACTAACCGCTGAACCGTCTTGCCAGGACAAGACCGTTCGAAATCTTTATTTCATTTGCCTGGAACAGCCCCGACCAGAACCTGATCAATCATGCTGTTCATGTCTTCAATTCTACGCTTGAAATCGCCAAGCGCAAGATTACTTAAAGGGCCGTCGGGAGCCCGCATGGATAAAAGCTCTCCGGCGATCTGTATGGCGGCCATGACCGCGATGCGCTCATTACCGGATACCTTGCCCGAACCTTTGATGCGCAACATGCGCTGGTCGACAAGCTTTACAGCACCCAATAAAGGGTCCTTTTCTTCAGGCGAGCATGCCAATGAATAGTCACGCCCCAATATCGATACGTCGACACGCTCCATCAGCTTTGCTCCTGGGCAGCGCCGGGCAGGCGCATGAGAACGGCGTCGATGCGTTCTCTGGCAACGTTGGCGGCGGCACGCAGACGCTGCGAATCAGCCTGGCTGACTTGCAAATCGTGCCTGACCGTTTCGTACTCGGCCTGATAACGTGTCGCCTCGACACGCAATTCAGCCTGGGCCGCATCGGACTGGGTGCGCAATGCATCGACTTCAGCCTGATGCTGATCGAGACGATCGGCGATGGATTGATGATCGGCATCACGGCGCTGAAGCTGATCGCGCAGGGCATTGCGTTCCTGCTCCAGGCTTTTGAGCCGTGCACGCAAGGTATCGCGCTCGGCCTGCATCAAGCGGGCGGCCTGAACCAATTGCCCGATTCGGGCAGCGAGAGAATCTAGATCTTGCAACATGGGCGTTATCGTAAACCATCCTGCCTCATAGTGGAAAGAGGCAATACGTATCCGAATAAGAGAATTGGCTCAACTCTACTATCCAACAAGCCGGCAATATAAGCAGCACGGCAAAACCGCAAGTATAGCCGCAGGCGCTCGACAAATGAGCCGTATCGCACGGATCGGGCGAAAGAATCAGTTGGCGTCCGAAACGCAAGCGGAACAATGATGAGCAAATATTGAGCGATCGCAGCCGGCAGCCCCTGCGAATCCTTTCATCCCTCTTTCCTTCACCTTTCATTATTCTTTCAATTTCGCATCGACAACACCCGCGGCCAGGCCGAGATAATTCAAATTTGCCAAATTCTAGGGAAAACCCCAAACAAGCAAGGGGAAATCAGGGTTTTCAGCGGACGCCCAGTCCTTTACCATTGCCCACCTTTCAACTATTTTAAAGCCACCTTTCAATTGCCTAACACCAAACTTAAACGTTCAGGGGCGATTAAAGCGTGATTTCCACCACGCTGTCACGGAGATAGGATCACTATGCAGCTTAAACATAAACAGGACTTCTGGTCCGGAATTATGTTTGTCGCCCTGGGTGCGGGGTTTGCCCTGGGTGCGACAAGTTATTCAATGGGCACCGCAGCCCGAATGGGCCCCGGCTACTTTCCCTTCTGGCTGGGTATCTGCATGGCTGTGCTTGGTGCGCTGGTAACAGTAAGTGCCCTGGCAGCCAAGGCCGAAAAATCGGAAATCGAGAAATTCGACTGGAGAATCGCCCTCGTCGTCATAGGCTCGGTTGCCTTATGCGGAATCGTGCTGAATTTCCTGGGTGTCTACATTTCTGTCTTTCTGCTGGTTTTTCTCAGCAGCTTTGCCAGCCACGAATTCAACTGGAAAGTTGCGGTAGCCAACGGGTTCTTCCTGGTGATTTTCGTCTGGCTGGCATTCATCAAGGGCTTGGGTTTGATCTTCCCCTTGTGGCCCAGCTTTCTAAGCAACTGAAGGAGAGATCACTATGGAATTACTCGATCACCTGATGCTGGGTTTTTCGGTGGCCCTCACACTTGAAAACGTGGCTTATTGCCTGCTGGGCTGCCTGCTCGGCACCCTGATCGGCGTGCTGCCCGGCATAGGCCCGGTTCCCACCATTGCCATGCTGCTGCCGATTACCTATGTGTTGCCGCCCGTGGCCGGCCTGATCATGCTTGCGGGCATCTACTATGGCGCCCAATACGGCGGCTCCACAACCGCCATCCTGGTGGCATTGCCGGGAGAAACTTCGGCGGTGGTCACTGTGCTGGACGGCCACCAGATGGCACGCAACGGCCGGGCGGGTGCCGCGCTGGCCATTGCTGCGCTGGGCTCATTCTTTGCCGGCTGCTTCGCTACCGTCCTGCTGGCCGCCTTCGCGCCGCCATTGGCCGAAGTGGCATTCAAGTTCGGTCCAGCCGAATATTTCTCACTCATGGTCCTGGGCCTGATCGGCGCGGTCGTGCTGGCTTCGGGCTCCCTGCCCAAGGCCATCTGCATGATCCTGCTCGGCTTGCTGCTGGGCATGGTCGGCACCGATGTGAACTCCGGAGTAGCCCGCTATGACTTCGGCATTCCCGAACTCCAGGACGGCATCGATTTCGCCGTGGTCGCCATGGGCGTATTCGGCTTCGCCGAGATCATGACCAACCTCGAACTTAAAGACCAGCGCGTCGACATTACCGGCAAAGTCGGATCACTTTACCCCAACAAACAGGAATTCAAGGAAGCCTGGCCCGCCAGCGTGCGCGGCACCATGCTGGGTTCCGCTCTGGGCATCCTGCCTGGCGGCGGAGCAGTATTGTCTTCATTCGCTTCGTACACTCTTGAGAAAAAAATCTCCAGGAACCCGGAACGCTTTGGCAAAGGCCATCCCGCCGGCCTGGCAGGCCCTGAATCGGCCAATAACGCCGCTGCCCAAACCTCGTTCATCCCACTGCTGACGCTCGGAATTCCAGGCAATGCGGTCACGGCGCTCATGGTCGGCGCCATGACCATACACAATATCCAGCCTGGCCCGCAGGTCATGACCAGCCACCCGGACCTGTTCTGGGGGTTGATCGTCTCGATGTGGATCGGCAACCTGATGCTGGTCGTTTTGAATCTCCCGCTGGTGGGCCTATGGGTAAAATTGCTTAAAGTCCCGTATCGCATACTGTTCCCTGCCATTCTGGTGTTCTGCACGGTCGGTGTGTATTCACTGAACTACAACGTCTTCGATATCTGGATGACGGCAGCCTTCGGCCTGATCGGCTATATCTGGGCGAAGCTCAAATGCGAAGGCGCTCCACTGCTGCTCGGTCTGGTGCTTGGCCCCATGATGGAGGAAAACTTCCGTAGGGCCCTGCTCCTGGCTCGCGGTGACTTCACCACTTTCGTCACCCGGCCGCTGTCCATGTCGCTGTTGCTGGCGTCAGCCATTCTGATAATCATCGTGGCACTGCCATCGATCAGGAAGAAACGCGAAGAAACCTTCGTCGAAGAAGGCTAGATCCATTTCTCCCAAGTTTGAAAAGCGCCCTGCGGGGCGCTTTTCTTATCCACTCCCGAAACGAGATGCCGAATGCGGTAATCTTATGCCTTGCCCATCCAACTCACCGGAGAATTGCCATGCCTTCCATCAATGCCAAATCCTATAATCCCACCCCCGTTTTAAACGTAGCCTTTCTTGGGCTGGGCGTTATGGGCTTTCCCATGGCCGGCCATTTGAGCCGGGCGGGACATCAGGTGACGGTCTACAACCGCACTTTCGGCAAAGCGGAAGCATGGGCCAAGGAATTCGGCGGGCGTGCCGCCAAGACCCCAAAGGAAGCGGCGCAAGGCGCAAGCATCGTGTTCTGCTGCGTAGGCAACGATGACGACCTGCGCAGCGTTGTACTGGGCGAAAACGGCGCCCTGGCGGGCATGGGCAAAGGCACGATTTTCGTGGATCACACGACCGCCTCCGCCGAAGTCGCTCGCGAGCTGTATCAAACGGCCAAGCAACAGGGCATTGGCTTTGTCGACGCCCCTGTCTCGGGCGGCCAGGCGGGAGCCGTAAACGGCGTCCTTACCGTCATGTGCGGCGGCGACGAAACGCATTTCAACACAATCCAGCCCATTGCCGCCGTCTATGCCCAAGCCGTTACGCTATTGGGTGAATCCGGCGCGGGCCAACTTTGCAAAATGGTCAATCAGATTTGCATCGCGGGCCTGGTACAGGGGCTGTCGGAAGCCATTGCGTTTGGCCAGGCATCCAAGCTGGACATGCACAAGGCACTGAAGGTAATCAGCAAAGGCGCGGCCCAGAGCTGGCAGATGGAAAATCGCGGAACCACGATGGTGGACGACAAGTTCGACTTCGGTTTTGCCGTGGACTGGATGCGCAAAGACCTGGGCCTGGTGCTGAGCGAAGCCAAACGTAATGGCGCCAGAGTACCGGTGACCGCACTGGTCGATCAGTTTTACGCGGACGTACAGCATATGGGCGGCAATCGCTGGGATACTTCCAGCCTGATCAAGCGCCTTCGCGGCTAAGGCCAGCGTATTTTCTTCCCTCACGGCCCACACGGGCCAAGCGAACAAAAATGGTCGCGGTGGCGGCCCTTTCCCTTAACAGGAGAAAGGGCCATTTTACTTACCAGGTGCTTGTCGAGGTGCTGAAATCTACCTTTGTAAGCAGATCGGCCTTGTCATATTGCATGACAACTGTCTGCGACTGAACCGTCTTGCGCTGGTAGCTTGTGAATGAGTAGCTATACACCTGCGAAGACGTTCCATTCGAGCTTGTCGACGATGAAATTGGAGCACCTAAGCGTTGCGAGACGACGCTTTTCGATGTCCCCTTGGGGAACATGGTGTTTATGCTGGATTCCGTTGCCGTAGCCAAAACCGGCGAACCCGTTGCCTTGTCCGCCAAGGCGCCTCCCGGCGCGTACATGCTCGATTCGTTGTAACCTGAATAGAATGGAATACAGCCACCCAATACAGTGCTGGCCAGGATAATCGCGATCGACATTCTTTGTTTCATTTTGCCCCCGTTGGTTAATTTTTGAAAATATATCAGCAAAACATTCAGAGAATCGTAAGTTTCTTTAGGCTGATCAATGTCGTCGCGGAATAACCACGCAGAAAAATAAATCTGGTGTTTTCAAAAATTCTTTGGGTATTTTTTTATGGTCGAAAGCATGTGCTAGCGCATTTTCGATTCGAGTGTTTACAGCACTGAACGTGTTTCAGTGACTTTGTTTTTGAGCCGTTTTTTGGCTTGGGTAGTGACTTTGGGCTGTGCGTTGCTGTGTAGGCGGCGGTGCTTTCTATAAAGACGCCGCAGGGTGGGCGGTGCTGTGTAGCCCGGCACGTCCAGCGGTCGTGGTGCTACGCACCCCGACTGCCCGGGTCTGCCTCGTCCAGGCGGGCGTCGGGCGAACTCGCCCGGCCTCGCGAGGCCGGGCTCAGACAGCGCCCGCCGAAGGCCCCCGCCTTCCCTTCGTCAGCACCCGGCGCTGGACTACCGCCGGACTACACAGCACCGCCCACCCTGCGGCTTGCGTTGAGGTAATGCATCGAGGTATCCGTTGGGGAAGCCGCGTTGAGCCAATCACAGCTACGGTGAGGCGTCGGGCGCATAGTAAATCCAGGGTTTGGCACATCGTGATGTAGTGGCCATGTGATAGAGGCATAAGTGCTGGCACGTTACCTGTTCTAGGGGTACAGGCCCATAACGGTAGATGCAAGCAAGTTGATTCCAGGCAAGCCCTAACGCGAGCCGTCTATCGGGGCTTGGGGTCAGGACCGGCGTAAGGCGTGCGCCGGATGCTACCGTAGGGAAGGCGGGGGCTTTCGGCGGGCCATGTTTGAGCGCAGCCGCGCCAGCGGCGTAGCGAGTTTGGCCCGACGCCCGCCTGGACGAGGTAGATCCGGATCAAGCACGCCGTGCCGGTCCTGACCCCAAGCCCCGATAGACGGCGTCTTTAAAGACCTATCCTCCACCCATCGAATCCCGTAAACCACTCGAACCAAAAATGCGCTAAATGTGTACAAGGGATGCCCTTGTGAGCACCCTCGCCATCCAGACCATTATGTATTGCACCGGACACGTGGGCCACTGTCGAACATGCCCTGTGCATCAAAAAAAACCCCGGACAAAAAGCCCGGGGCTATTTTTCCGGCAAGCAAGCGCTTGCCAAAGATCCGTCATTTAATCGGCAAAGACCGTTTCCTCAACCTTGGGAAGCTCAGGCTTACTTCGCTTCTTTCGCAGGAAAGAAATCACCTGCAGCAGTATCAGCAGCGCCGAGGCACCCACAAACCAGGCACTGATCGGACGCTCCACGAAGACGAATATATCGCCGCGCGACAACAACAACGCGCGCCGGAAATTTTCTTCAACCATGGGACCCAACACAAACCCCAGCAGAATCGGGGCGACCGAAAAATCCAGATAGATGAGAATGGCGCCAATAATACCGAAGACCAGCACCTCGCCAACCTGGAACAGACTGTTTTGAGTACTGAAGCAGCCTACAGCTATGAAGAACAAGGCCGAGGGAAACAAATACTTATAAGGTACCTGCAGCAGCTTGACCCAGAAACCGATCAAGGGAACATTCAGCACCAGCAACAACAAGTTGCCGACCCAGAAGCTGGCGATCAGGCCCCAGAAAATATCCGGGTGCGAAATGATCAGCTGCGGCCCTGGCTGTATGCCTTGTATCAGCAAAGCGCCCAGAATCAAGGCCATCACCGCATCGCCTGGAATGCCCAGGGTCATGGTAGGAATGAAATCGACCTGTGTTTTCGAGTGGGAAGCGGCTTCCGGCGAGGCAACACCTTCAATCGCACCATGGCCGAAACGCTCGGGATGCTTGGATATCTTGCGTTCCAGGGCATAGGCGACAAAAGTCGTAATGGTCGGTCCAGTACCCGGCAAGGCCCCAAACAGTACGCCAACCAGCGTGCCGCGCACCAATGGGAAGAAGGATTGCTTCAATTCCGCCATGGATGGGCGCATATCGCGCAAGCTCATCTTCATGCCGCTGCCGACGATCGACATGCGATTGACGCTCAATAGAAACTCGGCAACACCGAACAAGCCCATGGCAATGGCAACCAGATCGACGCCATCCTCCAGGCTCAGCATGCCAAAGGTGAAGCGCATCGTGCCGGTGTTGACGTCCGTGCCGGCTACGCCAATCAGCAGGCCGAACAGTGTCATGGCCACCCCTTTGATGGGCGACCCCTTGGACATGGTGGAGCCGGCCAGCAAGCCCAGCAGCATAATGGAGAATATTTCGGCGGGCCCGAATTTAAACGCCACTTCAACCAGGAGCGGTGAGAAAAACACCATGACCAGAATACCCACGGATGCCGCGAAAAACGACGCGATCATCGTGATGCCAAGAGCGGTACCGCCTTTTCCATTCTTGGTCATCGGGTAACCATCCAGGCATGTCACGGCATGGGGTGGATGGCATGGCAGATTCAACAGAATCGCACCGATCGCCCCACCATACATGGAACCGTAAAAAATCCCGGCCAACATCAAGATGGCAGGCACCGGATGCATAACGTAGGTGAGGGGCAACAAGATGGATATGGCGGACAAGGCTCCCAGGCCTGGCAGAACTCCAATCAGATTTCCGACTACGACGCCGAAAACAGACCACATCAGATTATGCAGTTCAAACGCAACACCGAACCCATACCAGAGGTCAAGCAATGATTTCATTATCATGATTCAACCCCAATGCAACAGCGGAAACTGTAACTGCAGCGCCCACCAAAAAATGACAATGGCCACGACGCACATGGAAAGAGACAGAATGACGGCAGCCTTGATCGTGTTCTTTCTATCACCCAAAGCAGAGATAAACACGACAGCGAACGTGGCGGGCAGCAGGCCCGTGTATTCACCCAATACAATAAACGCCGCAATCCCGCCCAGAATACAAAACCAGCCTCGCCATTCGGGAGGCAGGTCATGAGGACCGGCAACGTTATGGTGTCCCCGCCCCCCAACTGCAATCAGCACCCCCATGAGCGCCATCAAGCCACCCACGGCGGCAGGGAAAAAACCCGGCCCCATATGGCTTAACGAACCGATCTGGTAGCTCGTTCCCTCTAGTATGGCACCGAGCCCTAACACCACCATTAGGGCCCCGCCGTAATAATCCTTATTGATATTGCCCTTGAACACTGAAACAACTCCTATGCGAAATTCTGCCGAAATATCAGTGACTAAGGGAATAGAAAGTCACTCTAAGGACAGTCTCAAAAGTATGAAGGAGTGCTCTTTACAGAAAGCTGAATTCTAGGGTTTATCCCTAAGACAAAATACCAAGCACGAGTTTGAAAAGAACTAACCCGGAAAATGCTCGCCATGTCCAGGGAACCGTTATCTGAATCGCGGGATTTTCAACACCGCGCACAAACCGACCCCGCCATCGATCCCTGGCTCACCGTCCTTCAAGACCACGGTACCGCCATTGCGTTCGGCATAGGCCAGGGAGATGGCCAGGCCCAGGCCGGAGCCGGAGCCCCTGGGCCCCTGTCTTTGCGTATTGCCACGCTCGAATCGCATGAAAACACTCTCGCGCAGCAGCGGATCGAGCCCATGGCCATTGTCGGACACCGACGCCCACGCCCAATTTTCATCGATGCCGACCTCAACCGTTATCGTGCAGTCTCGCCCCGCATGATTAATGGCGTTGTGGACCAGGTTGGCCAGGGACTCATGGATTTCCGCTTCGCTGCCCAATGCCCACACTTGAGACGGCGAGACCAAGGGAAGAACCTCGGCCGGTTCGGCCCAGCCCAGGTCCTGATTCTGTTCTCGCGCCAAGGGCAAATACTGTAGAACCACATCTCGCGCAAGCACGTTCAGGTCTACTTTTTCCTGGCGCGCGCCACCTTGCCGGTTCGCATGCGCCAGGGACAGCAGTTGCTCGGTCAGGCGAGTCATGCGGCCCAATTGCATGACGATGGCCGACAAGGATTCGCGCAGCCTGACGATATCCGGTTCGCGTCGTGCGTATTGCGCCTGCGTCAGCATGATGGCCAGCGGAGTGCGCAACTGATGCGATGCGTCGGCCAGAAATTGCGCCTGCTTGTCCAGAATGCCGCGATACAGGTCGATATGATGGTTGACCGCGTTAACCAGCGGCACAACCTCGCGGGGAACGTGCTCCGCATCCAGCGGCATCAAGTTATCGACCCTGCGCGCCCTGACCTCGTGCCGCAGGCGCTTGAGCGGGCGCAACGCCCATTCCACGCTGAACCATACCAACAGGACAACAATCAGCATCATGCGCCCGTCGCGGAACAAGGCGGCGATCCCGGCTTCGTGCTCGGTGCGCAAACGCACACTCATGCTTTCGCCAACCAGCACAATAATCTGCCGGTGTACCCCGTGATAGTGAAGATCGCGCCACAAGGCCACCATGCGCACCGCATCGCCGCGATAACTGGCATCGTAAAACACCGGCAAGCCTTCGTTATCGGCCAGATTGGCCGGACGCGGCAGGCCCTGCATGCCCAGTAGGGTTCTGCCTTCGGACTGCTGGGCATTGGTTCCCGCAAGACTGAGTACGCCCGGGGTCACTTCTTCGACTCGAAAGTACTTCCGGCTCCCGGCCCGCGACTCCAGCATGACCTGCGCATAAAATGGCGGATCAATGCGCAAAGTTCCGTCCGTATTGAATTCAACACTGGTTTCCAGCACTTTGGCCGGTTCGAGCAAAGCACTGTCGTAGACCTGCTCGGTAATATCGGTCAGCGATCTGTAGTCGTTCCAGCTATCAATAAGCAGCAGGGTGACCACGCCCGGAATCAAAAGCACCAGCAACCAAAAACGAATGCTGCCCAAGGTTTTACGCTTTATCCACGCCATGGGTTACAAGCTGCCCTGAATGCTTTCAAGCATATAGCCCAGGCCGCGCACCGTGACGATACGCACGTCGCTGCCCGCCAGTTTTTTCCGCAAACGGTGCAGAACCACCTCGATGGCATCCGGACTGGCATCGCTTTCGTGCTCGAACACTTTGCTGAACAACTGGTTTTTTTCGACCGGCACCCCCGCTCGCAGCATCAGCGCCCCCAAGGCCGCATGCTCGCGGGGGGTAAGGTGGACGATCGCGCCATCCAGAGAAAAAGAACGGCTTTCATTATCGTACTCGAGCGCCCCGCACTGCAGCCGCGGGACCGGCCGGCCGCGGCTGCGACGCACCAGGGCGGTAAGGCGTGCCTCGAGTTCTTCCAGCGCAAACGGTTTGGTTAAAAAATCGTCCGCGCCCAGATTCAAGCCCCGCACTCGATCATGCAAAGCTCCTTGGGCCGTCAGGATCAACACCGGCGTCACATCGCCGCTGGCACGCAGCTCGCGCAACAAAACCAGCCCATGCTTGTCGGGCAGGCGCAAGTCCATCACAACGGCGTCGTATTCCGTCTCGGCAAGCTTCTGTTCGGCGGTACGGGCATCGGCGGCATGGTCCGGCACAAAGCCGCTCTGCGCAAGAGCCCGCTCGAGCCACGATGCCATTTCGCGCTCGTCTTCAACCAGCAGTATGCGCATGATCCTTGTGATTGTTAAGATCCGGATTGCGTTGGCCGTGGGTCCGCTGACGCAGAAAACGGGTGTCCTGCCCACGTTTGAACAAGATTACCGCCAATTCGTTCAAAGCTAACGTATATACCTCTCGTTTAAACTCGATGACCGCCTCGAGCGGCACCCAGTATTGACTCCAACGCCAGGCGTCGAACTCCGGATGATGGCTGGCACGCAGACTCACATCGGTGTCGCGCCCGACCATTCTCAACAAAAACCAGATCTGTTTTTGCCCCTTATAGTGGCCGCGAGAATCGCGCCGAACAAAATTGCTCGGCACGTTGTAACGCAGCCAATCACGCGTACGCCCTAATATCCGAACATGTTCGGGCTGCAGGCCCACTTCCTCGTGAAGCTCTCGGTACATGGCTTGAACGGGACTCTCGCCATATTTGATGCCTCCTTGCGGAAACTGCCATGCATGTTCACGAATACGTTTACCCCAGAAAACCTCGTTTTTTTGGTTTACGAGGATAATGCCGACATTAGGACGGTAGCCTTCACGGTCTAACATAGGCCACCCCAAAAGCGAATTCAATACAATTACGCCTGATTATACGTATCTGTCGAGATCCCCACCATGCGCGCATCCAAGTATCACATTAATACACTCAAAGAAGCTCCTGCCGAAACCGAAGTCGTCAGCCATCAACTCATGACCCGGGCGGGCATGATCCGCAAAGTAGCGGGCGGCATCTATACCTATATGCCTCTGGGCCTGCGGGTCCTGCGCAAGATAGAAGGCATCGTGCGCGACGAAATGAACAACGCCGGAGCCATCGAACTACTCATGCCCGTCGTCCAGCCGGCCGAGCTCTGGGTGGAATCGGGGCGCTGGGAACAGTATGGCGCCGAGCTTCTGCGCATCAAGGATCGCCATCAGCGCGATTTCGTCTTGCAGCCGACATCGGAAGAAGTCATTACCGACATCGCCCGCAACGAAATCCACAGCTGGCGCCAGTTACCGGTCAATTTCTATCATATCCAGACCAAATTCCGCGACGAACGCCGCCCCCGATTCGGCTTGATGCGGGGGCGCGAATTCACCATGAAAGACGCCTATTCGTTCGATCGGGACGAGGCTTCGGCACAATCCAGCTACGACGCCATGTACCAGGCGTACATGCAGATTTTCACGCGCCTGGGCCTGGAATTCCGAGCCGTGGCGGCCGACACAGGGTCGATAGGCGGCTCGCGCAGTCACGAATTCCAGGTTATCGCCGATACCGGCGAAGACCTGATCGTCTATAACCCCGATTCCCAGTATGCGGCGAATATCGAACTGGCGGCAGCCCCCAGCCTGATCGCCAAACGCGGCACAGCCACCGAAACGCTGGTCCAGGCCCCTACCCCGGATGCGGCCAAGTGCGAAATCGTGGCCCGGCAGCTTCAACGCCCGCTTACCGATACGGTAAAGTCGATCGTGCTGGCGACCGAGGCGGCCGACGGTAAGGGTGATGCAACAATATGGCTCCTGCTGCTGCGTGGCGACCACGAACTGAACGAAATCAAGGCGGGCAAGCTGGCGGGGTTTGAAAACGGCTTCCGCTTTGCGTCGGAAAATGAAATTCTCGATACCTTCGGCTGCGTGCCCGGATACCTCGGACCGCTCAAGCCTTTAAAACCCGTTGCCATCATTGCCGACAGCACGGTTGCCAACATGAGCAATTTCATTTGCGGCGCCAATCGCGAAGGTTTTCACTATACGGGCGTCAACTGGGGCCGCGATTTGCCCGAACCCGAAATTGCCGACCTGCGCAACGTGGTCGCCGGCGATCCGGATCCGCAAGGCGGGCATCTGGCTATTCAACGAGGCATCGAAGTGGGCCATGTGTTTTTTCTGGGCGACAAATATTCAAAAGCCCTGGACGCCACTTTCCTCGACACCGACGGCAAGCCGACACTGTTGCAAATGGGCTGCTATGGAATCGGCATCAGCCGGATTGCGGCGGCGGCAATCGAACAGAGCCACGACGAAAAAGGCATAGTCTGGCCCAGAGCCATTGCCCCTTTCGAAGCTGTCATCTGCCCGATGGGCTGGCATAAAAGTGAAACAGTTCGCAACGCCGCCGACACCCTGTACCGCGATCTGCTGGCCGCCGGCGTGGAAACCATACTCGACGACCGGGACATACGCCCCGGAGTCATGTTTGCCGAATGGGAGCTCATCGGTGTGCCTTTACGCATCACGATCGGCGACCGCGGACTGAAAGAAGGCTTGGTCGAGATTCAGGCGCGATGCGACGACACCGCCGCCAAGGTGCCGGTCGGCGACGCCCTGGAATCTTGCATCGAGCGTTTAAAATCACTTTGACGGGCCACCCGGCGATTGCCGGCCGGCTTCGCTGGGGCGAAGCCGTGGCTGTCACACCGCTTAACCATTCTCATGTCCACTGAAACACCTGATAAATTTTCTACTCTGCAGATTCGCGTATATTACGAAGACACCGACGCCGGGGGCGTGGTGTTTTACGCGAATTATCTAAAATTTCTCGAAAGAGGCCGCACCGAATGGCTACGCCGCCTGGGGGTGGACCAGTCCGAACTGGCCAAACGCGAACATCGAATGTTCGTGGTCAAAACAGTTGAAATACAATATCGCAAACCAGCCCGACTCGACGATTTACTCACGGTACACAGTAAAATCACTCGCCTTGGCCCCGCCTCGATCAATTTTCGGCAATATGCCGAGTGCGGCGGGGAACTGCTGTGCGAAAGTACCATCCAAGTCTGCTGCGTGGACACGAATACGTTTCGCCCTGCCGCATTAACTAAAGAACTTAGAACTCTTCTGGAAAAGGTTCAGGAATAATTATGCAAGCCTCCAACGACATGTCGTTGCTTACTTTACTGCTCAACGCCAGTATTCCAGTTCAGCTCGTCATGCTGGTCCTGTTGGCTATTTCGGTTTTGTCATGGACATACATCTTCAGCAAGCGAGCCACGCTCAAGCGCGCAAACGAACAAACGCGCCGCTTTGAAGACGATTTCTGGGCCGGCGGCGATCTGTCCGTTCTACAGCAGGCTATTTCCAGCCGCCGCGCCGAACATGGCTCCCTGGCCCGAATTTTCGATGCGGGCATGGCCGAATTCGTCAAGGCGCGCCGCAGCAACGGCGGCGGCGAATCCATGCTCGACGGCCCTCGCCGCGCCATGCGCGCCACCTACCAGCGCGAAATGGATGGCCTCGAGTCCCACCTCAACTTCCTGGCCTCGGCCGGGTCGGTAAGTCCTTATATAGGACTGCTCGGAACAGTCTGGGGGATCATGCACGCATTCATAGGCCTGTCGACCATGCAACAGGCCACACTGGCCGCCGTTGCGCCGGGGATTGCCGAAGCACTGATTGCCACGGCCATCGGCCTCTTTGCGGCGATTCCAGCCGTCATTGCCTACAATCGCTACACGAACGAAATCGATCGCCTGTCCATCCGTTTCGACAGTTTCATCGACGAATTTCTTAACATATTGCAACGGCAGGTGCGCTGATGCCCTCCAACCGCGGCGGCAACGGCCGTTCGGGCCGGCGCCTGAAAAACGAAATCAATGTCGTGCCTTATATCGACGTCATGCTGGTGCTGCTGGTTATCTTCATGGTGACGGCACCCATGATTACCCCTGGGCTCATCAATTTGCCCTCGGTCGGACAGGCCGCCGAAGTCCCTGCCGCGCCTCTCGAGGTGCAGATCTCCGAAGATGGTTCCATTGCACTGAGGAAACGCGAGCCCGGTGCGGAATTCGAGAAGATAAACAGCGAGAGTCTCGTCAGTGAAGTGCAGTCGCGGCTTACTGCCGAAACGCCGGTGGTCATTGCCGCCGATGGCAAGGTCCCTTATGAGTCGGTAATGAAAGTCATGGATCAGCTACGCTCCAACGGTGTCACCCGATTAGGTTTGCTCGTCGATCAGAACGCCGGCGCAAACACGCTTAAAAAATAGCTTGAAGCCAGGATCGAGGGACATACACCCCACCCATGAAGCAAAAAAAACCTACTCGCCCCGTAAAACTCAGAACGCCCGAAGAACAGGATGAGCGTCGTGGTCTGGGGTACGCCGTATCGATTCATGCCCTGCTGATCCTGCTGATGCTGTTTGGGTTCCTGGCTACTCCAAAAAACCCGAATCCGGTTCAAATCGAGTTATGGGCCAATGGCACGACGCCGACGGCAGCCGAACCCGATACAGAACCCGATACACCCGACACACCTACCCCACCGCCCAAGCCTGCGCCCAAGGAAACTCCTCCCCCGACGCCTGTTCCACCTACCCCGCCGGTGCCGACGCCTCCGCCCGCCGCCGCCAAGGCTGCGCCAGAGCCCAAGCCTGAAATCGATCCTGAAATCGCGCTGGAAAAGGCGCGCAAGGAACGCGAGAAAAAAGAAAAGGAAAAGGCAGCCCAGTTGGCCGCTGAAAAAGCTGCGGCCGAAAAAGCCGCCGCGGACGCCGCGGCGAAAAAAGCCGCGGCTGAAAAGGCGGCTGCTGAAAAAACGGCCAAGGCCAAAGAAGACGCCGCCAAAAAAGAGGCCGCCGAAAAGGCCGCCGCCGACAAGGCTGCCCGGGAAAAGGCCGCGCACGACAAGGCGGTAGCCGACAAAAAAGCCAAGGAACAGGCTGCCAAAAAGGCCGCGGACGAAAAAGCGGCCGCAGAAGAGGCCGCCCAGGAAAAAGCCGCTGCCGACAAGAAAGCCAAGGAACAAGCCGCCAAGAAAGCCGCTGAAAAAGCGGCCGCCGCCAAACGGGATGCGCTCAGAAAGGCCATGCGCAGCGATGCGCTGGGCGCCGCCGGCATCCCGGGCGGCACGGCCGATCGCAACCAATCGGGCGGAGGCGGCAACGACAACGGCTATGCGGCCAAAGTGCGGGCTTGCATACGTCCGCGCGTGGCCTATCCCGTGCCGCCCCGTGCCGGGTCAAACCCGACGTTACAATATAGGGCCAGCCTCGATCCCCAAGGTATGGTTACCAAAGTGGAAATACAGCGTTCCTCGGGCATTACGGGCTTTGACCATGCCGTCGCAACGGGAATTCAGAATTGTTCTCCATTCCCGAAACCCCCTTCCGGTAGGTACCCTTCGTATATCGATGGCGAATACCGCATGTATGAATGACAGGAGATTGCAGATATGACAGCCGCCACTCTAGCCAAAACCGACCTCACCAGGTTGTGGCGATTCTGGGCTTGCGGGCTTCTTATGCTCGTAACCAGCCTTATCGCCATCCGACCGGCCCATGCACAATTGCGCGTCGACATTTCAGGGGTCGGAGCAACCCAGTACCCGATCGCCATCGCCGACTTCGCGGGCAACCCCCAAGGGCAGGCCGTTGCCGAAGTCATTCGTGCCGACCTGAGCCGCTCGGGGCAATTTCAACTGATCAATGCCGCCGGTGCCAACCTGAACACCGAAAGCACGATTGATTACGACCAGTGGCGCAATCGCGGCGCCAACTATCTTGCCTATGGATCCATCACGCAATCCGGCGGACAGTACAGCGTCAGCTACCGGCTGGTCGATTCGGCGCGCAAAAGCCAGCTCGATGGCGTTGCCTTCACCGGCACCGAAAAAGAGCTGCGTCGAATCTCACATCAGATCGCCGATCGTATCTACGAAAAGATCACCGGCGTGCGCGGCGTGTTCTCGACGCGCATTGCCTATGTGTTGCAAACGGGCAACAATTATGAGTTACAAATTGCAGATGCCGACGGCCAAAATCCACAGGTCATGCTGCGCTCCAAACAGTCCATCATTTCACCCGCCTGGTCCCCCGATGGAAAGCGTCTGGCCTACGTCAGCTTTGAGTCCGGCAAGCCGGTCGTCTACATCCAGACCCTGGCCACAGGACAGCGTTTCCCCATTGCGAACTTCAAGGGAAATAACAGCGCACCCGCCTGGTCGCCCAGCGGCGGCCAGATGGCCATCGTGCTGTCGCGCGACAGTATTTCGCAAATTTACACCATCAACCCAGACGGCTCGGGCCTGCGCCGCGTCATGCGCTCGCCACTTATCGACACCGAACCGCAGTACACCCCAGACGGAGGCTCCCTGGTCTTCACGAGCGACCGCGGCGGCAGCCCCCAGATCTACAAAGTTGCGATCGGCGGCGGTGAAGCCCAGCGCGTCACTTTCAATGGCACCTACAACGTTTCTCCTCACATGTCTCCCGACGCAAACAACCTGGCATATGTGACCCGCCGGGGAGGGGCATTTCGTATCGCAATGCAAAATATGGCAAGCGGATCTGAACAATTGCTGACCAACGGACCCGACGATCAGTCCCCAAGTTTTGCACCGAACAGCATGCAAATCCTTTATAGTTCTGTTCAAGGTGGTCGCAGTGTTTTAGCAGTCGTTTCCGTTGACGGGCGTGTGCGCCAAACGCTATCCGCCCTCAACGGGAAAGTACGTGAACCCACCTGGGGACCATTTACCAACTAATTTTCAGTGTGACTCTTTTTCAAAGGAACTTAAATGAGCTCGCGCATCGCCAAAAGCCTCACTATCGCTGCATTGGTTGCCTCATTGGCAGCCTGCAGCTCCGTACCTCTCGACAAGAACGCCGGTGCCGGTTCTGGGTCCGGTTCGGCCAATTCGGGGCAAATCATGGACCCGTTCAACCCTCAAAGCCCTCTTGCCCAGCAACGCTCGGTCTATTTTGACTTCAACAGCTATGTTGTGGCCGATCAATACCGCAGCCTGGTTGAAATGCATTCGAAGTACCTGACAGCCCACAACCAGCAGAAAATCCGCATTGAAGGCAACGCGGATGCGCGCGGCAGCTCTGAATACAATCTGGCCCTCGGCCAACGTCGCTCCGACGCAGTCGCTCGCATGATGACCCTGTTGGGCGTCAACAGCAATCAGATCGAAGCCATCAGTTTCGGTAAGGAAAAACCCAAAGCCTTGGGCAATACCGAAGCGGATTACGCCGAAAACCGTCGCGCCGATATCGTGTACCAACGCTAATATCCAACCGCGGCAGTCCTAGCAGCGCCGTGGCGGCAACCCGCCGCGGCGTTTTTATTTGAACGGGAACCCAATATGAGCTTTTATTCCTTGTCCTTGCGCACAGCCGTGCTAGCCACAACGATTGCCATATCGTCGCTGGCCGCTCCAGCCCATGCGTTTGCCGACGACGAGGCGCGTCGAGCCATTCTTGATCTGCGCGCGCAGATCAAGCAGATTACCGATCAAAATCAGCAAGCGCGCCTGCAGCTTGCCGACCAGTTGGAAACCCTGCAGCACGAGGTCACCACCATGCGTGGAGAACTCGAAAAAATGCAGTGGCAACAAGACATGGAGAAGCGTGCTGGCCAGGATCAATCGGGCGGCAACCACCCGCAGGTCGACAACGCCCAGGAACAAGCGGCTTTCGACCAACCCATGGGCCTGTTTCGCAGCGGCAAATACAAAGAGGCCGCAGCAGCCTTTGGCAGCTTTCTTCAAAACTATCCTAACAGCCAGCTGTCTGCCGAAGCCAAGTTCTATCAGGGCAGCAGTTTTTATGCCAGCAAGAATTTCAAAGGCGCCATCCAGGAACTGCAAGGCCTGGTACAAGCGGATCCCAAGGACCCTCGTGCCGCCGATGCCCTGCTCGTCGTAGCGGCCAGCCAGGTCGAGCTCAACAGCATGGCCGGCGCCAAAGCCACTCTGCAGAAAATTGTAAAGTCCTACCCCAATACATCGGCGGCAGACACGGCTAAAAGCCGCCTCAAGCTCTTGCAATAATGCCCGACGACCCCGGCTGCGCCAACTCCAGGGCCTATCAAAGCGTCTGGCGCCGCAGGAAAGGCTTTTTAGTCCTGCTGCTGGGGGTCATGATCGGCTTGCTGTGTATCGACGTGCTGGTGGGTCCTGCCGGCCTGAGCGCCGACGTATTGGGGCGGGTGCTGCTGAACCCCCGTGGCGCCGATCCCACCATGGCGATTATTGTCTGGCAAATTCGCCTGCCGCAGGCCTTGATGGCAATCGTGATAGGCGCCGCGCTGGGTCTGGCCGGCGCCGAAATGCAGACCGTACTGAACAATCCTCTTGCCAGCCCGTTCACTCTGGGCATCTCGTCGGCGGCGGCCCTGGGAGCCTCTCTCGCCCTGGTCTTCGATTTCAATCTGCCATTTGTCCCAAACCAGTATGTGCTGGCCGCCAACGCCTTTGTTTTTGCGCTGTTCTGCGCCTATCTGCTGGATCTCGTGGCACGCAAGGCGCGCATAGGCACGGCGGGTATCGTTCTGTTCGGGATAGCGCTGGTCTTTACCTTCAACGCCCTGCTGTCCCTGGTTCAATTCACGGCCAGCGCCGCCGCGCTGCAGGATCTGATTTTCTGGATGATGGGAAGCCTGGCCCGCACCGACTGGCCGCGGCTGGGCGCCATGTCCCTGGTGCTGGCCATCGTCTTTCTGTATTCGCTAAGGCAATCCTGGCAACTTACCGCCTTGCGCTTCGGCGATGAACGCGCCACCAGTTTTGGCGTCGACACGCAAAAAGTCCGGCGCGCCGCATTGATTCGCATCAGCATTCTGGCGGCCCTGGCGGTTGCCCTGGTGGGCGTGATCGGCTTCATAGGGCTGATCGCGCCGCACATTGCCCGCAGGTTCTGGGGTGAAGACCATCGCTGGTACTTGCCCGCCAGCGCCCTGACCGGCAGTGTCATTCTGATTGTCGCGTCCATTGCATCGAAGCTTCTCGCCACCGACGCGGTGCTTCCCGTGGGTATTGTCACCACGCTGGTCGGCATCCCTTTCTTCCTGATTGCGGTATTGCGCAGGAAAGTGCTGCAATAGGCCATGGCACAGGAATCCTCGATCAGCACGCTGCATATCCGCGGGGTCTCAACCACCCTGGGTTCGCAAACAATACTCGAGCAATTGGATATGCCCGATTTACCCATGGGCAGCCTGGTGGCCCTGCTGGGCCCCAATGGCAGCGGCAAATCCACATTGCTGAAAAGCATTGCCGGCCTGCTGCCCGCGACGCTGGCCGCACTCGATCTGGGAAAGATCGACTTGAACACTCTCGGAGCAACCGAACGCGCCGAGCATGTTCGCTACCTGCCGCAATCCTTGCCCGG
The DNA here is from genome assembly GCF_054781135.1 of Paralcaligenes ginsengisoli. Lineage (NCBI taxonomy): Bacteria > Pseudomonadati > Pseudomonadota > Betaproteobacteria > Burkholderiales > Alcaligenaceae > Paralcaligenes > Paralcaligenes ginsengisoli. Next base: position 23,826 of record NZ_BAAGUZ010000025.1, read on the forward strand.
CGACGTGCATTTGACGGTGCTTGAAGCGCTGCTGGTTGCGCTCCAGGCGCGTGGGCAGGATCGCCATGCAAGACTGCGTCCGGCCCACGCCATCGCCAGCGTGGAAGCAATCTTGCACGACCTGGGCATAGCCGCCCTGGGTCCTCGCTACCTGGACGAATTGTCCGGCGGGCAAAAACAGCTGGTCGGTCTTGCCCAGGCGCTCATCCACGAGCCTGCCGTATTGCTGCTCGACGAACCCCTCGCCTCGCTCGACCTGAACTACCAGCATCACGTCATGCATCTGTTGCGGCGACTGACCCGCACCCGAGGCCTGTTGACGATTCTGGTGCTGCACGATCTGAATATCGCCTTGCGCTACGCCGACTACGCCCTGCTCATGAAACAGGGAACGCTGTTGGCCAGTGGAGCGCCGCAAGACGTGATCAATCCCGATATACTCGCAAAAACATTCTCGATCCGGGCACGCATCGAAACCTGCAGTCTTGGGTATCCCTGTGTGCTGGTCGACGACCTGATACAGATCTGAATCCCTTCATGTCCACCGCAGACACACTACCTCAATACATTGCCCCTGGCCTGGACTACCCTATGGCCTATACGATGGCGGGCAGCGGCCAGGCCGTGCTGCTGATCCACGGGTCTTTGTGCGATTACCGCTACTGGCGCTGGCAAATACCTGCGTTCAGCCAGCAACGGCAGGTGCTCGCACCCAGCCTGCGCGGCTATTGGCCTTCGGCCTTTACCGACGACAATCCAGCCTTCGGTGTCGCTCGACATGCGCAGGACCTGATCGAATTCATACGCTTGCAACAGACGGAGGGGCCCGTACACATACTGGGCCACTCGCGCGGCGCGCATGTGGCCCTTGAACTGGCGTGCACGGCTCCTGAACTGGCACGCTCCCTTACTCTGGCCGACCCCGGGTTCCGCTTCGAACAAGAACCCGTGCTGCAATCCTTTCAGCTCGATGTAGTGCAAAAGCTCAAGACGGGCGATCTTGACGGTGCCTTGGCCGAATTCGTCGACACGGTAAATGGTGCCGGCACCTGGCGCCAAATGGTCAGCTGGTTCAAAACCATGGTCAAAGACAATGCCGGCACCCTGCTGTCGCAAATCCACGAAATCGACCAGAGCTTTCGCCTGGAGCGGGTCCGCAAGCTGAGCTGCCCGGTGCTGTTGCTGGGCGGCGCAAACAGCCCCGCCCGTTATGGCCAGCGCCTGGACATTCTGCAGCAGGCTTTGCCAGGCGCCGAAAGGGCGACCATTCCGCTGGCTGCTCACGGCATGAATCTTGCCAACCCCAAAGCGTTCAACGAACGAGTGCTGCAGTTTCTGAATGCACGCTCATAACACCCCCTATGCTGAAAAACATTGATCGGACTGCCATGAATTCCGCCGCTGCCACACCCAGAATTACTGTTGCCCAGTTCAATAAACTGCTCGAGCAACAGCACCCTTTTGCCGCACAGCTGGAAATAGAGGTGCTGGAAATCGGCTACGGCACCGCGCTATTGCGGCTGCCGGCACGCAGCTCCAACCAGCGTCTGGGCGGCATCGTGGCAGGCCCCATGCTCATGGGCCTGGCGGACCTGGCGCTTTATGCCGCAGTGGTGGGTGCCAGCGGCAATGCCGAAGCGGTCACAGCCAGCCTGACCATCAATTTTCTGCGCAAAACACCGGCGGGCGACGTGCTGGCCCACGCCCGCCTGCTGAAAATCGGCAAGCTCACCGCCGGAGAAGTATTGCTGGAGCCGGCCGACGGCGGCGACCCGGTTGCCCAGGTCGTAAGCACCTGGGCCTTGCCCCGCAACACATCGCCCGCGGCCTGACCCCATCCCCGCAGCCCTTTGCCACGCTAGCGTGCTGTTTGCTTAGATCAGCCTTCGGCCAGGACCGGTGAAACCACCCCGCGATTCGCAAAATGGCCGCCGATGTTTTCCAGAAACCGATCAAGCGAGGCCTGCATGGCTTCAGGTGAACGCCCTCCCACATGAGGAGTCAGCACCACATTGGGCAGATCGATCAAGGATTCCGGCGCCAAGGGTTCGCTCTCGTACACATCCAGGCCTGCCGCAGCAACGCTGCCACGGCGCAAGGCCGCGGCCAGCGCCTCGGTATCCACCACGCTGCCCCGCGAGACATTGACCAGCACGCCTTGCGGTCCAAGAGCGTCGAGCACCGGCGTATTGATGAGATGCCGCGTAGCAGGCCCCCCCGGTGTGGCAACAATCAGAAAATCGCACCATTTGGCCAGGTCCTGAACGCTATCGAAGTACGCATAGGCCACATCGTCGCGCCGGCTGCGGCTGTGATAGCCCACCTCCATGTCGAATCCGGCTGCCCTCTTGGCGAGTTGCCGCCCTATCATGCCCAGGCCCACAATACCCAGGCGCTTGTTAGCCACGGTAGGCGAATAGGCGGGCAAAGCATCGCGGAACATCCCGCTGCGAACGGCATGGTCCAGTGTTACGATGCCGCGCACCGCCGCAATGAGCAGGCCGAATGCATGATCGGCAACACAGGCATCGTTAGTACCGGCGCCGTTGGCAATAGTAATTCCCCGCTGCCGCGCCGCGGAAATATCGATATTTTCGTAACCCACGCCCAGCGAGCAAACGATCTCCAGCTCCGGCATGGCCTGCATCTCCTGGCTGGTCAACCCAATCGTTCCTATGGTCAGCACCCCCCGAATACGCGCCCCGTCCCGGGCAATGGCCTCGTTGCGTGCGGCCTTGTCCGGCGCATACACCATGTCGTAAGCCTGGGAAACCTGATCCCGGTATATCGTTTGAAGCGGAACGAGCACCAATAGGGGTATTTTTTGCGACATGTCCTGAGCCTGGCCTGATTGCGAATAAGTAAGATCATAAAACACTCCGTATAGTCTGCGCACAGCCATTTTTTAATTGCTAAAAGCACATATATAATTGCTTCTAGCAAATTTTGGGAGAAATCAAAATGGACGCCAGGCAACTCGCAGATCGGGCCGAAACGGTCCGCCGCTTCAACCGTTTCTACACCCGCCAGATCGGCGTGCTGCGCGAGCATCTGCTGGACAGCAAGTTCTCCCTGACCGAAGTTCGGATTCTTTACGAGCTGGCTCATCGAGCCAAGCTGACAACAACCGATCTGGTGAACGAACTGGGCTTGAATGCCGGCTATCTCAGCCGTGTCATCGCAGGCTTCGAAAAACGCGGGCTCATCGAGAAAACACGTTCCAAAACCGATGCGCGAGCCTCTCTGCTTGCCCTGACTCGCCAGGGCCGTGCCAGCTTCGAGCCCCTGGACAAGGCCTCGCACCAAGAGGTGGCAGCCATGCTGGAACAGCTTACACAAGCCGAGCAACAGCAACTGGTCGACGCCATGCACCAGATCGAAGGCTTGCTGGGCAAGCCCAGCCAAACCTATCTGCTGCGAGAACCGCAAGCGGGCGACATGGGTTGGGTCATTCACCGGCACGGAGCCCTATACGCTCAGGAATACGGCTGGAATACCGATTTCGAAGCACTGGTGGCGGAAGTCATCGCCAAGTACATCCGAGATTTCAACCCCGCATGGGAGCGCAGCTGGATTGCCGAAAAGAACGGCGCGGTCGTCGGTTCGGTGTTTCTGGTGCGGCATACGGCAGATACCGCAAAACTGCGACTGCTGTACGTGGAGCCCGGAGCCCGCGGCCTGGGCATCGGCAAGCGCCTGGTGGAAGAGTGCATCCGACATGCCAGGCAGTTGGGCTACCGGAAACTGGTGCTCTGGACCAACAGCATCCTGATCGGCGCACGCCGCATCTATCAGAACGCCGGCTTCAAGCTGGTCGAAGAAGAACCGCACCATAGTTTCGGCAAAGACCTGGTCGGCGAAACCTGGGAGCTCCTTCTGTGAATGCATACCGGCTCGCGCTGGGCGCCGCCGCGGCCACGGGCGTGCTCGTTGGCGCCGCAATGGTCGCCACCCGAGTCGTCGCTCCTGCCGTGTCTCCGGTAACGCTGGCGTTTTTACGCTATCTGATAGGCCTGGCCTTTCTGCTCATACCCCTGCTCGGCATTCGCTGGCCCAAATATACGGCCAAGGATATTGTGGCCATCGCAGCGCTGGGAATCCTGCAGTTCGCCGTGCTGATCGTGCTGGTGAACTATGCACTCGAATCGCTGTCGGCGGGGCTGTGCGCGCTGATTTTCTCGACCATGCCCCTGGTCACTATGTGTCTTGCACTGGCGCTGCGCCAGGAAACCCTGGATGGCACCAAAACAATCGGCATCCTGCTGGCGATTACCGGGGTGGCGGTTTCTCTCAACCCCTCGTCCCTGGCCGCGGGCGGTGGCACAGGCTGGACATCGCCCGCCGCGATCATCGGCGCAACCATCGTCGGCGCAAGCTGCAGCGTGCTGTACCGGCCCTATCTGAAGCGCTATCCCGCCCTGCCCACAAGCGGAATCGCAATGTTCTCTTCTGTAGTGTTTCTGGCCGTCGCCTGCCTATCCACGGGCCAGGCGCTTTGGCCGCCGCTGAACCTCGTCCAGTGGCTGAATGTCGTATTCATGGGTTTCGCCAGCGGGCTTGGCTATTATCTCTGGCTGTGGGCACTCGGCCGCATCGAGGCCAGCCGCGTCGTGGCTTTCCAGGCACTGGGGCCGGTTACCGCCGCACTGATCGAATTGCCGATAGAACAACACCTGCCATCCTGGACCTTGTGCCTTTCCATTGCGCTGGTCGTGTCGGGGCTGCTGCTGGTGCAACGCATGCAAGCCCGCAGGCCGGCCCGGATCAATTAAATATTGCATTTATCCAGGCCTTGTCTAAAAATGAAGACAGTAATCCCAGCGAACAGCGGAACAAAGAAACAGGCCATGCCCAAGAAATCAGCCACACCCAATGTCGACGCCACCGGTTTGAACAAAGGCCTGACCAGCTATGGCGATAACGCCTTCTCGCTTTTCTTGAGAAAGGCTTTCATCAAGGGCGCGGGCTACACCAATACGGCGCTGGACCGGCCCGTCATCGGCATAGCCAATACCGGCAGCGCCTATAACCCCTGCCACGGCAATGCTCCGCAACTGATGGAGGCCGTCAAGCGCGGCATCATGCTGGCGGGCGGCTTGCCCATGGATTTCCCGACCATATCCATCCATGAAAGCTTTTCATTTCCAACCAGCATGTATCTGCGCAACCTGATGTCGATGGATACCGAGGAAATGATCCGGGCGCAGCCCATGGATGCCGTCGTGCTGATAGGCGGCTGCGACAAAACCGTGCCTGCCCAGCTAATGGGCGCGGCCTCGGCCGGCATACCGGCGATTCAACTCATTACCGGGTCCATGCTGACCGGCTCGCATCGTTCCGAGCGTGTTGGGGCCTGTACCGACTGCCGCCGATACTGGGGCAAATACCGAGCCCAGGAAATCGATGACGTGGAAGTTGCCGAGGTTAACGACCAACTGGTAGCCAGCGTCGGCACCTGCTCGGTCATGGGGACGGCCAGCACCATGGCCTGCATCGCCGAAGCCCTGGGCATGACCGTTCCCGGCGGGGCTTCGCCTCCGGCGGTAACGGCCGACAGAATGCGCATAGCCGAACTGACAGGCGCCCAGGCCGTACAGATTGCCATAAAACGCCTTACAATCGACAAAATACTGACGGCCGACGCATTTGAAAATGCCATGCGCGTGCTGCTTGCCATCGGTGGCTCCACCAACGGCATCGTGCACTTGACTGCAATAGCCGGCCGCCTGGGGCTGGATATCGACCTCAAGGCACTGGATCGTATGGGACGCGACACGCCCGTTCTGCTGGATCTGAAACCGTCCGGCCAACACTATATGGAAGACTTCCACAAGGCCGGCGGCATGGCCACCTTGCTGCGCGAGCTAAAGCCCTTGCTCAAGCTGGATGCCCTGACCGTCACCGGGCGAACCCTGGGCGAGGAAATGGAGCTCGCGGGCGCCGGGTTTGCACAAAACGTGGTGAAAACCATCAAAGACCCCATTTACCCGCAAGGCGGGATTGCCGTACTTGAAGGCAATCTGGCCCCGGATGGCGCCATTATCAAGCAGTCGGCAGCGCATCCGAAACTGATGGAGCACGAAGGCAGGGCTGTCGTATTTGAAAACGCCGCAGACCTGGCTAACAGAATCGACTCCGACGATCTGGACGTGAAGGAAGACGATATCCTGGTCCTGAAGAACATTGGGCCCAAAGGTGCCCCGGGCATGCCGGAAGCCGGCTACATCCCGATTCCCAAAAAACTGGCCGTTCTAGGCGTCAAGGATATCGTGCGAATCTCCGACGGCCGCATGAGCGGCACCGCATTCGGCACCATTGTTTTACATGTCACCCCCGAATCGGCCATCGGCGGCCCGCTGGCATACGTCCGGAATGGCGACCGGATCCGGCTGAGCGTAAAGAACCGGGAAATCTCCCTGCTGGTTTCCAGCGCCGAATTGCAAAAACGCATGAAAGAAAAGCCTGTTACCCCCCCCACCGCCGAACGAGGATATCAAAAGCTGTTTCTGGATTCAGTCACCCAGGCCGACAAAGGTGTGGATTTCGATTTTCTGCGAGCCGCGCATATCAAAGGATCAACACCCAAATAAATCAGGCCTCACACACCTCTGCCACGGAACCGATTCTTGCAAGTTGCGTTTGCCGGGCCGGCTTCATGAACAGAAAGTACTCTAGCGAGAGACATCATGTTCAAAATCCAACACATCGACCACATCGTGCTGCGCGTTTCGAACCTTCAAGCCATGCTGAGTTTCTATCTGAACGCGTTGGGCTGTTCAATGGACCGCATCCGGGACGACCTGGGGCTGTATCAGATCCGCGCCGGCAATTCGCTGATCGACCTGATCACCATCGACGGCATACTGGGCCGCGAGGGCGGCGCCGCGCCTGGCCGGGAAGCGCGCAATCTCGATCACTTCTGTTTAAGCATAGCGCCTTTCGATGCCAAAGCAATACAGGCGCATCTGCGGCGGCACGATGTCCAGGTAGGAGACCCCGTATCCCGCTACGGAGCCCAAGGCGAAGGGCCTTCCCTCTATATCAACGACCCGGATGGCAATCTCGTGGAGCTCAAAGGGCCCGCCTGGGAAATGGCCGCCCCGCAGGAAATGTAGCAGCGCGCCCGGCGAAAAGCCGTCAAGGCAGCCATAGCTGCGCATCATCCCAAAGCGAGCGGGCAAGCTCGCGCGCCGGCCGATCCGAAGCCATGCCCGCGGATTGCCCCGCCCACGCCTGCATTCTTTGTATGTCGCCGCTTTGCTGGGCCGCCTTGCGCATGGCCGCCGTCAGGCCGCGCTGCACCGGATAAGGCGCCGGAACCGGGGCCGTGGCGGCGCTCGCCGCCCGCACATAATCGGTAGCAATGCTGCGGCCGGCCCGGCCGCTGAACGAACGGGTTACGACGGTGCCTTCCGGTGCCGCATCGGCCAGGGCCCTGGCCCAGGCCGGATTAAGCTTGGCTTCGGGGCAGCGTAAAAAACCCGTGCCGATCTGTACCGCGCTCGCCCCCAGCGTCAGTGCCGCCGCAACGCCTCGCGAATCGGCGATGCCGCCCGTGGCGACAACAGGTATCTTCACCGCGTCCACAACCGCGGGCAGCAGGGAAAACAAGCCTACCTGCTGTATCTCGGCCTGGCTGGCATCGAAACACCCCCTGTGCCCTCCCGCTTCCATGCCCTGGGCAACCACCACGTCCGCCCCGGCGGCTTCCGCCGCTCTGGCCTCGGCCACGGTGGACACAACGGCAAACCAGGCGATGCCCCGGGCCTTGAGCTCTTTGACGAATTCGGCCGGATACAGGCCCATGATCGAGGAAACGATAGGCGGCCTGGCCTCGAGCATGGCTTCGCACTGAGCGGAAAAATCGGGCGGCGACGCGTCGGCGGCATCCGCGGGCACAGCCGGCCCCCAAGCGGAAAGGAACTCGCGAATCGAGGCTTCGTGCCGCGCATCGCGCACCGGCTTGGGATCGGGTATCCACAGATTGAGCTGGAACACGCCCTGGGTATGCGCGCGAAATTCTGCCACCCAGGCGGCGATGTCGGCCGCCTGCATCAACAACACGCCGCAAGAACCCAGCCCGCCCGCATCGGCCACCGCGATCGACAGCGACGGCGGACATGCGCCCGCCATCGGCGCCAGCAAAATGGGCAGGCCCAGCCCATAACGTTTACAAAACAGATCGGCGCGAGTGCGTACGGTGCTCATCGGAATCCTTTTTCACTGATTATGTAGTGGAACGACGCCGCAATAATGTAATTGCGGCGGCCAGCAACAGGCAAGCCGCCCCCACACTGGGGTAGAAAATCGATTCTTGCAATGTGCCGGGCGGAATTGTCAAAGGCCCCAGCAATTGCCCGACGGCGAAAGCAGTAGTCATGGCGGCGATCAGCCTTGAAGCGTCGGCGCCTGCCACCAAGCGCGCCTCGCGCAGGCCCGCCATCGTCACCACCATGAAGGTGCCGCCCACACAGAAGGTGCTGATCACGACCGTCGCCAGGCAGGGGTACAGGGCGGGCGCCAGAACTCCGACGGCCGTCACGACAAGGCTGTATGCCCATACATTTCGCGGCAATGCCTGTTTGAATAGATAGGCGGAGATTATGGTCGAGAGGGCCGCGGCCGCCCCAAATACCGGCCAAACCCAACCGAACACGGACGGATCGCTGATCAACTGGCGTGCAAACGCCGGCAGGAATGTGGCCGGAATGATGTAGCCAAAGCCAAAAGCGCCATAGCAAAAAGTAATTTTCCAACCCTCGACACCCATGCGTTGGGCCGTGTGCGCCGCCACGGCACGCGGCGCGCCTGCCCCCCAATTGAGCGGACGCCACGCCAGGACCAACACCGCAACCGCAAAGACACCCATGGCGAGCCATGCATGGTCGGGAGATTGATGCCAGACACCGGCCGCCAGACCGGTAAACCCGGCAAGTATCATCCCCAGGCCGACTCCGGCAAAGACCCAGCCATAAAAAGTCGAGGGTTGTTGCGAAAGCACATTCAATACCCACGACGAAATGCCGATCAGGGCATAGGCGCTTGCCACGCCGGTAAGCAGACGCAGTACTACCCACGCCTCGAACATGTGTGTCAACCCGGTGGCAATCGTCAGCACCGCGATCCAGAGAAGGCTGAGCCGCGCCGCACGGCCCGGCGCCGGATTGAAAATCAGACTGACGAGCGCTCCCAGAAGGTACCCAATATAGTTTGCGCTTGCCAGCCAGGCGCCCTGCCGCAGGGTCAGGCCGAAGCTCTGCTGCATCAGGGGCAGCAAGGGTGTAAACGCAAAGCGCCCTATACCCATCGCGGACGCAAGTCCGAGCGCGGCGATCAAGGTTGCAGCAATCGGTGTGGGAGGTCTATTCAAAGTATTCATGAGGCCTTATGCTAGCCGCTTTATTGATTTTCGTATAACGAATGCAGGAAGGGCTGCGAAACCGCAGCCCTTCTGTCGCACAAACATGACACAAGCTGGAGCGAACTACAAGGCGCCCACCTTTTGCTTCCAGAGTTCCCACGGCCTGTGCATAACGCCCCGGATCGTGGCATCCGCATTTTGCCCTTCCTGCTCATCCAGATAAATGATTTCTCCACCGAGATTGATCGCCTTCTCTTGCAGGGAGGCATTCAATTCCGTATAGATGGCACGATACACCGCAACCGACACGTCGCCGCCAACAGCAACAAAACCGTGGCCGCGCATCAGGGAAACACTGGATCCATCAAGGATTTTCGCCAACTCGGCCCCATGTTCGGCGCAGGTGACCAGCAAATCCGTGCAACCGAATTTGCTCTTGATATCGAATACCGGCGCACCGCCGGTGAGAAAGCCCGCCATGTGATAAATAGGGCGCAGGCGTACGCTGGACGCGGCGAATGGAATGACCGAGGGCGAATGGCTGTGCACTACCGCCTGTACATCCGGCCGCTGCTTATAGATTTCTCCGTGAATAAAACGTTCAAGATACGGTCTTCTCGAATCGCCGTTTACCGCCACGGAGTCGAGGTCATATTCAATAATGTCATTTTGCGCAACCAATTCAGGCGCCAGGGAACGCGACAAAAAATAATGTTCCGGCTTATCGGGATTGCGCATGCTGACATGCCCAAAGCCGTCAAGCACGCCATATTTCGCAAGAATGCGATTTGCAAACACCAGGTCTTCCACACCGAATTGCAGCTCATTGCTCATGGCCGTGCTTTCCTTGAATCTTTATAAAGTGTTATTTCAGCGAGATGTGGGATTGATCCGCCAGCTTCTTGTAGGTGGCCAAATCGTTATCGACCCGTTTGGCAAAATCCTTGGAGTTCAGGACATCGACCTCGTAATAGCGGTCTTTATATTCGCCCTGAAGCTTCTTCTCTTTCATGGTGGTCAATACCGCCGACTCAAGTTTCTGGCGGACGTCCTCCGGCAGGCCTGCCGGCGCGAACAAGCCAAACCACACCGATATGTCCATATCTGAAAACGGCGGTGTCTCTGCAATGGCGGGCACGTCATTCATGAACGACAGCCGGTTCTTCGAGGCAACGCCAAGCATCCGCAGCTGCCCCGCCTCGGCATGCGGCGCCACATTGGGAATCGTGCTGAACAAGATCGGCACCTGATTGCTCAAGCCATCGTTCACGGCTGGCGCGCACCCTTTATACGGCACATGCAGAATGTCCAGCCCCGCCAGCAAATTGAAATCGGCGCCGGCGAAGTGCTGCGGAGTTCCGGTTCCGCAAGAAGAGTAGCTCAAGCTGCCTTTATGCTGCTTTGCATACGCCACCAGATCGGCCACGCTTTTCACCGGCAGTTTGCTGTTCACCGCCAGGGCAATGGGCGTGGACACCAGGTTTGCAATAGGCTCCAGGCTCTTCTTGACGTCGTAGCCCTGCGTGAAGCCGAGGCTGCCATTGATCGTCATGGTGCTGTTGGTCAGCAGCAGGGTATATCCGTCCGGCTTGGCCCGCGCCACATAATTGGCGCCGATATTTCCGGATGCGCCGGCCTTGTTATCGACGATGATGGGTGCATTACCCAAATTCTTGGACAATTCCTGCGCCAAGAGCCGCGCGACGATATCGGCGCCGCCGCCCGCCGAGAACGGGACGACTATCGTCATCGAATGACTGGGATACGTGTCGGCACGGGCATTCATCGCAATCCACGGCAGCATTCCCAGAAGTGCTGTCGCCCCCAGTTTCAAGGCAAGTCTTGTATTCATTATGGTTGTCTCCGGACAGGTTTATTCTTGCGTATGGATGGATACCGCCAATATGAAATTGGCCGACGGGCAAAATGCCGCCGATACGCATGGCTGCTTCTATAGCAGCATCTGCATCCGTTCGATTTTGTCGTTTTCCATATATGAATAAAAATGAAAATTTCATATCATTCATATTGAAATTCGTATAGCTACCAGACCAGGTGACTCTTTTTAAGCGCTATTCATGTCCACCGGAGTGTCGAGCCCGATGGCCCGACTGTTGCCATGACTATTGCGAAGAGTGACGTTCAGGCGCTGTGCCGATTTTTTGCGTGATTGATCGTATCCAGCGCCAGGGCGGAATGGGCATAGGCTCCGCCCGCCCGCATTTCCGAAGCAACCCAGATGGCCTCCATGATTTCCTGTTCGCTGGCGCCCTCCCGTACGGCAAGTTCGGTATGACCACGAATGCAATAGGGACATTGCGTGACATGCGCGACGGCCACCGCAATCAGTTGCTTCATTTTTTTGGGCAGGGCTCCCTCGGCGAACACCTGCGCGCTAAATGCCTTGAACGCGGCCATAGTCTCCGGCGCCAGATCGGCGCGTTGCTTGGCGAGCTCTTTAGTCATGGCGGGAAATATCGATTGATCCATATTCATGCTCCTGGTTCCAACTGCATTATGAAAACTTCAAGCCTGTTGCCAGGACCTATCATAGTCCTCGCTTCTTCATAAAGCCGCCGAAGGCCGCGGGCCAAAGAATCACATCAATAAGTCAGGCAGCGCCGCCATGTCGGTGAAAACCGCCGAGGCCCCGGCCTGAAACAGAGGCTCGTCATGGCCCAAAGGGGAGTAGGCAAAAACCGTGGCACCGGCAGCGACACCCGCCGAAACGCCTGTTACGCTGTCTTCAACAATGGCGCAACGCTGCGCGGCCACATCCAGCGCCTTGGCGGCAGCCAGGTACACATCCGGAAAAGGCTTGTTTCTGGCAACCTCATAGCCGCTGAACATCCTGTCTTCAAAATACCCCAGCAGCCCGACTTTATCGAGCTGCAAGCTGATTTTTCCGCGATCCGCCGCCGAGGCGCAGGCAATGCCGGACTGCCAATACGGCGAGATCCGGGACAGAGCCTCGTGAATACCCGGCACCGCTTCAAGATTCAGGCTCAGCGCGCTGTTGCGCCGAATCCTGAATTCGTCGATCCAGCCCTGGCCCGGCTTCCTGCCGGTGCGCTGCTGGATAATTGCCAACTCATCCTGGACGGCTTTGCCCACAAACAATGCATGGCACTCCTGGTGACTTAAAGGCCAGCCTAATTCCTCGAGCATTTCTCTGAGCACCCCCGTGGTAATTGCCTCGCTGTCCACCAGAACACCGTCACAATCGAAAATGACCGCATCGAATTTCATTGAATATCCCACCTCTTTTGTCCTGCGCCGCCGCGCCGGAAGCCTCTGTTTCATGCTCATTACAACACGCTGGTTTGACGGCCGGCCTCGGTGACGTATTATTGCGTTCTCCTTTCTTTTTCTCGTTCCTCCATGTCGAACCTCAAAGCCATTGAATTTGAACGGCCGCATATGTCATCGGGCTGCAGCACCAGTGCCCAGGCATGGGCGCGCATCGCCGCCCCTCCCTCCCCAGACCAGAAACACGGACTGAAGGAACGTATCAGGCGCCTGCTTGCGCAGCAACAGGCCGTGCTGGTGGCGCACTATTATGTCGATGCCGACATTCAAGACCTGGCGGAAGAAACCGGCGGCTGTGTGTCCGATTCGCTGGAAATGGCCCGTTTCGGGCGCGACCACGAGGCCCGCACACTGGTCGTGGCGGGAGTACGCTTCATGGGCGAAACAGCCAAAATCCTGAGCCCCCACAAGCGCGTGATCATGCCCGACCTGGAAGCGACGTGCTCACTCGACCTGGGGTGCGATGCCACCGAATTCACCGAGTTTTGCGACGCCCATCCCGATCGTACCGTGGTGGTTTACGCCAACACCAGCGCCGCCGTGAAGGCGCGCGCAGACTGGATGGTCACCTCATCCATCGGATTGGACATCGTGGCGCACCTGCATGCGCAGGGCAAAAAAATACTCTGGGCGCCCGACAAACATCTAGGCGGCTACATCCAGAAAGAAACCGGCGCCGACATGCTGCTGTGGCAAGGCTCGTGCCTGGTGCACGACGAGTTCAAGGGACTGGAGCTGGAACTGTTGCGACAGGAACATCCCGCCGCCAAGGTGCTGGTGCATCCCGAATCGCCCGCGGCCGTGGTCGCGCAGGCCGATGTAGTGGGCTCGACCTCGCAACTCATCGCCGCGGCACAAAGGCTGGACGCAAGCACATTCATTGTGGCGACCGATATGGGCCTGTTGCATAAAATGCAAGGTGCGGCGCCGGGCAAATACTTTATCGCCGCACCCACCGCGGGCAACAGCGCAACGTGCAAGAGCTGCGCGCACTGCCCCTGGATGGCGATGAACTCGCTGCAGAATCTGGCCGATGCGCTGGAATCCGGCGGCAACGAAATAACCCTGGACGCGGACATCGGCAGCCGCGCGGTCGTGTGTATCGATCGTATGCTGGATTTTGCCGCCCAGCGCAAAGCCAATGTTCGCCCCAGCGGCGATCTCGCCAAAGAACACGCCCTTTTTTCTGGAATAGGCCCCGCATGAATCAGCAAGCCTCGACCCTGCGCAATCCCTTGGCGCCTCTCGATGCCGCGCTCCAGGCCGCCTTCATGGCCAACATCGACGCCGCGCTCGCGGAAGACGTGGGTAGCGGCGACACCACCGGGCTTCTGGTACCCGCTGACGACTTTAAAACCGCCGAACTGAAAGTGCGCGAAGACGCCGTGCTCTGCGGTGCGCCATGGTTTGAGGCCGTCATGCAGCGCTGCGATCCACGCACGCGCATCGAGTGGCAGTACGCGGAAGGCGATGTCATGCGTGCAAATAGCCTGGTGTGCCGTATTCACGCGCCGGCCCGTGGCTTGCTGACGGCGGAGCGCAGCGCGCTCAATTTTCTGCAATTGCTGTCCGCCGTGGCAACCGCGACGCGCGACTACGTCCGCGTCATCGACGGCACCCGGGCGAAAATCCTGGATACGCGCAAAACCCTGCCTGGGCTAAGGTTGGCCCAGAAATACGCGGTCCGCGTGGGCGGGGGCAGCAATCAGCGGCTGGCTTTGTACGATGGCGTGCTGATCAAGGAAAATCATATCGCGGCGGCAGGCGGAGTGGCCGCGGCAATGAAGCGCGCGCTGGCTCTGCCGCAGGCGGTGCCGATCCAGATAGAAGTAGAAAACCTGAGCCAACTTCAGCAAGCCTTGGAGGCGGGAGCCACATCGGTCTTGCTGGATAATTTCGATCTCGACTCGATGCGCGCGGCAGTGGCGATTACCGCCGGCCGTGCTTTGCTGGAAGCATCAGGGGGAATCAACAAAGAAACCGTGCGCAATATTGCCGAGACCGGAGTGGATCGCATTTCAATCGGCAGCCTGACGAAAGACATCCGGGCCGTCGATTTTTCAATGCGCATCGTCGCAACCGCGTAAGGCGCTATCTGACGCCGGGCGTCAGCACGGTCGGCAGCGCTTTGGGCAATGAGTAAGGATAATCCTGGCTGAAGTGCAGGCCGCGGCTTTCTTTACGCAACAAGGCGCTTTCCACAACCAGTGCCGCCACCTGAACCAGATTGCGGCACTCCAGCATATTGCCATCCACCCGATAAACGCGGTAGTACGCCTCGATCTCGTCCCGCAGCAAACCGATGCGATGCCGGGCGCGCGCCAATCTTTTGTCGGTGCGCACGATCCCCGCGTAGTCCCACATCAATCGCCGCAGCTCGTCCCAGGCATGTGAAACCACTACGGCTTGATCGGGGTCGGTAACCTGGCTATCGTCCCAATCGGGTATCGATTCCCGCAAACCCGGTTCCACCCGAACCTCCTGGCACTCAATATGCCGGGCGGCGTTGCGCCCTATCACCAGGCATTCCAGCAAGGAGTTGCTCGCCAGCCGGTTGGCGCCATGCAAACCAGTGCAGGCGGTCTCTCCCACGGCATACAGGCCCGGAATATCCGTGCGGCCCTCGAGATCGGTCACCACCCCGCCACACGTGAAATGCATGGCGGGCACAACAGGAATAGGCTGGCGCGCAATGTCGATGCCGTAGCTCAGGCAGCGGGCTTGAATAGTGGGAAAGTGTTCCTCGATAAATGCCGGCGAACAATGACTGATATCCAGATCCACATGCGTGAGGCCGCGCTTTTTTATCTCGAAATCGATCGCGCGCGCCACCACATCGCGCGGCGCCAGCTCCATCCTCTCGTCATGATGCTGCATGAACCTCAGGCCGGGATCCGCCGATGCATCGAGCGGGATCTTCAATATCCCGCCCTCGCCGCGCAACGCTTCGGAAATCAGGAACGATTTGGCGGCCGGATGATAAAGACAGGTTGGATGAAACTGCATGAACTCCATATTGCTCACCCGACACCCGGCCCGCCAGGCCATGGCCATGCCGTCGCCCGTGGCCGTGTCCGGGTTGCTGGTGTGCAGATAGACTTTGCCGGCACCGCCTGTAGCCAGCACCGTGTGGCTCGCAAGAATGGTTTTCACGCCGCCGCTGATTTCGTCAAAGACATACAAGCCCAGGCATTGCGCGGGTTCCGCCAGACTGTCGCCAGCGGTGCCGTCTTCGGCTGCCGGATCGATTTTTCCGCGAAAAATTCTGCTGGTGATCAACTCCACAGCGGAATGATTTTCCAGCAGAGTAATATTCTTGTGCGCCCGTATCTTTTGTTCCAGCGTAGTTTGCACCACGTGGCCGGTGGCATCCGCGGCATGAATGATGCGACGCTGGCTATGTCCGCCTTCGCGCGTCAGGTGAAAGCCCAATTCGGCGCTGGCATCGGGGGTGAAGGGCACGCCCTGTTCAATCAGCCAGTCTATCGCCGGCTTGCCGTTCTCGACAATATGGCGCGTCGCCGCCTCGTCGCATAGCCCCGCACCCGCCGTCAGCGTATCGGCAATATGCTGGGCGTGACTATCGTGAGAATCCAGCACCGCGGCGATGCCTCCCTGCGCCCAGTTGCTGGCGCCATCGAGCAAGGCCTTCTTGGAAATAATGACTACTTGTTTATCCCGGGCCAGGTGCAAAGCCACCGTCAGGCCGGACAAACCACTACCCACAATGGCTACATCGAATTTGATCATCGTCGCGAGATATCTCAGCATTTTTGGTGGCAATAGCATAGCAGGACATTCGCATCGGGTCCTCCCGCCATGGCCATCGGCGCCTCGGGCAATGGAGGCCAAAAAACTTGCCGCTACAGATCGGATCCAGGAGATATAAAATACAGGCTAGGCTCGGAAGCCTTAAAGGAGACCTGCTATGCAGGCAGTCGCGCACGTCCTGAAAGCCAAGCCACTTTGACCGGCACGACCCATGACAGAATTTCGTTTCGTCACTACATGGCGCATCGAGGCGCCTTTATCGCAGGTGTCCGACGCCATTTTTTGCTGCTCGCAATGGCCGCAATGGTGGCATAGCGTAGAAAAGGTGGTTGAAACCGAGCGAGGCGACGGCAATGGTGTTGGCAGCCTGCGGCGCTTTACCTGGAAAGGCCGGCTGCCTTATCGGCTGACCTTCGATATCCGTGTCATTCGAGCCGTGCCGCTGGAGGTTCTGGAAGGTCTTGCCAGCGGCGAACTGGAGGGTATCGGCTGCTGGCATTTATCCCACGAGGCCCCTCTTACCACCCTGCGCTATGTGTGGCATGTGCATACTACCAGCCCCTGGATGAATTTCCTGGCGCCGATCGCAAAGCCGCTGTTCAAATGGAATCATGATCAGGTTATGCGGCAAGGCGCACAAGGACTGGCCCGGCTTCTAAATGCCAGGCTGATCGACGCGGCGCATCACTAATCGAATGCGCCGATGCAGTGCCGGCAACCCACGCCGCCACGGCCTGTTTGCGGCAAGGTGCATTGCTTTTCATGCGCAGCGTAAATCGTGTATGCTACATCTTGTGGACACTGTCCACAAGATGTTTTTCAAAACTCCGACTCATCGACTCGACAAGTTGCAGCAGGCGCCCACACACGTCTGCGGCACCAAGGAGAAACAGCATGGAATACGTCGACGGATTTGTTCTTCCTCTCCCCAAAAAAAATGTAGAGGCCTACAGGAAAATGGCCAACACATGCGGCGCAATCTGGCGCGAACACGGCGCCTTGCAATACCGCGAATGCATAGCCGAGGACGTGAAGCCCGGCAAACTCACCTCCTTCCCGCAAAGCGTCAATCTTGAGGATGGCGAAACCGTCATCTTCGCCTGGATCGTATATAAGTCGCGTGCCCATCGCGACGAAGTCAACGACAAGGTCATGAAGGATCCACGCATGGCACCCATGATGAACGCCGCTTCCATGCCATTTGACGGCAAGCGCCTGATATACGGCGGCTTCGATGTACTGATCGACCTCTGACAAGAAACAATAAGGCTATTATTAACGGCAGCCACGGCGATGCACCGCCAGCGCCGGGTTTGCCGCCACTTTGCAAACATCACCTACTCCCCATGACCAAACCTCAGCCGCGCCATCGTTCCGAGTTCAGCCACTCCACGTCCATTACAACCCGCTGGATGGATAACGACGTCTATGGGCATGTGAACAACGTCACCTATTATTCTTATTTCGATACGGTTGTGAACCGCTACCTGATCGATGCGGGCGTACTCGACATCGAAAAAAGCGAGGTTATCGGGCTGGTGGTCGAAACAGGTTGCCACTATTTTTCCTCCCTAGCCTTTCCCGATACCATTGAAGCGGCCGTTCGCGTGGCGCATCTGGGCAATTCGAGCGTCCGGTATGAAATCGGCATTTTCAGGCAGGGCGACCCGCTTTCGGCGGCGCATGGCCACTTCGTGCATGTCTACGTCGACAAGCAGTCGCGTCGGCCTGTGCCTTTACCGCCGGCGCTTCGCAAAGCTCTTGAAGCCTTGATTGCTCCCCCGGGACCCTAGCGCAACGGGGCAGGCGTCGCCGGCTTTGCCATTGTCTGCGTTCATTGTTAATCTTGACACGTTTCAGTCTTGGTTCATCAAAGCGGAGTCTCAATGAAATACGTCGACTACTACCAAGTCCTGGGTATTGAACGCAATGCCACGCAGGCCGACATAAAAAAGGCCTACCGCAAGCTGGCTCATCAATACCATCCCGACGTATCCAAAAATGCAGACGCCGAAGAAAAATTCAAGAACGTGGCCGAGGCGTATGCCACACTGAAAGATCCGGAAAAGCGCGCCGCGTACGATAATCTCGGGCCTCACTCCCAGGGCGAGGAGTTCGTACCGCCGCACCAATGGCAAGAGCATTTCCACGAAACCCCAGCCGACTTCAACGACGTCGACCTCGCCGACCTGCTGGCCGCTTTCGCCGCGGCGCAGCGCGCCGGCGGGCGCGAACACACACAACGCCCCCTGCATGGGCAGGATTTCGAATACGCCGTGCCGGTCACTCTGGAACAGATCTACAGCGGCGCGGAAACGGAAATCAGCATCGCGCTGCCCGAGTACGATGCACAAGGGCTGCTGCACCGCATCCCGAAGACATTCAGGGTACGCATACCCAAAGGCGCAACCGACGGCCAGCGCCTGCGTCTTCCTGAAAAAGGAGGAACCGGCCTGCACGGCGGCAAGCCGGGCGACTTATATCTCGTCATCAAGATCCAGCCCCACAAGCTGTACCGGGTCAGCGGCAACGACCTATACATCGACCTGCCCCTGGCCCCCTGGGAAGCCGCGCTGGGAGCCAGCGTCCAGATACCGACGCTGGGCGGCACGGTAGAAATGAAGATTCCCGCGGCTACCGTTGCCGATCGCCAGCTCCGCCTGGCCAAGCGGGGCCTGCCGGCTGCCTCGGGCGCTCAAGGCGATTTATACGCCGTGGTACATATCGACGTGCCCAAGACGCTGACCGAAACCGAACGCGATCTGTTCACCAGGCTTGCCGCGGAATCGAAATTCAACCCGCGCGCGCAACTCTATACAGGAGCCTAGCCATGACTATTCACATCACTGAAAGCATATGGCTGAATACGTCGGATATCTGCTCGCTCGAACATGTAGTCGAGGTGTCGGGCCTGACTCAGGACGTCTTGCTCGACCTGGTGGAAACCGGAATCATCGAGCCCTCGAATGACGACCCGCGCAATTACTTCTTCCATACCAATTGCATAGCTGTAGCCCGCATGGCGCGCCGCTTGCGCGACGATTTCGAACTGGATGCGCATGGCCTGGCGCTGGCATTGAACCTGCTGCGCCGCATCGACGCGCTCGAAGTGGAGCTGGCAAGCCACAGGGCAAAGCCTGGCCACAGAAAGAACCCCTCTTAGCCGCCAAGTCCTTGGCTAGCGCATTTTTGATTCGAGTGGTTACGACACTCGATTGTTTACGAGGTTCGATGGATAGGTATTTAAAGACGCCGTCTATCGGGGCTTGGGGTCAGGACCGGCACGGCGTGCTTGATCCGGATCTACCTCGTCCAGGCGGGCGTCGGGCGAACTCGCCCAGCCTCGCGAGGCTGGGCTCAGACAGCGCCCGCCGAAGGCCCCCGCCTTCCCTACGGTAGCATCCGGCGCACGCCTTACGCCGGTCCTGACCCCAAGCCCCGATAGACGGCTCGCGTTAGGGCTTGCCTGGAATTCACTTGCTTGCATCTACCGTTATGGGCCTGCACCTATAGAACCGTTAACGTGCCCGCACTCATGCCTCCATCACGTGGCCACATCTACCTCGATTGACGACTGGATGTACTAAAAGCGCCCACCGCCTCAACGTAGCCCGTGATTGGCTCAACGCGGCTTCCCCAATGTATACCTCTATGCATTACCTCAACGCAAGCCGCAGGGTGGGCGGTGCTGTGCAGGCCGGCGGTAGTCCAGCGCCGGGTGCTGACGAAGGGAAGGCGGGGGCCTTCGGCGGGCGCTGTCTGAGCCCAGCCTCGCGAGGCTGGGCGAGTTCGCCCGACGCCCGCCTGGACGAGGCAGACCCGGGTAGTCGGCTAGCGCAGCTAGCCGACCGCTGGACGTGCCGGACTGCACAGCACCGCCCACCCTGCGGCGTCTTTATAGAATTAACCCCCCAAGCCAACACGGCAAACACAGCCCAAACTCACAACCCCAAAAAACAACGGCTCAAAAACAAAGTGACTGAAACACGTTCAGCGCCATAAACACTCGAACCAAAAACGCCCTAGTGAGCCCTCTTCTCATGGGAGGGAAGCACCTTTTTCGTTTTGCGCGCCGAAGGCACCTTGGGCTTATCACTGACGGCAGCCAGCATGGCATTGCATCCATTGGAATCGCTCGAGCCTGGATTCAGCAAAGGCAAGAGCGCCGCAAACGGCGTGGCCACCACGCCCAGAACGATGGCCGCCCCGGCCCTGGCCAGCAAAGGCCCCTTGTAGAGACCCACATCGGGGTTCTTGAAAGTACCCTTGACGTACAACGGAGTTCGCAAGGTAAAGATACGAAAGGATTTGTTTTCGGGCTTGATATCCAACGCAAACCGCTCGTCCGCCAGACTGATCTGCCCGGTAACGTCCACGATGGCATCTTTCGTATCAAGCTTGAACGTACGCGCCGTCATAAGGCCGTTCTTGATGCCGAAATCGGCGGCCATGCAGTTCAACTCCACCTGATTGTCTCCAAAAAGTTTGACGATGACGATGTTTGCCACATTCAAACCCGCCGTTTCCAGCAAGAGATGGCTAATCGTGCCTTTACTGACCAGCGCCTGGACCGTGCCATTCGAATGGCCCAGCAAGGCGGCAATGGAATTGCCCCGAGCCGAAACCGAGGCATCACCATGAAGTTCGCCAAAGCTCGCATTCATCGTCTGTGCTGCGGGAAACATCTTCTTCAGCTTGAGATGGCGCGCCGATATCGTCATCTTCGCGTTCAAGGGCACGGCCTTGCCATCGATCCGTATATTGGAAGCAAGAGTCCCACCCGCGACGCCAAAGGACAAGGGATCCAAAGTCAGCACGCTATCGTTCAACTTGATATGGGCACGAATATCGTCCAGCGGCAAATCTTTATTGCGCAGGATTTTCCGACCGGTAAAAGTCACGTCGGCATCCATAGTGCCCCAGCTTTCGGTGTGAATAGGTTCGACTGGCAAGACCTTGCCTGCCGGCGGCTGCACCGCGCCGCCGCTCTGGGCTTTATGATCGCTGGAATCCACGCCAATCAGAGGGCCGAGATCCTTGAAGCGAAGCAGCTTCGACTCCAGCGTGCCGCTAAGCAGCGACCGGGGCTTGCGGGCAATGTAATCGAGAGTCCCGTGCAGATCGCTGGATCCCACTGTACCTTTGAAGTTCTGATAAGACCACCTGTTCTCGGCGCGATCGAGCACACCGACAAGATGGCCTTCAGTGCTGTACGCGGGAGTATTGGGCAAGGCGACGCCGAGTATCGGGTATAAGTCGGCCATGGTGGAACCCTTGAGCTTCAGGTGCACATCGAGCGCCGCCAATGCTTCGGGCCGGGTTACGGAACCGCGAACTGCAATGGTGGTTGCACCGATCCTGATGTTTCCCTCAAACGGAAATGGCTTGCTTCCCTGCCGCAGCGACAAGACCCCGGCCGACTGCCCGGCTCCGGCAATCACGGCGCGCCTGAATCTGCCCTTGGCCTTCCAGCCCAAGTCGTAACCATCCGGCGTCGTACTGTCCAGAGTGTCGAGCTCGGTCTTGAGATCCAGTTGACTGACCGCATCCTCGACATGCACGCCGACCTGCTGCAAAGCCACCTGCTGAAGATCGAACGTCCAGTCCGATGGCGGCGCGGTATCTTCCTTCTTCAGGCTCCAATTGTTTTGTCCATCGCGGCCTCGTGCCAACAGCACCTGGACCGACCCGAGCTCCAAAGTCGAAATCTGAATGACGTGATCGAACAGGGCCAGGGGATTGATCTGCGCGGCGAAATGACCTGCCTCGACCATATTGCTTTCCTGCGGACTCCAGGGCGGATTGCCAATGACGACCTGCTCGGCCCCGATGCGTGGCCACGGTACCCATGCACGCCAGCCCGTTTCTGTTTTCGGCCATTGCCACTGTATAGATAGATCGCCATTGATCGACACCGGACGATCCACCAGCTCGCTGAGTTGCTGACTGACCCACGGCCGCGCGTGGTTCCAATTGACGGTCAGCAACAGCACAACACTGAAAACCAGAAGGATCAGCAGACTGCCGAATCCCCATAAAACAAGCTTTGCATATCTGGGCATTTTCACTCCGGGTATTCCTCTCGGGACGCATCGGACGGCGCAAGCCTGTTTTCATTCTACGCGCCGCATGCGAGCTTCCAGGAATATCGGCGCAACAATATGTAAACGGATCGGATAAGCCGACGGACTCCCCCGCCACTTTCATTGCCAGGCTTTTCTGGGTATTCTGGCAAGCCGATACCCACCCCGCAAGGATCCAGCATGACCGATCTCTCCGTCTTTGCCATCACCCGGAAATGGCCCGCGCAGCACCCCGACCGTATCCAGCTCTACTCTTTGCCCACGCCCAACGGCGTCAAAGTGTCGATCATGCTTGAAGAAACCGGCCTGCCTTACGAGCCTCATCTCGTCAAATTCGACACCCAGGATCAAATGTCGCCGGAATTTTTATCGCTGAGCCCGAACAACAAAATCCCGGCCATCCTGGATCCCAATGGCCCGGACGGCAAGCCTCTTCCTCTGTTCGAATCCGGCGCGATCCTGATCTACCTTGCCGACAAGGCCAAACAATTCATACCGAGGGATTGCGCCGGCCGCTACGAGACGATTCAATGGCTGATGTTTCAAATGGGTGGAATCGGTCCGATGTTCGGCCAGCTTGGGTTTTTCAATAAATTTGCCGGCAAGGATTACGAAGACAAGCGCCCGCGAGACCGCTACGTTGCGGAATCGAAGCGCCTGCTCGGCGTCCTGAATCGGCGCCTGGCCGATCGGACCTGGATCGCTGGCGAAAGCTATACCATTGCCGACATGGCTACATTCCCATGGGTGCGCAACCTGATCGGCTTCTACGAGGCAGGCGACCTGGTGGGAATCGCGGATTTCCCAAATGTCACACGAGCCCTGGATGCGTTCCTCGCCCGCCCCGCCGTGGCGAAAGGCCTGGATATTCCCAGGCGGACCTGAAGATTTTATATCTTATCGTACAACAGAATATTTCTTATATTCAGCCGCACGCAATCGACGACGAATCGAGTGCCTCCCATATAAACATCTAGGACTTCTCCTTAAATTACTTAGAGACTATTGACAAGCCAAAGTAAAAACCTTGACAATTACAAGTTGTCAGACAACTTATAAGCAGCTTGAAAAGGCCTTTTAGAACTGGCAGGCTGCAGACAACCCCATGCGCAACACAGGATCCGGACCCGAAATGCACAAAACAACTCCCAAAGTTCATCAAAAGCTGTTGCTGACCGGCGCGGCGGGCGGCTTGGGTAAAGCACTGCGCGAACGCCTTAAAGACAATTGTTCGGTATTGCGCCTGTCGGATGTCCAGCCGTTCGGCGACGCGCTTGCGGGCGAGGAAATCGTACTGGCCGACTTGGCCGACGCCGCGGCGGTAAACCGTATGGTCGAGGGAGTGGACGCCATCATCCACCTGGGCGGCGTGTCCGTGGAAGGACCTTTCGGCCCTATCCTGCAGGCCAACATCCTCGGCATATACAACCTGTATGAAGCAGCTCGCCGGAACGGCGTCAAGCGTGTGGTGTTTGCCAGTTCCAATCACGTGACAGGCTTCTATCGCCAGAGCGAAACCATCAACGCCGACCATCCCGCACGGCCCGACGGCATGTATGGCTTGAGCAAAGCGTTCGGAGAAGACCTCTCACGCTTCTACTTCGACCGTTATGGAATCGAAACCGCGTGCGTGCGCATCGGCTCTTCATTTCCCGAACCCAAAGACCGCCGCATGCTGGCCACCTGGCTCAGCTTCGATGACCTGCACCGGTTGATTACCGCATGCCTGACCACGCCGGTGCTGGGCCACACCATTGTTTTCGGGATGTCCCGCAACGCCGTCACATGGTGGGACAACTCCCGTGCGCACCACGTGGGCTACGTGCCGCAAGATAGCTCCGATGTATTTCGGGACGCCGTCTATGCCCGCACGCCCGCGCCAGACCTGAGCGACCCTGCCGTGCAATTCCAGGGCGGCGGCTTTGTCAAGGCCGGCCCTTTCGAATAAGTTCGAACATCGAAGCGGCTGTTGCCAAGCTGCTAGAGCTTTTTCGGTTTAAGTGTATACGGAACTGGACGCGTTTCAGTGGCTTTCGTTTTGATCTGTTCAGGTTTTGGTTATTACATTGGACGGGTAGTTCTATTAAGACGCCGCAGGGTGGGCGGTGCTGTGTAGTCCGGCACGTCCAGCGGTCGGCTAGCTGCGCTATCCGACTGCCCGGGTCTGCCTCGTCCAGGCGGGCGTCGGGCCAACTCGCGCCGCCCCGCGATGCGGGTCGTCACTCAGACAGGGCCCGCCGAAAGCCCCCGCCTTCCCTTCGTCAGCACCCGGCGCTGGACTACCGCCGGACTGCACAGCACC